>DASQHM010000091.1:0-10621 GCA_035632095.1 Candidatus Cybelea sp. | reverse complement strand
CATCGTTTTCCTGGTGGCGGGATTGGCCTTCAAGTGCGCCGCCGTGCCGTTCCACATGTGGACGCCGGACGTTTACGAAGGCGCGCCGACGCCGGTCACGGCGTTCTTCGCCGTGGCGCCGAAGATCGCCGCCATCGCCCTGTTCCTCCGCACCATGCTGACGCCCTTCGGCGACCTGACCGACGAATGGCGCCAGATCATCGTGCTGCTCTCCATCGCCTCCATGGCGCTTGGCGCCTTTGCCGCCATCGGACAGCACAACGTCAAACGCCTGATGGCCTATTCCTCCATCGGCCACGTCGGCTACGCGCTGATCGGCCTCGCCGCCGGAACCGCGCAAGGGGTGCGCGGCGTATTGATCTACCTCGCGATCTACCTGGCCATGACCATGGGGACGTTCGCCGTCATTCTCTGCATGCGCCGCAAGGGCGCCATGGTGGAGGAGGTTTCCGATCTTGCCGGCCTTGCCAAGTCGCGGCCCATGCTGGCGCTTGCCATGGCCATATTCATGTTCTCGCTCGCCGGCGTGCCGCCGCTCGCGGGTTTCTTCGGCAAGTTCTATGTGTTCAAGGCGGCGATTGACGCCGGCCTCTATACGTTGGCCGTGATCGGCGTTCTGGCGAGCGTGGTCGGCGCCTACTACTATCTCAACATCGTCAAGCTGATGTATTTCGACGCACCGGCGGAACCTTTCGAGCGGGGCGTCGGCGGCGAGCTCGCCGTGGTGCTGACGGCGACGACGCTGTTCACGGCTTTGTTCGTCGTCTTTCCGACGCCGTTGCTGGCCCTGGCCCAATCGGCCGCCGCCGCACTTTTTCCCTGAGCCGGACTAGCCGAACCATGCCGGTCATCCTTTCCGGCTTTGAGCTCGTGCCGCTCGACGACGTCGACAGCACTAACGATGAAGCCAAACGGCGCGCCGAAGCCGGTGCCGCGTCGGGCACGCTGGTCTGGACGCGGCGTCAGAGCAGCGGCCGCGGTCGCCGCGGCCGGGTCTGGGAATCGCCGTATGGGAATTGCTACAGCTCGCTCATCCTGCGTCCGCGAACAACGGTGGCGGAAGCGGCGCAAGTCTCGTTCGTGGCCGCGCTCGCGGTGGCGGAGGCGGTTGCGGCCTTGGTGCCCGCGGGGCGCAAGGTTACGTGCAAATGGCCCAATGACGTGCTGATCGACGGCGCCAAGTGCGCCGGCATCCTTCTTGAATCGCGGAGCGGCGCCGCCGGAATTGAATGGCTGGTCGTCGGCGTCGGCATAAACGTCGCGAGCGCGCCGGCGGGCATCGAATACCCCGCTACCTCCCTGGCGGCGGCCGGCGCCACCGCATCGGTCGAGCATGTGCTCGAACGCTATGCGGCGCGCATGTCCCATTGGCTCGAGCGGTGGCGCAACGAAGGCTTTGGCGCCGTGCGCAGCGCCTGGCTCGGCTGGGCCGACGGGCTCGGCCAACCGGTGCGGGTGCGGCTTGGCGATGCTACGCTGGTCGGGTTGTTTGAATCGCTCGACGAGGCGGGCGCCCTCGTGCTGGCGACGCCGGATGGCGGCCGGCGCCGGGTTGCCGCGGGCGACGTGTTTCGCGCGGCCTAGATCCAAGCGGAGAGGCGGCCATGCTGCTCGCGATCAATGCCAACAACACCAACACCAAATTCGCGCTCTACGACGGCGAGACAATGCTCGACGAATGGCGCATCTATACGCAGGCGGCGCGAACCGCGGACGAATATGCGGTATGGCTGTCCCAGCTCATGCACTTGAAGGGCCGGCGTATCGACACCGTCCATTCGACCATCATCTGCACCGTGGTGCCGCAGGCGTTGTTCAACCTGCGCCTCTTGTGCCGGGAATACTTCAAGAGCGAACCGCTCGTGATCGGCGACCCCAAGGTCGAACTCGGCATCAAGGCGCTGGTCGATCGCCCTGCGGAAGTGGGCGCGGACCGCCTCGCCAACGCCATCGGCGCGCACGTGCTTTATCCCGGTCCGGCCATCGTCGTCGATTTCGGCACGGCGACCAGTTTCGACGTGGTGGACGAAGACGGAAACTTCTGCGGCGGCGCCATCGCGCCGGGCCCGAACCTCAGTCTGGAAGCTCTGCACATGGCGACGGCGCAATTGCCGCGCATCGCGGTCGCCAAGCCGCCGAAGGTCATCGGAACGGATACGCTCGGCTGCATGCAGACCGGCGTGTTCTGGGGGTACGTCGGCTTGGTCGAAGGCATCGTTGCGCGCACCGTCAAGGAATGGGGCGGCCCGATGACGGTGATCGCGACTGGCGGCCTCGCGCCGCTTTTCGCCGGCGTCACCGACGTGTTCCAGCACATGGAGCCGGACATCACCATGCGCGGCTTGCTCGACGTCTACCGCCGGAACGCGGCGAAACGCGCTTGACCGCATCCGCAGCACACCACGACGCTCTGCTGTTCCTGCCGCTTGGCGGGACCGGCGAGATCGGCATGAACCTCAACTTGTACGGTCATGCCGGCAAATGGCTCATGGTCGATCTCGGCACGACCTTTGCCGATGAAACCTTGCCGGGCGTGGATTTGATCGTGCCGGACCCGAGTTTCATCGAGTCCGAGCGCGAAAACCTGGTCGGCCTCGTACTCACGCACGCGCACGAGGACCATCTCGGCGCGGTTCCCTATCTTTGGCCGCGGTTGCGTTGTCCCGTGTACGCCAGCCGATTTGCCGCCGCGGTGCTGCGGCGCAAGCTCGCCGACGTCGCGCTGGAGAACGAGGTTCCAATCATAGAATACGCGCCGGGAGAGACACTCCGCCTTGGACCCTTCGCCGTCACGCCGATTTCCATCACGCATTCGATCCCGGAATCGCAGGCGTTGGCGATCGAAACCTCGGCCGGCACTGTGCTGCATTCGGGCGATTGGAAACTCGATCCCGGGCCGCTGGTCGGGCCGAACACGGACGCCGATACGCTCATGCGCCACGGCGAAGCCGGGGTGCTGGCGCTGGTCTGCGATTCCACCAACGTGTTCAGGCACGGCGAATCCGGTTCCGAATCCGCCGTGCGCGACAGTCTGCGGGAATTGCTCGCCAACCGGCCCGGCCGCATCGTGGTCACGACGTTTGCCTCGAACATCGCCCGCATCGAGACCGTGGCGAAAGTGGCGGAAGCACTGGACCGGCATCTGGTTCTGGTCGGCCGCAGTTTGTGGAAGTTCGCCGAGGCGGCGCGCGAGAGCGGCTATCTGCACGACATGCCGCCGCCGTTGTCCGAGCGCGACTACGGCTATTTGCCGCGCGACAAGGTGCTGCTGCTCTGCACCGGCTGCCAGGGTGAGACGCGCGGCGCCATGGCGCGCATCGCGAGCGGCCAGCATTCGCACGTTACATTGCAGGGCGGCGACGTGGCGGTGTTCTCTTCGAAGATCATTCCCGGCAACGAACGAACGCTCTACCGCCTTCACAACTTGCTGGCGCTGGCGGGGGTGGAGGTCATCACCGAGAAGGATCATTTCGTCCACGTCTCCGGCCATCCGGCGCGCGATGAATTGGCGCAGATGTACCAATGGATCCGCCCGCGCATCGCCGTGCCCGTGCATGGCGAGCCGCGCCATCTTGTCGAGCACGCGAGACTGGCCCGCGCGCTGCAGGTGCCCGAGGCGGTGGTGCTCGCCAACGGCGATCTCTTGCAACTGGCGCCTGGCCCCGCCAAAGTGCTGGACCGCGTACCGGCCGGCCGCCTGGCGGTGGACGGGCAGACGTTGATTCCGATCGAAGGCGAGGTGCTGCAGCGTCGGCGCAAGCTGATGTACAACGGCGCGGCGCTGGCCGTCCTGGTGCTCGATGCTTTGGGCAATCTGATCGAGCCGCCGCGCGTCAGTCTGCACGGCGTGGCACAGGGAGAGAGCGACGAGCTTGCCCGCGTCGCCGTCGCGAACGTTGCCGAAGCGGTGCGGCGTCTGCCGCCGCGCTTCAGGGCCGACGACGAACGCGTGACCGAGGCCGCGCGGCGCGCGGTGCGGCAAGCGGTTCGCCAAGTCGCCGATCGCAAACCGGTGACGGACGTGCAGATCGTGCGCTTGAGCGACGGCGATGTGAGACGCATCGAGAAAGAGGAGGCTTTCGTATGATCGGCCGTTTGAACCATGTGGCGATTGCGGTGCCTGATCTTGCCGCTGCCGCGGCGACCTACCGCGACACGCTGGGGGCGAAGGTCTCGGCGCCTCAGCCGGAGCCCGATCATGGCGTGACGGTCGTCTTCGTCGATCTCGGCAATACCAAGATCGAGTTGCTGCATCCGCTCGGCGCCAATTCGCCGATCGCCAATTTCCTGGAGCGCAACGCCTCGGGCGGCATCCACCACGTCTGCTACGAGGTCGCGGACATCATCGCCGCGCGCGACAAATTGAAAGCCGAGGGCGCGCGCGTGCTGGGCGACGGCGAACCGAAGATCGGCGCGCATAAAAAGCCGGTGCTCTTTCTGCATCCGAAGGATTTCTCCGGCACGCTGATCGAGCTGGAGCAGGTCTAGCGGGCGCGCGAAAGGCGGGCGGGCGCCATGGCGTGGTACACCAACGTCGCGATCTACGCGATCATCTGGTGGATGGTCCTGTTCATGGTGCTGCCCTTCGGCGTGAAGACCGCGCACGAGGCCGACCAGCCACTTGAGCCGGGCCATGCGTCGAGCGCGCCGGTGCGGCCGCTCATTCTCTGGAAATTCGCCATCACCACCGGGATCGCCGCGCTGATCTTTGCCGCGTTCTGGGCGGTGCGCCATTACGATCTGTTCGGCGCCGACGAAATGTTTCGCTGAACCGGATCGCCGTTGCCGCACCTTCGCCGAAAAAAGACAAGACCCCGAACGGGGTCTTGTACGGCAACAGCTCAGAGCGTCGCCCAGTTGGTTCGTCTCATCGCGTGCCGGCGCTGCATCTCCCCCTGCTGCTGCCGGCGCGTTCCCTCCCTAGACCTGGGTACCCTGATCAGGGTACGCGTGGCCCTTATTTTTGGCGACGAAACAATACGCTACGGGATTTGCCTCGTCACTAGGATTCTTGCGTGAACGCAACGGGAATCGAGCCAAAATTGCGCCGTCTGGTCAAGAAACTGCAATTTTCAGGATAAATGCCAGCGCAATTATGTAGACCGCCGGGCTCATATCCGAGAAGCGGCCCGCCAGCACCTTGATGGCGGCGTAGCTGATGAAGCCGAGGCCGAGGCCATCCGCGATGGAGAACGTCAGCGGCATTGCTACCGCCGCGACCACAGCGGGAACAAATTCGGTCACATCCTCCCAGTCCAGCTCTCTCAGGCCGCGCGCCATGAGACAGGCGACGTAGAAGAGCGCCGGCGCGGTCGCGTAACTCGGCACGGTGGCGGCGAGCGGGGCGAAAAAAAGCGCCAGCAGGAACAGAATTGCCACCGTCACGGCCGTGAGCCCGGTGCGGCCACCCGCATCGACGCCGGCGGCGCTCTCGATGTAGCTGGTGGTGGTCGACGTGCCGAGCGCCGCGCCGACCATTGCGGCGCTGGAATCGGAGATAAGGGCTTGGCCGATGCGCGGCAACTTGCCTTCCGCATCTAAAAGGCCCGCGCGATGCGCGACGCCGATCAGCGTGCCGGTATTGTCGAACAGATCGACGAACAAGAACGCGAAGACGATGGTGGCGAGGCCGAGTTTCAACGCACCGCCGATGTCGAGCTGCAGGAACGTGGGCGCGATCGACGGCGGCGCCGACGCTATTCCCTGGAAATGCGCCAGGCCGAACGGCATGCCGATGATGGTTACGGCGAGGATGGCAATGACGATGGCGCCCGGCACCTTGCGATAGCTGAGCGCAACGATGAGCACGAAGCCGATCGCCGCGAGGATGGTCGATGGGTCCTTCAGGTTGCCGAGGGTGACGTAGGTCGCCGGGTTCGCCGTGATGATTCCCGCATTCTTCAAGGCGATGATCGCCAGGAACAGACCGATGCCCGCGGCGATGCCGAGCTTCATTGACATAGGGATCGCATTGACGATCCATTCGCGAATCTTGAAGGCGCTGAGCAGGAAGAACAGGACGCCCGACAGGAACACGGCGCCGAGGGCGGTCTGCCACGAATAGTGCTGGCCCAGCACGACCGTGAAGGTGAAGTAGGCGTTCAGGCCCATGCCGGGCGCCAACGCCAGCGGATAATTGGCATACAGGCCCATCATGAAGCTGCCGAAGGCGGACGCGAGACAGGTGGCGACGAAAACCGCGTCGCGGTTCATGCCGGTTTTCGACAGGATGTCCGGGTTGACGAAGATGATGTAGGCCATGGTCAGGAACGTGGTCAGACCGGCCAAGATCTCGCGCTGCACGGTGGTGCCGTGCGCGCCCAAGCCGAAATAGCGCTCGAGCATGTGTCCGATTCCCCCCGCAAACCAGGGGCGCATTGGGCGCGCCTCCTGCCTCGATGACTGTGCCGGAACGCCCGCTGCGCGACAAGCACCCCTTTGGGATAACGCGGCATTCGGGGCGTTCGCGGCGCGCGCCTTGCGCCGGGCAACAGTTCCTTAAGCATGCTGGTTGAGACTCGGACCATGCGCGTTGCTCTGCCGATCGCCGCAGCCCTGGCCTGGATCGTCGCCGCTCATGCCGAAGCGGCGGACAGGCCTTCGGCCGTGATCGACAGGGCGGATTGCCAGCGCCTGGTGCGCCACGTGCCCGATGCCGATGTGAACTACAAGCCGGGCGTGGACGTGCAGGGCCGCGCGGTCGCGCCGGCAGACATGAGCGGCGGCGGCAACGCCGGCGTTCCTGACAAGATCCGCATCGATCTTCAGATCTACCTTGCGCAGGCCGGCGGCAACACCGGACCGCAGAAGCTCGGCCAGTCGTACGTCAACACGGGAACCGTGACCGTCGATCCGAAGACCGGCGCGGTCGCGTTGAACGGGCAGCCGGTGAGCGACGATGCCGCGGCCGATATCGCGGAGGCCTGCCGAAAGGCCGGCGTCCGCTAGGGGCTCGTCCGGCGCTCGAATCCGCGGCCACAATCTGGCCGACTTTCGTTGCCATTGAACGGCGCAGCGCCTACAAAGAGGCGGTTCGAATCGGCCGCAAAGGTCCGCGATGCGCCTGTCCCGCTACTTCCTCCCGGTGCTGAAGGAAAATCCGAGCGAAGCGCAAATCGTTTCGCACCGGCTGATGCTGCGCGCCGGAATGGTCCGTCAATCCGCCGCCGGCATCTATTCGTGGCTGCCACTCGGCTTTCGCGTGCTCAAGCGGATCGAGCAGATCGTGCGCGAGGAACAGGACGCGGCGGGATGCCAGGAATTGCTCATGCCCACCATTCAATCGGCCGAGCTGTGGCGCGAGAGCGGGCGGTACGACGATTACGGCAAGGAGATGCTGCGGATCAGCGACCGGCACGAACGCGAATTGCTCTACGGTCCGACGAACGAGGAGCTGATCACCGAAATCTTCCGGAACGCGATCAAAAGCTATCGCGAGCTGCCGAAGCTGCTCTATCACATTCAATGGAAATTCCGCGACGAAGTGCGGCCGCGCTTCGGCGTCATGCGGGGCCGCGAATTCCTGATGAAGGACAGCTACTCCTTCGATCTCGACCAGGCGGGTGCCCGCCGCGCCTACAACAAGATGTTCGTCGCCTATCTCCGCACCTTCGCCCGCATGGGCCTGAAGGCCATCCCGATGGCGGCCGACACCGGGCCGATCGGCGGCGATCTCAGCCACGAATTCATCATTCTCGCCGAGACCGGCGAAAGCCAGGTCTATTGCCATCGGGACTTGATCGAATTCGACGTGCTCGGCCGCGCCACCGACTACGAGGGCGACCTGCAGCCGTTGGTCGATCATTGGACCAGCCGCTACGCCGCCACGGACGAAAAGCACGACGCCGCCAAATTCGCCGCGATCCCGAGCGATCATCGGCTGGAAGCGCGCGGCATCGAGGTCGGCCATATCTTCTACTTCGGCACCAAGTACTCGGCGCCCATGAGGGCGGTGGTGGCGGGACCAGACGGCGAGGACGCCGCCGTGCACATGGGCTCCTACGGCATCGGCGTGTCGCGGCTGGTCGGCGCGATCATCGAGGCCAGTCACGACGACAACGGCATCGTTTGGCCGGACAGCGTCGCGCCCTTTGCCGTCGGCTTGATAAACCTGAAGCGCGACGATGCGGCCTGCGCGGCGGCATGCGAGGACATCTACGGCAAACTGCGCGCCGCCGGCGTCGAAGTCCTCTATGACGACACCGACGAGCGGGCCGGAGCGAAATTCGCCACCATGGACCTGATCGGCCTGCCCTGGGCGCTCACCGTGGGACCGCGCGGGATCAAATCCGGCATGGTCGAACTCAAGCGCCGGGCCACCGGCGTGAAAAGCGAATTGAGCGTCGACGCCGCGCTCGGCAAACTCACCGCGAAATCCTGACCGGCCGGCGGATCGATGCCCTTTTCAGCATTCGAATGGACGATGGCGATCCGCTACCTGCGCTCGCGGCGGCAGGAAGGCTTCATCTCGGTCATCACCTGGTTTTCGCTGCTCGGCATCGCTCTCGGCGTCGCCACCTTGATCATCGTCATGGCGGTGATGAACGGCTTCCGTGAAGAGCTGTTGAGCCGCATTCTCGGCCTCAACGGTCATCTCTCCGTGCAGGGGGTGAACCGAGTCCTTCCCGATTTCGACGCCGTTGCGGGCCAGGTGCGGGGCGTACCGGGCGTCGTGCTGGTGACGCCCGTGGTGGAGGGCCAGGTCATGGCGACGGCCAACGGCGGCGCCGTCGGCGCGCAAGTGCGCGGCATCCGGGCCAAGGACCTGGATGCGGATACGCTGGTGGCGCACAACATTTCCGCCGGTTCGCTCAAGGACTTCCAGGGCGACGATGCGGTGGCGGTGGGCTATCGCCTGGCCGACCGCCTCGGCCTTCGCATCGGCGACCGGTTGACCCTGATTTCGCCGCAAACCACGGCGACGGCCATCGGCGGGGTGCCGCGCATCCAGGCGTATCGCGTGGTGGCGACCTTCAACGTCGGCATGTTCGAATACGATTCCGGGTACGTCTTCATGCCGCTCGACCAGGCGCAGATCTATTTCAAGACCGGCCAGGCGGCCACCGGCCTCGAAGTCATGCTGAAGAGCGCCGACAGTGCGCAATCGATGGCGCGGCAGCTTCAAATGCTGATCGGATCGAAGGTGCGCGTCTACGACTGGCAGCAGACCTACGCCAATTTCTTCAATGCGGTGATCGTGGAGCGGAACGTCATGTTCCTGATCCTGACCCTGATCATCGTGGTGGCGGCCTTCAACATCATTTCCAGCCTGATCATGATGGTGAAGGACAAGGGCCGCGCCATCGCCATTCTTCGCACCATGGGCGCGACGCGGGGCAGCGTCATGCGCATCTTCTTCATCGCCGGCTCGCTGATCGGCGTGGTCGGCACCTTGAGCGGCTTTGCGCTCGGCCTCGCGTTCTCGCTCAACATCGAGAGCATCCGTCAGGCTTTGCAGACGCTGACCGGCACGCCGCTGTTCGACCCGACGATCTACTTTCTTTCGACCTTGCCGGCCAAGGTGCAGGCGGACGAGGTGGCGCTGGTGGTGCTCATGGCCTTGGCCCTGTCGTTCCTCGCCACCATCTATCCGTCGTGGCGCGCCGCGCGGCTCGATCCGGTCGAAGCGCTCCGCTATGAGTGAACGCGGCGGCGAGCGCTTGGGCTTGCGCAATATTGTGCGCACATTCGTGCAGGCAGGCACGCGCCTCGAAGTGTTGCGCGGCGCGAGCCTTGGCGTGAGCTCCGGCGAGGTGGTGGCGCTGCTCGGGCCGTCAGGGTCGGGCAAATCGACGCTGCTCCACATCGCGGGCCTGCTCGAAAAACCGGACGGCGGCGAGGTGCTGGTCGATGGCGAGCCGTGCGGGCGCATGAACGATTTTCAGCGCACCTTGGTCCGCAGGCGCGGCGTCGGTTTCGTCTATCAGTTTCACCACCTGCTGCCGGAATTCTCGGCGCTGGAAAACGTCATGCTGCCGCAGCTCATCGCTGGCCGCGGCCGCGCAACGGCAAAAAAGCGTGCCGGAGAGCTTCTCGACAGCCTCGGCCTCGCAGCACGCGCGGATCACCGGCCGGCGCGTCTATCGGGCGGCGAACAGCAGCGCGTCGCCATCGCGCGCGCTGTCGCCAACGATCCGCACGTGCTGCTGGCCGACGAGCCGACTGGCAATCTCGACATGCGCACCGCGGAAACCGTGTGCGCCGCGCTGCTGCATCTGGTGCGCGACCGGGGCGTCGCGGCGCTCATCGCCACCCACAACGCGGAACTGGCCCAGCGCATGGACCAGCGCGTGCTGCTCCAGGATGGCGTGCTTATCGCGGCGTGACGAGAAGGATAGGCGCGGCGCTTACGGCCCGGTCGCGTAGTAGACGAAATTCAGATCACGGTGGGCGCGGAGAAAATTGAGGATGTCGGCGCGGTTTCCGGACAACGAGAACGAATTCTCGTCGGAGGGGTCGTCATCAAGCGTGACGTTGTAGGATTTGGCCAAATCTTCGATCGCCGAGTTCGGACTGGCGCGATATGGCTCGAAATCCCTTGCGGTGATCCGCTCGAAGATCAGGTAGTACTGATTTTCGTTGTCATAGCGTGCCTGCACCACGAAGAGATCGTCGCGAATGC
>DASQHM010000090.1:0-6236 GCA_035632095.1 Candidatus Cybelea sp. | reverse complement strand
CGGCCGCAGCGGCGAAGCCCGCCGCGGCACTTGCTATCGCCAATACGCCAAGGGCAATCACGCCTGGTCCAAACTTCATGCTTGAGACGCCTTTTCCGTTGCGCGGGCCCGGATCGGCCGGGCGCTCCCGCTCCCGAACGTAGACAACCGGGCCAGCCCGAATATTCCGGCACCCGGGGAACTTTGGACATTACGCTACGTTAACTGACGGAACAGTAGTATAGGCCTCCTGGAACCGCGGGATCACAATCCCGTGGTCCTGGGGCCCGTGGTCCCAGCGGCATGAGGGCCAGTCGATTTTGCCGTTTTGTCGCCGAAATCTACCTATATTCCTTGAACGATGACTATTCTGAAATCTCTCTGCGTCTACTGCGGCTCCAGCAATCGCGTCGATCCCGTCCATCGCCAGGCCGCCGCGACCCTCGGCCGGATCCTCGCCGAAAACGGCGTGCGCTTGATCTATGGCGGCGGCCGGGTCGGCTTGATGGGCATTTGCGCCGATGCCGCCATGGCGGGCGGCGGCGAAGTGATCGGCGTCATTCCGGAACACCTCAACAACGCCGAGGTGGGCCATACCGGTTTGACCGAGCTTCGCATCGTGCAAAGCATGCACTTTCGCAAGAACATGATGTTCGAGCTGGCCGACGCCTTCGCCATTTTGCCGGGCGGCCTTGGCACTCTCGACGAAACCTTCGAGATCGTCACTTGGCGTCAGCTCGGCCTGCATGACAAGCCGATCGTGCTGGTCGACAACGCCGGATACTGGTCGCCGCTGCTGAAGCTGATCGACCATACGATCGCAGCCGGGTTTGCCCGTGCCACCACGCACCAGCTGTTCACCGTCGTCGAGCGCGTCGAAGATGTCATTCCGGTGATCGAAGCGGCTCCGCAGCCTGCGCGGGTCAGCGCGTCCGGGCGGTTCTAGCCGATCCGCCGCGTCCTCCGCCGTCCAAAGCGACTCAAGGTCCCTTACTCACTTGCGGCCCGTCGACCCGGTGCTATTTTACGGCCGCCCAACCTGCCCCTGACGAGGAATCCCAATGGTGAAGATTGTAGTCAAGAACCCCGTGGTCGAAATGGACGGGGACGAGATGACGCGGATCATCTGGAGCTTCATCAAGGAAAAGCTGATCCTGCCCTATCTCGACATCAAACTCGAATACTACGACCTCGGCATCGAGCACCGCGACGCGACCAACGATCAGGTGACGGTGGATTCGGCCAAGGCGGCGCTGAAGCACGGCGTCGCGGTGAAATGCGCGACGATCACGCCCGATGAAGCGCGCGTCAAAGAGTTCAATCTCAAGAAAATGTGGCTGTCGCCCAACGGCACCATCCGGAACATCCTGGGCGGCACGGTTTTCCGCGAGCCCATCATCTGCAAGAACGTGCCGCGGCTGGTGCCGCATTGGACCGATCCCATCGTGATCGGCCGTCATGCCTTCGGCGACCAATACCGCGCCTCCGACATCAAGGTGCCGGGCAAGGGCAAGCTTATCTTGCGCTTCGAGCCGGAAGGCGGCGGTGAGGCGATCGTGCGCGAGGTGTTCAATTTCCCCGGCAGCGGCGTGGCGCTGGCCATGTACAATCTCGACGATTCAATTCGCGGCTTCGCCAGCGCCTGCATGAACTACGCGCTGACGCGCAAGTGGCCGCTCTATCTCTCGACGAAGAACACGATCCTCAAAACCTACGACGGCAGGTTCAAGGACCTGTTCGAAGAGGTGTTCGACGCCGATTTCGCCGCCAAGTTCAAGGCCGCGGGCATCACCTATGAACATCGCCTGATCGACGACATGGTGGCGTCAGCCCTGAAGTGGTCGGGCAAATTCGTCTGGGCCTGCAAGAACTACGACGGCGACGTCCAGTCGGACACGGTGGCGCAAGGCTTCGGCTCGCTTGGGCTGATGACCTCGGTGCTGATGACGCCGGACGGCAAGACGGTCGAGGCCGAAGCCGCGCACGGAACGGTGACGCGGCACTACCGCGAGCACCAGGCCGGCAAGGAGACCTCGACCAACCCGATCGCATCGGTCTTTGCCTGGACCGGCGGGCTCAAGCATCGCGCCAAGCTCGACGGCAACGATGCCCTGGCCAAGTTCGCCGGCACGTTGGAGCGCGTCTGCATCGACACGGTTGAAAGCGGCAAGATGACCAAGGATCTCGCGATCCTGATCGGTCCTAAGCAGCCTTGGCTGACCACGACGAAATTCCTCGACGCCATCGACGGCAATCTGAAGCGCGCCATGGGGTGAGGCTGAGCAGGCCTATGGCGATCAGCGTTCGGCTCTTAGCTGATAGCCGACGGCTGTAAGCTTACCCTTCCTGCGGCGGCGGTTCGCTCGTCCGTTGCTGCAGGCGCTCGGCGGCGACGCGGGCGATCGCTTCCTTCAGGTCGGGATGCTGGCTGGTCAGTTCGCGGAAGTCCTTGGCGTCGAGCACCAGAAGCTGGCATTCGCGCAACGTCATGACGGTGGCGGTGCGCAATGTCTCGCGGATCAACGCGATCTCGCCGAAATATTGCCCCGTGCCGAGGCGTACCGGCGTCGGCTGCAGGTCGACCTGCACCTCGCCGGACATGATGAAGAACATGGCGTCGGCGGGCTCGCCCCGGCGGACGATGACCTGGTGCGCGGGCACGATCTGCGTCTTCAACAGCCGCGCGATGCCGGCGATGCGCGTGGCATCGAGAGCGGCAAACAGCGGCACCTTGGCGACGGTGTGCCACGTCACCACGAAGTCCCGCTTGCGGACCTCGTTGGCGAAGCCGGTGGCGAGAATACCGGCCGGCACGGCGAACATGGCGATGCCCAGCAGCATGACGAACCCACCGAAGATCTTGCCGAGCGGCGTCACCGGCGTCATGTCGCCATAGCCGACCGTCGCCATGGTGACGATACCCCACCACATGGTATGCGGGATGCTGGCGAAAGTGGTCGGCTGTGCGTCGCGCTCGAGCATGTACATCACGCCCGAAACCAGCACCAGCAGCACCAACAACACCATCAAGCCGGCCAGTAGCGAGCGGCCTTCGTTGCGGAAGACGGCGGCGACCAGCGGCAAAGACGAGGCATAGCGAGCGGTTTTCAGCAGCGCCAGCAAGGCGGCGATGTTCGCGGCATCCGGGCTGACCGGCAGAAACGGGTCGAGCACGCGAGGCGCAATCACGATCAGATCGATGACGCCGAGGAACGAGCTCAGATAAGCCCACCGCGACGGCCACGGGTTGATGCTGCCGCGCGGATCGCTTTCCGGCGCGATCCAGATGCGCAACAGATACTCGACGACGAAAATCGCCGTGGCCACTTCGGTGCACCGCTGAAGGGCCGCATGCTGAAACGGCGTCAGGCTCGGCAGGGTCGTGAGCACGGCCGCGGCAACCGCAATCGCGATCACGACGATGAAAAACAGATTGGTGAGCGCCCGGCCGCGGCTATCGAGTTCGCGCTCCGATAGACAGTCGTAAGCGAACGATCGCCACGTATTTGTCATCGCCACGGATTTTTCATCGCCACTGATATTTCATCAATCGCTTAGTCCCTCGCGCACGCCGCCGGCGACGGCACTTCCGGCACGTTTCAGGCCGCCTTGCTCGAAGCCTCCAACGCCTTGGCAATCGCGGAAAGCGCATCATCCGCCTTTGCCGCATCCGGTCCGCCGGCTTGCGCGAATTCCGGCCGCCCGCCCCCGCCTTTGCCGCCGAGCTCGGCCGCGCCGACGCGCACCAAGTCGACGGCGCTGTATCTCGCAACCAGATCCTGGGTGACCGCGACCACCAGCGCGACCTTGGCGTCGTCGCCCGCCGAAACCAGCGCAACGACGCCCGACCCTATCTGGCCCTTCACCGCGTCCGCCATGCCGCGCAAGTCCTTGGCCGGCACGCCATCGAGACGGCGGGCGACGAAGCGCACGCCGGCGATGTCGCGCACGTCCGATTCGCCGCCGCCGCCGGTCGCCATCTTGCGCCGCGCATCGGCGAGTTCGCGTTCCAGCTTGCGCCGCTCATCGAGCAATTGCGCGATCCGCGCCGGCACGCCGGCCGGAGGAGATTTGAGCACGGCCGCCGCCTCTTTCAGCGTGCGCTCCTGCTCGTTCAAGTATTCGCGCGCCGCCTCGCCGGTGAGCGCTTCGATGCGGCGCACGCCCGCGGCGACGGCGCCCTCGCCGACGATCTTGAACAGGCCGATATCGCCAGTGCGACGCACATGGGTGCCGCCGCAAAGCTCGACCGAAAACGGCTTTTCCCCCGCCCCTTGCGAATTGTGCCCCATGCCGACGACGCGCACTTCATCGCCGTACTTCTCGCCGAACAGCGCGAGCGCGCCCGCCTCGATCGCCTCGGGCGGCGTCATCAAGCGCGTGGTGACTTCGGTGTTGGCGAGCACTTGCGCATTGACCTCGGCTTCGACGGCGGCGATTTCGTCCTCGGCCAGCGGCTTCGGATGACTGATATCGAAGCGCAGCCGCTCGGGCGCCACCAGCGAGCCCTTCTGGGTCACATGCTCGCCCAGCCGCCGGCGCAGCGCCGTGTGCAGCAAATGCGTGGCCGAGTGATTGGCGCGGAGTTTGGTGCGCCGCGCGCCGTCCACGCGGAGCTCGACCACGTCGCCCACCTTGAGCGCAGCCCCGGCGACCGTGCCAACATGCACATAGAGATCGCCGAGCTTCTTCTGCGTGTCGGCGACGCGAAACTCGACGCCGTGCGCCGTGAACAATGCTCCCGCATCGCCCATCTGGCCGCCGGATTCGCCGTAGAAAGGCGTCTGGTTGACGACCACCAGGGCGTCCGACCCCGCCGCCGCCGAGGCGACGCGCTGGCCGCCTTGCAGAATGGCGGCGACGCGGCCTTCCGCCATTTCGGTCTGATAGCCGAGGAATTCGGTGGCGCCCAGCTCCTGGCGCAATTCGAACCAGACCGCCTCTGTCGCCGCGTCTCCCGACCCCGCCCAGGCCTTGCGCGCCTCGGCGCGCTGATGGGCCATGGCGGCATCGAAGCCCGCCGTATCGACCACGCGGCCCTGGGCACGCAAGGCATCCTGGGTGAGATCGAGCGGAAATCCATAGGTGTCGTAGAGCTTGAACGCCACCTCGCCCGGCAGCGCGCCGCCCTTGGGCAGCTTCGCCAATTCCTCGTCGAGCAGCTTCAGGCCGCGCTCGAGCGTCTGCTTGAAACGCGTTTCCTCCAATTTCAGGGTTTCCGTGATCAGCGATTCCGCCCGGACCAGCTCGGCATAGGTCCGGCCCATCATGCCGGTAAGCGTCGGCACCAGCCGCCAAAGCAGCGGTTCCTTGGCGCCGATCATCTCCGCGTGACGCATGGCGCGGCGCATGATCCGGCGCAGGACGTAGCCGCGGCCTTCGTTGGACGGCAGAACGCCGTCGGCAATGAGGAAACTTATGGCGCGCAAATGATCGGCGATGACGCGATGGGACACCGCATGCGGCCCGTCGGGCGCCGTCCGCGTCGCCTCGGCGGAGGCTTCGATCAGGCTTCGCAGCAGATCGGTGTCGTAACTGTCGTGCTTGCCTTGCAGCACCGCCGTGATGCGTTCGAGCCCCATGCCGGTATCGATGGACGGGCGCGGCAGGGCGACACGCTTTTCCTTCGTCACCTGCTCGTATTGCATGAACACGAGATTCCAAATCTCGGTATAGCGGTCGCCGTCCGCATCGGCGCTGCCGGGCGGTCCGCCCTGAATATGAGGACCGTGGTCGTAGAAGATCTCCGAGCACGGACCGCAAGGTCCCGTGTCGCCCATGGCCCAAAAGTTGTCCGACGTCGCGATGCGCACGATGCGGTCCGCCGGAAGTCCGGCGATCTTGCGCCAGAGATCGAAGGCCTGATCGTCGTCGTGGTACACCGTGACCCAGAGGCGGTCCTTGGCCAGGCCGAATTCCTTGGTCACCAGGTTCCAGGCGAGCTCGATGGCGCGATCCTTGAAATAGTCGCCGAACGAGAAATTGCCCAGCATCTCGAAGAAGGTGTTGTGGCGGGCCGTATAGCCGACGTTGTCGAGATCGTTGTGCTTGCCGCCGGCGCGCACGCACTTCTGGCTGGTCGCCGCCTGGGTATAGGGACGCTTCTCCACGCCGGTGAACACGTTCTTGAATTGCACCATGCCGGCGTTGGTGAACATCAAGGTCGGATCGTTGTGCGGCACGAGCGGGCTCGACGGCAGCACGGTGTGGCCCGCCCTGGCGAAATAGTCGAGAAACGCCCTGCGAATATCGTTGCC
>DASQHM010000089.1:0-30082 GCA_035632095.1 Candidatus Cybelea sp. | reverse complement strand
CAGGCCGCTGGCGAAACCAAGCAGGACGAAGCCCGCCAGAAACCACGGCCGGGTGCCGAGCCAGCGGTCGATCCACCAGCCGACGACACCGCAAATCGCCGGGGCGACCACGATCTCGACCGCGAGTCGCCAGGCGATGCTCATGGCGGCGGCACGTCCGGCGTCTTCAGCCCGGTCTTCTTCGTCCCGCTTGGCTGCCGATCTTTCATTGCGAACCGCGTCGAGGCGTTTCTGCAAATCCGACAGCGAAGGTGGCTGATTAGACCGGCGCTCTTTCGAGCGCGCCTCTTCCGAACCTGGTTCCGGATCGTTCATGGGCTCGTCACCCGTCAAAACCGACCCGTTTCCGCGCCAAAAGCGCCGTGAAAGTAGGGGTGGGGCACTACCCTGTCAAGGCGGAAACGCCGGGGTGCGACACTCGCATCAAACCCTTGTGCCGGCGGGCTTATCAGGCTGTCTGGCGCAGTGCTTCCGCGGCCGCCAAATCCACCGATACGAGCTGGCTCACGCCGCGTTCCGCCATGGTCACGCCGAACAACCGATCCATGCGCGCCATGGTGATCGGATGGTGCGTGACCACCAGAAAACGGGTATCCCCGCCTGAGGCCATGTTATCGAGCAGATCGCAAAGCCGCTCGACGTTGGCGTCGTCCAGAGGGGCGTCCACCTCGTCCAGCACGCAGATCGGCGCGGGATTGGTGAGGAACACGGCAAACAGCAGCGAGAGCGCGGTCAGCGCCTGCTCGCCGCCGGAGAGCAGCGACAGCACCTGCAGCTTCTTGCCGGGCGGCGACGCCATGATTTCGAGACCGGCTTCGAGCGGGTCATCCGACTCCGTCAGGGCCAGATGCGCTCGGCCGCCGCCGAACACTTTCACGAACAGCTCCTGGAAGTGCTCGTCGACCTTCTTGAACGCGGCTAGCAGGCGCTCGCGGCCTTCGCGGTTGAGGCTGGCGATGCCCTGGCGCAGGCGTCCGATCGCCGCCTCGAGGTCGCCGCGCTCGGTGATCAGCGTGTTGAGTTGCGTCTCTACTTCGTCGGCCTCGATTTCCGCCCGCAGATTGACCGGGCCCATGCCGTCGCGCTCTTTCTTCAGCCGGTCGAGCTTCATCTCGATCTCGGACAGCGCCGGCAATTGCTCGTCCTCGTCGATTTCCGCCGCGGCCAGCACTTGCTCCGGATGGCTCTCGAGGGTTTCGCGAATGCGCAGGTCGAGATCGGCCCGTTGCTGCTCGGCGTGTTCGGCTTCGGCTTCGGCGCGGACGCGCGTCTCGCGCGCCTGGCCCAAGGCGCCGTTCGCCGCCTTGACCGCCTTGTCGCACTCGGCGAGCGCGGTCTCGGCCACGGCCAGCGCGTCGGCGGCGCGATTGCGCTCGATTTCCGCCAAGCCGATCTGCTCGAGGAGGCGCACGCGCCGGGCGGCAATCTCCGCCGGCAGGTCGCGAATGGCGGCAATCTCGGCTTCGACCGCTTCGCGCCGCGCTTCGAGCTCGGCGATCTGCTCGGTCGAGCTCCGCAGGCGGTCGCTCCAGCTTTGGGTTTCGCGCTCGATTGCCGCAAGGCGTTCGATCCGCACCTGTGCGGCGTTGTGAAGGCGATCAAGGTCGCTCCGCGCTTCGCCGAGCCCATTGCGATAGCCGTCCAGATCGAGGCGAAGCATGCCGATCCGCTCGCGCGCGTCCGTCTCGGCCGGCATCTGGGCGAGCTCCGCCTCGGCGGCGGCGAGCTGTTCGCGCGACTCAGTCAGGTCCGCGGCAATCTGTTCGGCGGCCGTGTTCAGCGCGGCGAGCTTCGACGCGCGTGCTGCTGCCAACTGCAGCGCCTTGGTCTGCGAATCGCGAGCCTTGTCGAATGCGGTTTCCGCTTGGCGGGCGGCGGCGCGCGCCTCGGATTCCGCTGCCTCGGATTGCGTGAACGTGGTGTGTGCCGCCTCGAAGTCCGCGCGGGCGCCGGCGAGAGCGGCTTCGGCGGCGCGGAGTTGTTCGCGCAAGTCGGCTAGCCGGTTGCGCTGTTCGAGCCGCACCGCTGCGGCGCTCGGCGCGCCGGTGCGCTGGGTGAAGCCGTCCCAGCGCCAGAGCGCGCCCGACTTCGTCACCAGCCGCTGGCCCTGCTTCAAGTCGCGCGACAGACGGGCGCCGTCTTCTTCGGAGACGACGCCGATTTGCGACAGGCGCCGCGCCAAGGCTTGCGGGCCCCTGACGTGATTGGCGAGCGGCTCGGTCCCGGCCGGCAGGGCGGGCGCATCCGCCAAGGGCGGCAATACCTGCCAATGAATGGGCGCCGCACTGTCCGCCGCCGCGCGAAGATCGTCGCCGAGCGCCACGCCGAGCGCCGTTTCGAAGCCCGGCGCCACGCTGACCGCATCGATCAGCGGCGGCCATAGGCTGCTCTCGTCGATCGCGAGCAGATTGCTCAGGCCCTTTTCCTCGGCGGCGAGCCGGCTCGCCAAGGCTTGCGCCTCCTGCAGCAATTCGCGCGCGCTCCTGTCGGCGAACTGGGCCGTCGCGCGGAACTTCTCCGTTTCGTCGAGGCGTGCCCGCGCATCCATCATGCGCTGCTGCTGCGCCGCCACCTCGGTATCCGCCGCGGCGGCGGCCGAAAGGTCTTCGCCTTCGGCGGAAATGCCCACGCGCTCCGTCTCGACCTCGGCGCTCCGCGTCACCAGCCGTGCGATGCGTTCGCCGCGAGCGGCGATCTGCTCGCCGAGGGCGTTGCGGCGTGCGGCTTCCGCCGCCGCCTTTTCGGTCAAAGCGTCGAGTTCCCTTTGCCGCTCGGCCACCTCGGCTGCCGCCGCCGCGACCTTGGCTTCCGCCGCGGCAACCGCTTCCGCCTCGCCGCTCCGTGCCGCGGCAATGCCGCCGCGCTCCAGTTCGAGGCGGGAGATCGCCGCGCCGGCCTCGCCATGCAGCGCATGCTCGCGCGCCAAGTCGCCGTCGATCTGCTTATGGCGGTCTTCCAGCTGCGCCTGCTGTTCGCGCGCGCGGCGCTCTTCCGCATCGAGGCCGTCGCGCGCGACCGCCAGGCGATGCAAGGCAGCCGCCGCGGCCGCTTCGTCGTGGCGGAGCGGCGGCAACGCCTCGGCCGCTCCGGCCTGCGCGGTCGACGCGATAGCGGCGGCCGACGTGCGCGCGGCGACATCGGCCTCGGCTTCGGCCAGCCGCGTTTTCGCCTCTTCCAGCGCGCGAGCCGCGGCCACATAGCGCAAATGGAACACGATCGCTTCGGCGCGCCGGATATGCCCGGAGATGTTGCGATAGCGGCTGGCCTGCCGTGCCTGACGCTTCAGGCCCTGCAACTGCTGTTCAAGCTGTTGTGCCACATCCGCCAGTCGTTCGAGGTTGGTCTCGGCCGCCTTGAGCCGAAGTTCCGCCTCGTGGCGGCGGGAATGCAGCCCGGTGATGCCCGCCGCCTCTTCGAGCAGCGCGCGCCGGTCGGTCGGCTTGGCGCTGATGATGGCGCCGACGCGGCCCTGGCTGACCATGGCGGTCGAATGCGCGCCCGTCGCGATGTCTGCGAACAGTAGCTGCACGTCCCGAGCGCGCACTTCGCGGCCGTTGATGCGAAAGGCCGAGCCCATTTCGCGCTCGATCCGCCGGGAGATCTCGATCTCCGGCGAGCCGTTGTAGTCGGCCGGGGCGCTGCGGTCGCGATTGTCCAGATGCACCGAAACTTCGGCGAGATTGCGCGGCGGGCGATTGGAGGTGCCGGCGAAAATCACGTCGTCCATGGCGCCGCCGCGCATCCGCTTGGCCGAGTTCTCGCCCATCACCCAGCGCAGCGCTTCCACAAGGTTCGACTTGCCGCAGCCGTTGGGGCCCACGACGCCGGTGAGACCCGGCTCGATCAGGAAATCGGTGGGCTCGACGAAGGACTTGAAGCCGGAAAGCCTGAGGCGCTTGAACTGCACGGGCTACCTTTCAGTTGCTGCTCAACGGGTGGATTTCCGGCGCATCAGCATGGCGCCGGCGCCGGCGATCACGACAAGCACGACGATGCCCCCGATGATCCAGGTCATCGTTCCGCTGTCCGAAGCCATCGGCGTCGCCGGTGTCGACGGCGCGGGCGTCGAGGGCGATGCGGCGGTCGGGGCGGAGGCGGCCGGCGGCGCACCCGGCGCCGCTTGTGCGGAAGCGGGCAACAATGCGTCCAGGATCTTCGACAGATCCTCGAAGGGCATGGCGCCCGGATATTTCTTGCCGTTGATGATGAAGGTCGGCGTGCTGTTAACGTCGTATTGCTTCTGCGCGTCGACGCGGCTTTGCAGCACGGCGTTCTCGACCTGCTGGTTGTTCATGCAGGCGTTGAACTCGACGTCGCTGATGCCGCCGAGCTTGCCGATCTGCGCCAGACCTTTGAGCGGGTCCTGCTGCGTCGCCCAGGTCAACTGTTGGCGGAACAGCGTGGCGACAAAGCCGTAGTATCGGTCCGCGCCGCCGCAACGGGCGAGCTGCGACGCCCGGGTCGCGATCTCGTCGAGAGGGAAGTCGCGATAAATCCACTTTACCTTGCCGGTATCGATATAGGCGGCCTTCACCTGGTCGAAAGTTTCATTGGCGAAGTGGGCGCAATGCGGGCAGGTGAACGAGGCGTATTCGATCACCGTGACCGGCGCGTCAGCCTTGCCGAGAGGGACGTCGGCCACGACTGGCGCCACGCCCTGCGCCATGGCCGAAGCAGCCCAAAGGCTGGACAACGCTACGAGCAGACCCGCAAGATGCTGATTTAACTGCCGCATTTTTAGGTCTCATACACAAGATGTAGTAGCAGTATAGGTGCTCGCCGTTGTCACCTCAACCGGGGCGATGCCCTGTCCCAAAAAATGTTTCCCCGCGCTCGGGTTAGCCCGCGGGGCCCGGTCGCGCTGCCTTGATTTGCCGCCCGAGCGCGTGCAGGGCGAGGCGCAGTCCCGGGTCGTCGAGCTTGGCGACCGCCGCTTCGATGGCCGCTTCCTCCGCGGCGGTAAGGTCGCGGGCGGGTCTCCGGCCGGCGCGCTTGCGGACGGGCAACGGGCCTTGCACCAGGCGAAGCCGCTCCACGGCCCGGAAGCCATAGAACGTATTGATTCGCTCCACCACCAGGTTCGCCAGGTGCTGCATCTCGAGCGCAAAGCCGCCGCTCACCCGCACCTGCAAGGTGGCGCCGGTGCTCTCGCCGGTCGGAAACATCAGTTTCTCCGGACAGCTCGCCTTCGCCAGTTCCTCGCCGACGATGACAGGCCACCGCGTCAGCACATCGCCCTGGAAGAAGCCGCGGCGCTTCATGGCGGGGCGCGTCAGCTTGGCGATTTCGCCGGCAAGGGCGCGGAGGCTTGGCATGGCGGCATTATGCCGACGTGCCGCGCCCTTGGCCGAATGATATTTTGGCTTCATGGGCGAAATCGCGATTGCGCTGCTCACCTGGTACGACCGCCACCGCCGCGTTCTTCCGTGGCGGGCGCTGCCGGGCGAAGCCGCCGATCCCTATCGCGTGTGGCTCAGCGAAATCATGCTGCAGCAGACGACGGTCGCCGCTGTCGCGCCCTATTTCGCGAATTTCCTGGCGCTTTGGCCGAGCGTGCACCATCTGGCGCGCGCGTCGCTCGACGACGTGCTGCGCGCCTGGCAGGGCCTCGGCTATTACGCGCGAGCACGCAATCTGCACGCTTGCGCCCGAATGGTCAGCGCCGAACTGGACGGACGCTTTCCCGAGACCGAAGACGGTCTGCGCAAGCTGCCGGGGGTCGGCGCCTATACGGCGGCGGCCATCGCTGCCATTGCGTTCGGGCAATCCGCGACCGTGGTCGACGGCAACGTCGAGCGCGTTGTGGCGCGGCTATTCGTCGTCGAGAGCCCCTTGCCCGCGGCCAAGTCCGAGCTTCGCGCCCTCGCCACGACATTGACGCCGAAGCGGCGCGCAGGCGATTTCGCGCAAGCCATGATGGATCTCGGAGCGACCGTGTGTCTGGCGCGGGCGCCATTGTGCGATCGGTGTCCGTTGGCCAAATCCTGCGCGGCCCGCAAGCGTGGCATTGCCGCCGACTTGCCGCGGCGCGACGCGAAGCGCGCGCGGCCGTCACGTTTCGGGGTCGCCTTCTGGGCGGTCCGGCCGGATGGCACGGTATTGTTGCGCCGCCGCCCGGAGCGTGGCCTTCTCGGCGGCATGATCGAGGTGCCCTCGACGGCGTGGCGCGATACGCCCTGGACGCTGGCCGACGCCGCGGCCGAAGCGCCGCTTGAGGGCGATTGGCGCGATGTGGCGGGAACCGTCGAGCACGGCTTCACGCATTTCCGGCTCACCCTGGCCCTTTGCGCGGCAGAGGTCCCGGCGCGCGCGAAGGCCGATGGCGTTTGGGTGCATCCGCGGGATTTCGCCGGGCAAGCCCTGCCGACGGCGATGAAGAAGGTCTGCCGCCTGGCGCTCGATGCGCTTGAAGCCCCGACGCTGGCGCTGCCGCTTAGGAGAGGTCGCTCCTGAGCTTCTGGCGCAACACGTCGATGGCGACGCGCCGGCCTTCCACGTCGAAATGCCAGAAGGTCCAGCCGTTGCAGGCGCTGGCGCCCTGCACATGGGCGCCGATCTTATGGATCGAGCCGGTGGCGTCGGCTGCGACGAGCGAGCCGTCGGCGCGAACCTTGGCGCGGTAGCGTCCGGTCGTATCGGTCAGGATCGTACCGGGCTGCAACAGGCCGCGCTCGACCACCCAGCCGAAGGGTATGCGCGGTTCGGCGCGGCGCGATCTCGCGATCTCGCGATCCTCCGGCGCCAGCGGCTGCACGCGCGCAATGCGTTCTTCCGCCAGCGCCACGTAGCGCGCCTCGCGTTCGATGCCGATCCACGAGCGGCCGAGACGCTGCGCCACCGCGCCTGTAGTGCCGGAACCGAAGAAGGGATCGAGCACCACGTCGCCCGGTTCCGATGCCGCCAACAACACGCGATGCAGCAGGGCTTCAGGCTTCTGGGTCGCGTGCGCCTTGCTGCCGTTCTGCTTCAGGCGTTCGCCGCCGGAGCAGATCGGCAGCAGCCAGTCGGAGCGCATTTGTAGGTCGTCGTTCAGCGCCTTCATGGCTTCGTAGTTGAAGGTGTAGCGCTTCTGCTCGCGGTTCTTGGCGCACCAGATCATGGTCTCGTGCGCGTTGGTGAAGCGCTTGCCGCGGAAATTCGGCATCGGGTTGGTCTTGCGCCACACGATGTCGTTCAGGATCCAGAAGCCGAGATCCTGCAGGATCGCGCCGACGCGAAAAATGTTGTGATAGCTGCCGATGACCCAGAGCGTGCCGTCGTCCTTCAACAACCGATGCGCCGCCTTGAGCCACGCGCGCGTGAAGGCGTCGTAGGCGGCGAAGTCGGCGAACTTGTCCCAGTCGTCGTCGACCGCATCGACCAATGAGTCGTTGGGCCGTCGGAGTGCATTTTGGAGCTGAAGGTTGTAGGGCGGGTCGGCGAAGACCAAATCGACCGACGCGGCCGGCAGAGCGGCCATCACCTCGGCGCAATCGCCGTGGATGACCCGGTTCAGCCGCGATGCACCGTGAACGTTCCCCCGCATGGGCCGCCACTTTGAGTCAGCCCGCGAGTCGCGTCAATCGGTTTTTGAATCAAGAGCTTAACAGAGTCTTGCACAGGGTTTGGCACAGACGGCTGTGGACGACTCGGCCGCGATCCCTGGTAGGCCGCGCGGCTGCGGCCTACCAGGGATTCGATCCGGGCTACTTGTTCGCTTGGAGGCGGTTCACGCCGCTGACGATGGCCTTGAGCGAGGCCGTCACCGTATTGGCGTGGATGCCGACGCCGAAACGCTCGTTGCCGCCGCCGCCGTCGAGGCGGATGAAGCAAACCGCGTTGACGCCCGAGCCGTGGCCGATGGCGTCCTGGTGATAGTCCATCACGTTCACCGAAAGGCCGCACTCGCGCTTCAAGGCGGCGATGAAGGCGTCGATTGGACCGTTGCCGCGGCCCTCAATGGTCCGCACTTTGCCGTTGACGGCGATGTCGGCGGAGCAGATGACAATCTCGCTCGCGTGGGAATCGCTCCGCAGACGGTAGTCGTTGAGGCGGTATGGCTTGTCCGTGTCGAGATAGGTGGCGCGGAAGTGCCGCCAGATTTCTTCCGGCACGATTTCCTTGCCTGTCGCGTCGGCGACTTCCTGGATGACCTGGCTGAACTCGATCTGCAACTCGCGCGGCATGTCGATGCCATATTCGGCGTGCAGAAGATAGGCGACGCCGCCTTTGCCCGACTGGCTGTTGACCCGGATGATCGCCTCGTAGGAACGGCCGACGTCCTTCGGATCGATGGGCAGGTAGGGCACCTCCCAGACCTCGCTGTTGCGCGAGCCCATGGCGGTCATGCCCTTCTTGATCGCATCCTGGTGCGATCCGGAGAACGCCGTGTAGACCAGCTCGCCCGCATAAGGGTGCCGCTGATGCACCGGCAGCTGATTGCAATACTCCGCCACTTCGATGGACGAATTGATATCGCGGAAGTCGAGCTTCGGATCCACGCCCTGGCTGAACATGTTGAGCGCCAGGGTCACGATGTCGACGTTGCCGGTGCGCTCGCCGTTGCCGAACAGCGTGCCCTCGATGCGCTCGGCGCCCGCCATGACGCCGAGTTCCGTTGCCGCCACCGCGGTGCCGCGGTCGTTGTGCGGATGCAGGCTCAGGATGATCTTTTCCCGCTCCTTGAAGTTGCGATGCATCCATTCGATCTGGTCGGCATAGATGTTGGGCGAGGCCATTTCGACCGTGGCCGGCAGATTGAACACGATCTTGCGCTTTTCGGTCGGCTGCCAGATGTCCATCACGCCGTGGCAGACGTCGAGCGCATAGTCCAATTCGGTGCCGGTGAAGCTTTCGGGCGAATACTGGAAGCGCAGATTGGTGCCGCCCGCCTCGAGGCGCGGCGCCAGCGATTTGACGTACTTGGTGGCGTCGAGCGCGATGTTCTTCACGCCCTCGCGGTCGAGATCGAACACGACGCGGCGCTGCAGGGTCGAGGTCGAATTGTAGAGATGCAGGATGGCGTTCTTGGAACCTTCGATGGATTCCATGGTGCGCTGGATGAGCGGCTCGCGCGCCTGGGTCAGCACCTGGATGGTCACGTCGTCCGGGATCATCCGGTGCTCGATGATGTGGCGTATGAAATCGAAGTCGGTCTCGGAGGCGGCCGGAAAACCGACCTCGATTTCCTTGAATCCGAGTTTCACCAGATGCTCGAAGAATTTGAGCTTCTTCAGGCGATCCATGGGCTCGACCAGCGCCTGGTTGCCGTCGCGCAAATCGACGCTGCACCAGATGGGCGCCCGGTCGATGACGCGGGTCGGCCAGCGCCGGTCGGGCAAGTTTATGGGTGTGAACGCTCGGTACTTGTGAATGGGCATGGTTGGCATAACGGTGCTCCGGTCAGGACTTGATCCTGTCAGAAGGAAGGATTGGTGCGCGCCGGCACCGTCACGCTCCAAGGCTGAATCGCACGGATCGGCGCTCCATCAGGAGCGGCCGAAGCGGTTGTAACGGCGTAGATTTCAGGCTTGGGGTTGAACATGTGACGTTGCATGGCTTTGGGTGCGCGCGTAAGCAAAGGCGACATCCCGGCCTCCGAAGAGTGCCGGGCGCCTAAGTCGAAGCGCGAGCGCGCGAATGGCCAATGGCGTCAACATGCGAAGTGACCCTACCCGGGCCGAAGCCGTTGGTCAACGTGGCCCGCTACGCCGGCTACCCCGCCGCGGCCAGGCAGGCGCGTACCGGCGCGAAGCTGGTGCGGTGGTGCGGCGTCGGGCCGAGGCGGGCGAGCGCCGCGAGGTGCTCCGCCGTGCCGTAGCCGGCGTTGCGCTCCCAGCCGTATTCGGGGTGCGCGAGAGCGAGTTCCGCCATCAAGCGGTCCCGCGCCACCTTTGCGACGATGGAAGCGGCGGCAATAGATAGACAGCGCGCATCGCCATCGACCAACGGATGCGCCGCGCAGGGCAGCTCGGGCGCCCGATTGCCGTCGATCAACGCATGATCCGCTGTCTGTCCCAGACCGTCGAAGGCGCGCCGCATGGCGAGCATGCTGGCCCAAAGTATGTTGAGCCGGTCGATCTCCTCGACCGAGGCCGAGCCGAGGGCAACCCGCGCATTGGCCCGAATTTCGATCTCAAGTATTTCGCGCTTCGCCTTCGGCAGCGCTTTTGAGTCATTTATTCCTGACGGTACGCGTGCCGGGTCGAGGATCACCGCCGCCGCGACGACCGGCCCGGCGAGCGGCCCGCGGCCCACTTCATCGATGCCGCAGACCACGCCGCCGAGACGCCGTTCGAACGCATAGGTCGGACCCATGGGCACGACTATAGTCGAGTCGCACCGGGCGCCTCAGAGCAGCGCGAGCTGATCGCCGGAGCGGGGCGGCTTGCGGAATTGGCTGGTGTCGAGCTTCAGGCGCCGTTGGTTCATGCCGAGCCGTTTGACCGCAAGATTGAACCGGCGATTGATGAGCTGGGCGACGGGCCCCTGGCCGACGCCGCGCTTGAAGAACGTCGCATCGTAGTCGCGGCCACCCCGCATCTGGCGAACCAGGCTCATCACGCGGTCGGCCCGGTTGGGATAGTTCGACCTCAACCATTCGCGGAACAAATCCTTGATTTCGAGCGGCAGGCGCAGCACCACGTATCCGGCTTCCGCCGCGCCGGCATCGCGTGACGCTTCGAGAATGCTTTCCAATTCCTGATCGTTCAGGCCTGGAATCATCGGCGCCGTCATGACGCCGCAGGGCACTCCGGCCTGGTTCAGCGTGCGAATGGCCTCGAGCCGGCGCTCCGGCGTCGCCGCGCGTGGCTCCATCAATCGCGCCAATCGCCTATCCAACGTCGTTACCGAAATCGCGACCTTGGCCAGCTTTCTTGCCGCCATGGGCGCCAGCAGGTCGATATCGCGGGTCACCAGCGCCGATTTTGTGACGATGCCGACCGGATGGTTGAACGCCGCCAGCACTTCGAGGATTTGCCGCATGATCTGGTTCGACCGCTCGATCGGCTGATAGGGATCGGTGTTGGTGCCGATGGCGATGACGTCGCAGCGATAGTTCGGCGCGCTCAATTCCTTGGCCAGCAGTTTCGCCGCATCGGGCTTGACGAACAGCTTGCTCTCGAAGTCGAGCCCCGGCGACAGGCCGAGGAAGGCATGGGTCGGCCGTGCGAAGCAATAGATGCAGCCGTGCTCGCATCCCCGATAGGGATTGATCGAGCGGTCGAACGAGATATCCGGCGATTGGTTCCGCGCGATGATGGTTCGCGTCGTGTCGATCGTGATCGTGGTCTTGAGCGGGGGCGCCTCTTGATCGAGGGTGCCCCATCCGTCGTCCATGGCCACGCGCGCTTCTTCCTCGTAACGGCCAGAGGCATTGCTGACCGCGCCACGCCCGCGCCGCGCGTCGGGCGCAGGAACCTTGGTCATGGAGAAGGGGTCTTGCGCGGGTGTCATGGCAGAAAGTCTATGCCGCATTCTGGAACATAACAAGAACAATTGCCATTTGCCGGATCTCCTGAAAATCCTTGGCGCGCTTATACTTCGCCGATGCTGAGCGCGGTCATTCCGACCTTGAACGCCGTCGAGGAGTTGACCTCCACCTTGAGCGCCCTCAGGCGCGGCCGGGGCGCAGACCTTCTGGCGGAGGTAATCGTGGCCGACGGCGGGTCGAGCGACGGGACGGTGGATCTGGCCCTGGAGGCGGGATGCCGCGTCGCCGCGGCGCCGCGCGGCCGCGGCGCGCAGCTTCGCGTGGGCGGCGATGCGGCGCTGGGCGATTGGCTCCTGTTCCTTCACGCGGACACGCGCCTCGACGACAAGTGGTCCGAAGATGCGGCGTCGTTCATGGCGGATCCGGCAAACGGCGAGCGCGCCGCGGTGTTCGCGTTCAAACTCGACGACACTCGGCTGGAGGCGCGCGTGCTCGAGCGGATTGTCGCGGTCAGAACGCGGCTATTGGCGCTTCCCTACGGCGATCAAGGCCTGCTGCTGTCGCGCGACTTCTATCGCCGCCTCGGCGGCTATCGCGCCATGCCGCTCATGGAGGATGTGGACATGGTGCGCCGCATCGGGCGCCGCCGCCTCCATCCGTTGCGGAGCGCCGCGGTGACATCGGCGGCGCGTTACCGGCGCGACGGCTATGTCTGGCGCAGCTTGCGCAATCTCGGTTGTCTTGCGCTCTATACGCTAGGCGTGCCGCCGCGCCTTCTTGCGCGCCTGTACGGCTGAGGTTCCCGTGCGCCGCCGGCCCAATCTGATCGTATTCGTCAAAGCACCGCGCCGCGGGCAGGTCAAGACGCGCCTGGCGCGCGGCATCGGCTTCGCCGAGGCGACGAGGTTCTATCGCGGTGAATGCTTTGCACTGCTTCGACGGCTCGGACGCGATCGGCGCTGGACGCTGTGGCTCGCCATCGCCGAACTGCGGGACATGCGCTCGGGGTTCTGGCCCATGCGCTTCGCTCGCGTGAGCCAGAAACGGGGCGACCTGGGCGCGCGCATGCGAAGCGCCTATGAAGCATTGCCGCGCGGACCCGCGGTGATCGTCGGCTCGGACATTCCCGATGCGAACGCGGATCGCATCGCCTCGGCATTCCGGGCGTTGGCCGGTCACGACGCGGTCTTCGGTCCGGCGAGCGACGGCGGCTACTGGCTTGTCGGCTTCCGCGAGCGGCGACATGTTCGCCGCGCCTTTTCCGGCGTGCGCTGGTCGAGTGCGGTGGCCTTGAGCGATACGCTCGCCAATCTTGCGCGAATGCGCGTGGCCATGGTCGACACGCTGCACGACGTCGATACGCCGGAAGACTATGGGCGCTGGCGCCGGAGAACCGCCTGAGCCTTCAGCCGGCCTTGCGCCGCTCGTGCTCGCGCAAACGCGGCAGCAGCTCGACGAAATTGCAGGGCTTGGTGCGGTAATCGAGCTGGCTCTTCAAGATATCGTCCCATGCGTCCTTGCAGGCACCGGGCGATCCCGGCAGGGCGAAGAGATACGTGCCCTTGGCCACGCCCGCGGTGCATCGCGATTGCACGGTGGAGGCGCCGATCTTCTGGTAGCTCAGCATTCGGAAGAGCTCGCCGAAGCCGGGGATGGATTTCTCGTAGAGCGCATCGAAGGCTTCCGGCGTGACGTCGCGGCCGGTGACGCCGGTGCCGCCCGTGGCGATCACCACGTCGATCGCCGCGTCATCGATCCAGGCCCGGACCTGCGCTTGGATGCGGGCAACCTCGTCGGGCACGATGGCCCGGGCGGCCAGCTTGTGTCCGGCCTCGCTCAAACGATCCACCAGCACCTGGCCCGATTTGTCGTCGGCTTCGGTGCGGGTGTCGGAAACGGTTAGAACCGCGATGTTGACGGGTATGAAGCGGCGGGCGCCGTCACTCTGGCTCATCGTCGGCCACCGATAACGTTGCGTCGTCCTGGGCAACGTAGTAGGGCCATTTGCCGCCGGCAAGGGTGTCGAGCGAGGGCGTGTCCTGCCCGAGCCGCAACTCGTAAATCCAGAAGTTCGCCACCACCCGCTCGACGAAATCGCGGGTCTGCTGCGAAGGCATCATTTCCAGGAACAGCAGCGGATCGCCTTCGTGGCCGATGTCGGCCAGCCAATGCTTCACCTTTCCGGGGCCGGCGTTATAGCTCGCGGCCAGCAGCAGAAGATTGCCGCGCACCGGCTCGCCTTCGATCAGGCTTTGCAGATAGCGCTGACCGAGCTCGATATTGACTTCGGGCGAATAGAGCCGGTTGCCGCCTTTCAGGGAGCGGTCGTGGGCTATAAGGCTTGCGGTCTGCGGCATGAGCTGCATGAGTCCGGTCGCGCCAACGCTGCTGCGCGCCTTGGTGTCGAAGGCGCTTTCCTGGCGCATGAACGCGAAGATCAGCGCGCGATCCACCGAGAAGCCGCCGGCGGGCTTCCATTTCGGCACCGGATAGAGGGCGCCGTCGAACGTCTCGCCATGGGCCGCGCGCCAATGCTGGCCGAGCTGCATCACGGCCCTCGGCGCGTTGATGCGGCTGGCGATCTGCAGGATCTGGCTCGCCACGTCGTCGCCGGCGCGCATGTAGAGGCGATACAACTCCTGGCCCGCCAGGGCGTCCTGGCCGACTTGGCTGAGCGCCACGGCGCGGCGCACGCCCGGCGTCTGCGCTAGGCGGCGGCGATCCATGGCGTCGTTGTGCAGGGTCCAATTGAAGACGATGTCGTGGCCGAGCTGCCGCGACGCCAGCAGGCCGTAGAAAGTTCGCGGGTATTGCGCGGCGATGCCCAGCATGTCGTTCACGCGTTCCGGATGGCGTGCGCGCAAATAGGCGCGTGCCGCCCAGAACGCCGCCGCCGAGGCATCCCAGGAGGATGCGCGGTCCGAACGCGCCATGGCCTCGAAGCGCTTGGCCGCCGTCATCGGGTCGCCCTTTTGCCAGGCGGTCAGGCCCGCATCCCAGTCCGGCGTCTGGGCGACGGCATGGCCGTTGTCCGCGGCTTTGGCGGCCGAGAGCGGCGGCAGGCGGTCGTCGGGTGACGAGGTCGCCGGCCGTTCGATGTCGGGCAGGGTCACGCCGATTTCCGGCGGCAGGGACTTGGCCCCGGCAGGCATGCGCGCCAGGGCCAGGTGGCGAATGCGCTCCGCCCCCGGCTCGTCGCCATAGCGTTCGAGCCAGGACACTAAATCCGCATAGTTGCTGCGGAACTTGGGATGGACGTAACGCTGGTAGAGGACATGGCCCAGCAGGACGCGGTTGTCGAGCACCCGGATCGCCTGGTCGGCGTCTCGCCACCGGGCTTCCTCCTGCAATGCGAAGATGGAGCGGTATCGAGCGACGTCCGGGGCCGATAGCGGCTCGACCGGTCGCCCGTCCTCGCCGATCACCCTGAGCCCCGGTGCCACTGCCGCCGTTTCGTTCGGCGCTGCTTTGACGTCATAACCAAGTAACGTCAGAGCCAATAGGGCCGTCGCGAGCAAATACGGGCGCCGCGACAAGTATTTCGACGAGGCCGCTATGAAGGTCACGGCACTCATGGGTCGGTAATAGACAATTAACCGGGTACCGACAACCCCGACTCGTGCTTAATTTCGGAAAATTTTGGGGATAAAAGAGAAAAATTTTACGGAATAACTACTTACGCGAGGGATGCCAATTTATCTTTGATTGCCAATAGATCACGCCAGGATTCCCGCTTAAGCGCCGGTTGGCGCAGCAGATATGCGGGATGGAAGGTGGGCATGGCCGGAATGGGGCCGGTGGTACTCTGGTATTCATGCCAGCGCCCGCGTAGCCGGGTGATGCCATCGCTGCGCTGAAGCAGGGTGCCAGCCGACACGCCGCCAAGCAGCACCAGCACCCTGGGGCCGACCAATTCAATGTGCCGTTCGGCGAAGGGAGCGCAAGCGGTGGTCTCGTCCTGGGAGGGGTGGCGGTTGCCCGGAGGGCGCCAAGGGATGATGTTCGTGATGTAAACCGACCCGCGGTCGAGGCCGATGGCGGCCAGCATCCGGTCCAGGAGCTGCCCGCTTTCGCCCACGAAGGGCCGGCCGATCCGGTCTTCGTCCCGCCCCGGCGCCTCGCCCACCAGCATGACCTTGGCGGCGGGGTTGCCATCGGCGAACACCAGTTGCGTCGCCGTATCCTTCAGCGCGCAGCCGTTGAACGCGAGCAGGGCGGCGCGAAGCTCGTCGAGGGTGGCGCAACCGGCGGCAATCTCGCGGGCACTGGCCGCCGCGGCCGCTGGCGACGCCAACGCGCTCGCCGCCGCCGCTGCCGGCACCCGCCGCTCGGGCAACGGCGCCACGGTGACTCTGGCGGGTGGTGCAGGATCGGCGGGCCGGGCTTCGGCCAGGCCATAGCGGTCGACCGGCGCCGCGCCGATGGCCTCATCGGCGCCGGCCTCCACCTGGAAGCGCAGCCACTCGGCCAGGGTCTCGCGGTTCACCATGGCCGGACGCTACCATGCCGTTCGGCAGCCAAGCGAGCGTCCGCCGCCTTGCAAATACCGGGGCGGCGGGGTACTTCACGCCGCATGAGTTCCCAATCGAAGACGCGCCGGCAGGAGACACCATGACCCGGGAAGCGATGGAGTTCGATGTGGTGATCGTCGGCGCGGGGCCAGCGGGTCTTGCCGCCGCGATCCGCTTTCGTCAGCTCTGTCAGGCCAACGGCAAGGATTTCACGGTCTGCGTCATCGAGAAGGGCTCCGAGGTCGGCGCGCATATCCTGTCGGGCGCCGTGATCGACCCCATCGCCCTGAACGAATTGATTCCGGATTGGAAGGCGCAAGGCGCGCCGCTCAATGCGCCGGTCAGCGAAGACCGCTTCATGGTCCTCACCGCCGCCAACCACATTCGCATTCCGAATTTCATGCTGCCGCCGCTGATGAACAATCACGGCAATTACATCGTCAGTCTCGGCAACGTCTGCCGCTGGCTGGCGACGCAGGCCGAAGCCCTCGGCGTTGAAATCTATCCGGGTTTCGCCGCCGCCGAAGTGCTCTACAACGCCGACGGCAGCGTCAAGGGCGTCGCCACCGGCGACATGGGCATCGCCCGCGACGGCCACCACAAGGACAGCTACACGCCGGGCGTCGAGTTGCTCGGCAAATACACGTTCTTCGCCGAAGGCGCGCGCGGTTCGCTCACCAAGACGTTATTCGAACGCTTCCGGCTTCGCGACGGCGTCGAGCCGCAGAAGTTCGGCATCGGCATCAAGGAGCTGTGGCAGGTCGATCCGGCGAAGCACCGCCAAGGGCTGGTCGTGCACACGCAGGGCTGGCCGCTCGACAACGCGACCGGCGGCGGCTCGTTCATGTACCACCTGGAGGACAACCAGGTGGCGGTCGGCTTTGTCATCCACCTGAACTATCAGAATCCGTTCCTGTCCCCGTTCGACGAGTTTCAGCGCTTCAAACTGCATCCGTCGATCCGCGACACATTCGAGGGCGGCAAGCGCATCGCCTATGGCGCCCGCGCCATCAACGAGGGCGGCTTGCAGTCGATTCCGAAGTTGGTGTTCCCGGGCGGCGCGCTGATCGGCTGCGCGGCGGGTTTCGTGAACCTGCCGCGCATCAAGGGCTCGCACAATGCCATGAAGACCGGGATGCTGGCGGCGGAAGCCGCGTTCGCCGCGCTGGCGGCCGGCGCCGCCCCGGCGGCCCCGCTCGATGCCTATCCGCAGGCCTTCCGCACCTCTTGGGCCTATCGCGACCTATATAAGGTGCGGAACGTCAAGCCCGGCTTGCGTTTCGGCATGTGGCTCGGCACCGCGCACGGCGGCGTGCATATGTGGCTGAACGATCTCGGCCTGGGCTTCCTGGTGCCGTGGACGCTTCGCCATCGCAAGGCCGATTACGAAAGTTTGAAGCGCGCCGACCAATGCCGGCGCATCGAATATCCGAAGCCCGACGGTAAGATCACGTTCGACAAGCTCTCGTCCGTGTTCATTTCCAACACCAATCACGAGGAAGACCAGCCGATCCATCTGACCCTGAAGGATGCGGCGGTGCCGATCGCGATCAATCTGCCGCTCTATGATGCGCCCGAGCAGCGCTACTGTCCGGCGGGGGTCTACGAGATCGTGCGCAACGACGACGGATCGAAGCCGCGCCTGCAGATCAATGCACAAAACTGCGTGCATTGTAAGACGTGCGACATCAAGGATCCCGAGCAGAACATCAATTGGGTGGTGCCCGAAGGCGGCGGTGGGCCTAACTATCCGAATATGTGACCACGCCGATTCCTGACCGTGCGCCGGTGCGGCATTTTTCACCGGCGGCATTGCGGAGATTGCCATTGCGTTCCGGACCCGGCTGCTGGTTTGATATGCCCATGGGCACTCGTACGCTGAACGTGGCCCGCTTGTCCGGCATCGACCGACTGGCGGGAAGACATTCGCGCATCCGATTGAGCCGATCACGCCTGCTTGGAGTCGCCGCGATGGCGGCACTGCTGGCGACGGCCGCCTGCGCGCCGGAAACCGGCGGCGGCGGCTCGCGCCCGCAAGGCGCCGTGCCCACCAGCCTCGAATCGCCGCTCGGCAGCTACCTGGCCGGACGTTTCGCCCATTCGGAGCGCGACACGTCATCGGCGGCGGAGTTCTACGCCCAAGCTCTGACCGACGATCCGAACAATTCCGCGCTGGCGCATCGCACGTTGATCCTCATGATCGGCGACGGCCGATTCCCGGAAGCGTCGGAATTGGCGAAGCGGGTCTTGACGCTCGATCCGCACGACGGCATTGCCAACATCCTTCTGGCCGACGACGCCGTACATAAGGGCGACTTCGCTTCGGCGGAGAAGGCAATCGCGGCGGCCGGCCAATCCGGCTTCAATTCTGTGCTCAACCCGCTGATCGGCGCTTGGGTCGAACTCGGGCTATCGAAGCCCGAGGATGCGATCAAATCGCTCAAGCCGCTGCAGGAGAATGCGGCCTTCGCGCCGTTCTTCCACTATCACAGCGCGTTGCTCAACGACGTGATGGGCCGCAACGATGCCGCAAGTGCCGCCTATCGCGAAACCTTGGCGGGCGCCGGAGGCGCCAGTCTCCGCGTCGTCGAGGCTTTCGGCAACTTCCTGCAGCGCCAGGGCCACCCGGAAGATGCGCGCAAACTCTACAGCGTTTACTTGACGCAAAATCCCGACAGTCCGGCGATCGCCAGCATCATGGAATCGCTTCAATCGCAGGATAAGCCGGCGGCGTTGATCGGCACGGCGACCGAGGGCGCCGCCGAGGCTTTCTTCGGCGCGGCATCCGTATTGTCGCGGCAGGACGGCGGCGAAGGTTCGGAAGTCTATCTGCAGCTCGCGCTGCATATCCGGGCGGATTTTCCGGTGGCGCGCATTCTGCTGGCCGACATCCTTGAGAGCAATCAGCGCTACAACGAGGCGCTCGAGCAGTATCGCGCGGTCAATCCGAAATCGCCGTTCGGCTGGAGCGCGCGGCTTAGGGCCGCCGGCGTCCTCGAGGAGATGAATCGCCCCGACGAAGCGATCGCGGCGCTGCGATCCATGAGCCGCGAGCAGCCGGCCCGGCTCGAGCCGTTGATCACCGTCGGCGACATTCTGCGCGCGCAGCAGAAGTTCGGCGAGGCCGCCGACGCCTACACCCAGGCGCTGGGCAGTCCCGACGTGGCGAGCGAGCAGCGCTGGTCGCTTTATTACGCGCGCGGCATCGCCTATGAGCGCTCCTCGCAATGGCCCAAGGCCGAGGCCGACTTCCTCGCGGCGCTGAAGCTGAAGCCCGAGCAGCCCCTGGTGCTGAATTATCTCGGCTATTCGTGGGTCGAGCGCGGCGAGCACTTGGACCAGGCGGTCGGCATGCTGGAGCGTGCGGTGCAGATCAAGCCGAACGACGGTTTCATCGTGGATAGCCTGGGCTGGGCGCAATACCGCCTCGGCCGCTACCCGGATGCCGTCGGCAACCTGGAGCGCGCCGTCGAGCTGAAGCCCGACGATCCGACCATCAACGATCACCTGGGCGATGCGTATTGGCGTGTCGGCCGCAAGTCGGAAGCCCGCTTCCAGTGGCAGCGCGCGCTTGCGCTCAAGCCCGAGCCGGGGATGATCCCGGGCATCCGCGCCAAGATCGACACCGGTTTGGGAAATCCGCCCGCCGGCGGCAAGGCGGCGCAGGCGACCGGCGGCGGTTGATCGCCCGGTGAGTGTGGCCCGGGCGAGCGGATCGGGGCGAAACCGCGTCGGCCATACGGCGCCGGCCAAGGTCAATCTCTATCTCCACGTCACCGGGCGCCGGGCCGACGGCTATCACCTGCTCGACAGTCTGGTGGTGTTTACCGACGTCGGCGAGCGCATCGATGCCGCGCCGGCGAGTCAGTTGTCGTTGACCCTGAAGGGTCCGCGCGCGGGCGACCTGGATCGCGGCGTCGAGAACCTCGTGCTGCGGGCGGCCCGGATGCTGGCGGCGGCAAGCCAGGTCCGCCGCGGCGCCGACATCACGTTGCACAAGACCATGCCGGTCGCTTCCGGAATCGGCGGCGGCTCGACGGATGCGGCCGCGGCACTTCATATCTTGCGCGCGCTCTGGGACGTGGACCACGACGGTGCCATCGCCGGCCGGCTGGCGCCGCAGCTCGGAGCCGACGTGCCGGTCTGCCTGGCCGGCGTGCCGTCGCTCGTCGGCGGCATCGGCGAGATCCTCAAGCCCGCGCCGCCGTTGCCGCCGGCCTTCGTTGTGCTGGCCAATCCGGGCGTGCCGCTGTCGACGCGCGACGTGTTCGCCGCCCTCGGCGGAAAATGCGGCGATGGCAATCCGCTCAGTTCTCCGCCCCCGGACGCGCGGTCGCTCGCGCTCGCGCTCGGCGAACGGCGCAACGATCTCGAAGCGCCGGCGCTCAGGCTTGCCCCAGAAATCGCGCACGTGCTGGCCGCATTGAACGGCGCCGCCAATTGTCTGTTGGCGCGCATGTCGGGCAGCGGCGCCACGTGTTTCGGATTGTTTGCCGAAGAGGGGCAAGCCCGGGCGGCTGCCGGCGCCATCGGCGCGGCGCGGCCCGCCTGGTGGGTGCGTTGGGCGGCGCTGCAACACGCGCCGCCCGCACTGGAAACTACGCTTCCGCCATACTAAGGTTCAGCCCCGCCGCGGGCCGGGTTTGGGGCGTCGCCAAGTGGTAAGGCATCGGATTTTGGATCCGACATTCGGAGGTTCGAATCCTCCCGCCCCAGCCAGCCCTCCCGCCTGCATCAGGCGGCCGCCAGGCCCTCGTCCTTGAGCACCCGCTGCACCGCCGGTCGCGCCTTCATGCGCGCGAGGTGCTTGGCGCAGTTCGGCGGCAGCGTGAGCTTCAACCGGTCGCCGCCCCAGAACTCCACGTAGAAGAGCGCCGCGTCTGCGATGGAGAACGGCCCGACCACGTAGTCCTTGCCTTCGAGCCGCTTGTCCATGAGCTTCATGCCGTTCATGAAAATCTCCATGCCCCGCGCTTTGACCTTCTCGTGGTCGGATTCGCTCGGCGCGTAGTTGCCGGGACGGAAAATGCGCGAGAAGCCCTGCATATGCATCGTGGCGATCACGTAGTCCATGGCCTCGATGGCGCGCGCTTCGCCGTCCGCGTCGCCCGGCAGCAGCTTCTTCTCCGGATTGGTCCGCGCCAGCCAAAGCGCGATGGCGGGAAATTCCGTGAGCACGCTCTTGTCGTCGCGCTCTAAGGTCGGGACCTTCGACTTCGGATTGATGGACTTGAACGCGTCGCCGAACTGCTCTTGTTGCTGGAAGTTCAGTTTCTGGGTTTGGTAGGGCTTGCCGATCTCCTCCAGCAGCACGTGAATGCCGATCGAGCAGGCGCCGGGCGAATAATAAAGCTTCATTGCGTTTCCTCTCCTGTGACCCGTAGGGAGCGGCGAGCTTAGCAGGAAATTCCTTCGGCCGAACAAGCGCGGCAACAACACTCCGTGAGACCGGCGGCCGCGGTGGATGCATCCGGCGCGAGCGAGTATGGTGCGTGACGGTTCGAGCGGCGGCGCGCGTCCGCGGCCGAAGTCTTTCCCGGGTTGTCATGACAGGAGGACGCTATGACCGCGAGCCCTTCCACATTCGATCCGTTCTGGATTTTTCGCGCGCCCCTCTCGGGCGCCGTCAATCAGCGCATCACGGCGCCGTGGTTCTCGCCCTCGCTGACCGTGAACTATGCCGGCGACGCTGCAGTCGAGGATCGCGTGGTGACCGAGGTGGCCAGCTACGGAAAGCAGCTCGGCTGGCTGAGCGAGATCGTCATCGCCTTGGCAAACAAACAATCGGCTCCGCCCGAGACCTTGCAGCGCCTGGAGCAGGCGGCGGAGAAGATCGAAGCCATCAAGAGGGACGTCAGCCCGACGGTGATGGAGGCGGCCGGCAAGGCGCTTGATCGCCTCGAACGTGAGCAGCCCGAGCAATACGATGCGCTCTTGCGCGAACGGCGCGAGCGCAAACGCAAATGAACCGAAGACGAATGCCGTGATGGGAACGGATCGCAAACCCCTCGCCGGCAAGGTCGCAGTGGTCACCGGCGCCGGCAAGAACATCGGCCGCGCCATCGCATTGGCGCTTGCCGCCGATGGCGCGGCGGTGATCGTGAACGGACGCAAGGACCGGGCGGCAGTCGAAAATGTTGTCGGCGAAATCAAGAGCGCCGGCGGAAAGGCGATACCCCATATCGCCGACGTCAGCGACGGCGTGGCGGTGTCGGCGATGATCGCCGCCGCCGTTTCTGCGTTCGGCGGCATCGATATTGCGGTCAGCAATGCCGGCCTGCGCCGCCAGACGCCGTTCCTGAAAATGGATTTCGCCGAGTGGCGCGAGATTCTGTCGGTGGCGCTGGATGGCGCGTTCCATCTAGCGAAAGCAGTCGTGCCAAGCATGATCGCGCGCGGCGGCGGCGCCATCGTCGGCCTCAGCGGAATCTCGCATCACGTCGGCATGGCGGAGCGGGTGCACGTAAACGCATCGAAGGCCGGGCTGGAAGGGTTCGTGCGCGGCCTCGCCGTCGAACTGGCGCCGCACAACATTCGCGTCAACGCGGTGGCGCCAGGCGCGATCGAAACCGTCCGCGGCGCGTCGGCCGGCGTTTTGCCCGAGCGCCTGGCCCGTGATCCGAGCCCCCTCGGCCGGCGCGGAACGCCGGAGGAGATCGCGGCGCTGGTTCGCCTTTTGGTCGGGCCCGACGGCGCTTATATCACCGGCCAGACCATCCACGTGAACGGCGGCCGGTTCCTCGCCAAATAGTCACGACATCACGGCCGGATAGCGAAAGCGCTTAGGCCCGGCTTTCGCAGCGGTTCGGCGAGCGCCGCGAATTCGCACAGCAAGCGGCGCGTGTCGCGGGGATCGATGATCTCCTCGACCCAAAAGGCCTCCGCCGTGCGGAACGGCGAGCGCAGGCGGTTCAAGCGCGTCTCGATCTCGGCGAGCTTCGCGGCCGGATCGGCAGATGCGTCGATCTCGGCGCGATACGCCGCCTCGATGCCGCCTTCGAGCGGCAACGATCCCCACGACGCCGAAAGCCACGCGTAGCGGATGGAAAAGCGTCCCGCGGGCTGATGCACCACGCCGGCCACGCCATAGGCATTGCGGATGATGAATGTGCACCAGGGCACGGTGGATTGATTGACGGCGGCCATGGCGCGCACGCCGTGCCGTATGGTCGCGGTGCGTTCCGCCTCCGAGCCGATAATGAATCCGGGGCAATCGCTGAAGTAGACGATGGGCATGTGGAACGCTTCGGCGAGATCGACGAAGCGCACGACCTTCTGGCAGGCATCCGCGGTCCAGGCGCCGGCGTAGAAATACGGGTCGCTCGCCATGACGCAAACCGGCAAGCCGTCGACGCGCGCAAAGCCGGTAATGATCGGGCGGCCGAACATGCGGCCGAATTCGAAAAACGAATCGCGATCCACCGCCGCGTCGACGATGGCGCGCATCTTGTAGACCTTGCGCCGGTCGCGCGGGACGACGGAGAAGAGCTGCTCCTCCCGACGGTTCGGATCGTCGGTGCTCGGATTCCGCGGCGCCACGTCGTAGACCGACGACGGCAGGTATGACAGGAAGCGCCGCGTGCAGGCGAAGGCTTCATCCTCGTTCTCGACCGCGTGGTCGACTGCGCCGGCGCGCGTCTGCACGTCGGCGCCGCCGAGTTGCTGCTTGCCGAGATCCTCGCCGAGGCGGGCGACCACCGGCGGGCCGGCGACGAACATGGCCGACGTATCCTTGGTCATCACCGAATAGTGGCTCGCCGCGAGACGCGCCGCGCCTAGACCGGCGACCGACCCGAGACCGAGCGCCACCACCGGCACCACGGAGAGATTGGCGGTGATGTAGTGGTAGCTGGCGCCGCCGCCGACGCCGCCGGGCAAATTGGCGCGGCCGGTGGTCTCGATGGTCTTGACCGATCCGCCGCCGCCCGAGCCTTCGATGATGCGCACGATCGGCAGGCGCAGGTCGTGCGCCATGCGCTCGGCCATGAGCGGCTTTTCGCGAATGGTCGCGTCCGCCGAGCCGCCGCGCACGGTGAAATCGTCGCCGACCACCACCACCGGCCGCCCGTCGAGAGCGGCGCGGCCCATGACGCAATTGGACGGAGTCAGATCGGTCAAATTCCCTTGCGCGTCATATGAGGCGCGGCCGGCGATGGCGCCGATCTCATGGAAGCTGTCCTTGTCGGTCAGCCGCTCGATGCGTTCGCGCACCGTGAACCGGCCGCCGTCGTGCTGTCGCTTGACCTTGTCCGGCCCGCCCATTTGCCGCGCCAGCCGCTCGCGCTCGCGCAACTCGTCCAATTCCGACTGCCACGACATGCCGCCGCCCCGCTTCGCTGTCCGGGTCCCATGGTGCCGCAGAGCCCCCGGCCGGTTCCAGGCCAATCGGCGCCAGGCTGTCTTGAAGGCCGGCTTGTCGCGTGCCACGCTCGCACATGGAGCCGGGCCTGGAATTCCTGTTGGAAGCGCGCGTGCGCGTGGAGCCGGCGCTTGAACTTGGCGAAGTGCCGCGCGGGCGCCGCCGCATCATCCCCATTGCCGGCGGCACGTTCGAAGGGCCGAAGCTTCGCGGCGTGGTCGTGCCGGGCGGGGCCGATTGGCAGATCGTGCGACCCGACGGCCTCGCGGAGCTGACGGCGCGCTACACGCTGCAGACCGACGACGGCGCGCTCATCTTCGTGGTGAACCGGGGCGTGCGCCACGGTCCCGCGGAGGTCGTGGCGAAGCTCATGCGCGGCGAACCGGTCGATTCGGCCTCCTACTATTTTCGGACGACGCCGACATTCGAAACCGGCAGCCGGAAATACGACTGGCTCAACCGCCACGTTTTCGTCGCAGTCGGCGAGCGCCATCCCGCCGAAGTAGCAATTCGCATGTATCAGGTGACGTGAAATAACGCGGGCCGGTGCGCGAGCGGATCGCCCCGGTTCAACAACTTGAACGGATCGCGGTTGTACTTGCCATGCAACCCTTTCAAGATCAGTTTGAACTTCCAATAGCTTCCGGAACTGCCCGCAATGTTCCGGCCATCTGGCGCGTACCAAATTTGCCGCGCGGGCTGCCACAGTTTGCCCACACTCGCGGCCGACCCTATTGCCAACCGCAATCCGCATAGGTCACGACGATGCTGCACCGCCGCCTAACGCTTGCCGCCGCCGCCGTGATCCTGCTCGGCGCGGCCGGTTATGCTTCCGCCGACCCACCCGGTCGCGTCGGCCGGCTCAGCTACATCGAGGGTACGGTTTCGCTGCATGCGGCCGATCAGGAGCAATGGTCGCCGGCGGCCTTGAACTATCCGGTCACGACGGGGACATCGTTCTGGACGGAGCCTGGCGCGCGCGCCGAGTTGCAAGTGGGTTCGGTCGAAGTGCGCCTCGACCAGTCGACCGAAGTCGACGTGCTCCGGCTCGACGACGGCGGCACGCAAGTCCAGGTGCCGCAGGGAGAAGTCAACATTCACGTCCGCCAACTGCCGCCCGGCGGCGTTTCCGCGGTCACGCCCCAAGGCCAGGTGGCTCTTGTCGCGCCGGGCAGCTACCACATCAGCGCCGGCCAACCGAACGGCGACCAGCCGTCCGACCGGATGCAAGTCGGCGTGCTCGAAGGCCGGGCGCGCGTCTCCGGCCCGCGCTCGACACTGGATGTCTTGCCCGGTGAAGCCGCGGTGATCTCGGGCGATCCGGTCAACTTCACCTTGGTCGAGACCAATGCGACGCCGTTCGACAACTGGGCGCTGCTGCGCGAGCGGCGCGAAGCGCAGTCGGAAAGCGTCCGGTACGTGTCGCCGGAAACCACCGGCTATCAGGATCTCGACAACGCCGGCCGCTGGCAGACTGTGCCGGAATACGGGCCGGTCTGGTATCCGACCGCCGTGCCGGTCGGCTGGCAGCCCTACCGCTATGGCCATTGGGCGTTCGTGCCGCCCTGGGGATGGACCTGGATCGACGATGCGCCCTGGGGTTTCGCTCCGTTCCATTATGGTCGCTGGGCCTTCATCCACGGCGTTTGGGGCTGGTGCCCCGGGCGGGTCATCGCGCGTCCGGTCTATGCGCCGGCGCTGGTTGCGTTCATCGGCCAGCCGGGCTGGAGCATATCGGTTTCCGTCGGCACGCTGGCCGCGGTCGGCTGGGTTCCGCTGGCGCCCCGCGAGGTCTATCACCCGTACTATCCGGCGAGCGTGAACTACGTGCGGCAAGTCAACATCACCAACGTCAACACCACGGTGGTCAACAACATCACCAACGTGACGACGGTCACCAACGTCAATACCTTCGCCAACCGCCAAGCGGCCACCGTGGTGGCGGCGAATTCGTTTACGCAGGCGGCGCCGGTTCAGCGCGCGGCGCTCGCCGCCTCGGCGCAGCAGATTCAATCCGCGCAGGTCAATCCCCGGCTCGACCATCTCAGGCCGACGCCGGTCGCCCGCACCGCCGTCGCGGGCCCGCTGGCGCGCGAACAGGCCGGCACTGCCGGGGCTCCGGCAACCGGGGCGCCGGCCACCGGATCGCCAGCGATTGGGCCGCGCGGTGCTGTCAATGCGCCGGCGCGGAATGCGGCGGTGGAAAGCGGACCGGCCGCGCCCACATCGCCCGGGCCGCGCGTCACGCGGCAAGACTTCCGGCGCAACGCGAATGTGTCGCCAACCGCTCCGGTCGCGCCAAACGCGGCGCCCGCACCCAACGCGCGGACCGCTCCCAATGCGGCGGTTCCGAATGCCACGGCTCCGGTCCCGACGGTGACGCCGCGCGGAGCGACGCGGTCGCCGAATGCGCCGGCCGTGAACGCACCGGCGGTCAATAGCGGCGGAACCGGCCAGCCGGGCCAAGGCGGAGCGCCCGGTCCGAGAATCGAACGGCGCAATGTCGCGCGGCCGAGCCCTGAAACTCCCAACGCGACGGGGCCCGCCGCCGCGCCGGCTCCCGGAGCAACTGTGCCGCGCGGCGCGACGGTTCAGCCGCCCAACCAGCCGCCGGCTCCGGCCGTGTCCACGCCGCAAGTACAGGCGCCGCGGACAGTTCAGCCGCGCGTGCAGGCCGCTACGCCGGCGGCACCGACGCCGCCTCGCCCTGCGACGGTGACGCGTCCCGTGCAGCAGACGCATCTGCAGCCCACCACGCGCGGCTGGGAACGTGCGCCGGCGCAACAAAAACCCGCGGCATCTGGGCCGGCTGCGCCGCCGAAGGGCCAGCCGCAGCAGCCCAAGAATCAGGACGAGAAGCGAAACCGCAACCAGTAGCCGCTGGCCGATCGCGCCTTAGGGGGGATACCCCGCGGGCAACTCCTTCCCGGCTCGCGGGTGGACTTGCCTCGACCGTTGCCTTCGCGGACACTATTGCTGTTTAAGAGTTGGACCGGCGAATAGAGGCATCGATGAAATCAACAATCCGCGCCGGAGCGGTAGCGGCCTTGTGCGTTGCAGTTGTGGGGATCGCCGGGTTGAGCAGACCGGCCGGCGCGCAGGTCATGGATGTGCTGACGGCGCCGAAGACACTCGTGGACCGCGCCATCGAAGCGCGTTCCTCGTCCGACATCCTCAAGGACAACGAAATCGTCGCCAAGGTGAACGCCATCATGGCGAAGGTCGGCACCATCAAGGCTTCGACCGAGATCTACGAGCAACGCCTGCTGATCACCGGCATCTTCAGCGACAAGCCCACCTATGACAAATTCGAGCACGACGTGCGCCAGGTCACAGGCGTGAAGAAGCTGTACTGGCACGTCATCTATATGAGCGAGGCCGAGCAAAAGGCGAAGAAGCTGCTCGATTGGGTGGATGTCACCGAAATGTCCACCAAGGCGCAGGCGCGTCTCGTCGGCACGGCGGGCGTCGCCGACGTCAACTATCGAACGACCGCCGACCCGTTCGGCAGGGTCTACATCATCGGCCGCGCCCGCTCAAAGGAAGAAGCCGCCAAGGCCTTGGCGCGCGTGCGCGACGGCAACGGCGTCAAGGCGGTGGTGAACTACGTGGCGGTGCGACCGTAACAAGCGGCAGCGCCCGGACGCCCGGGCATTGTGCGATTCGCCGTGTTGGTGACACGATAGTCTTGCAGGGGACGGGGAAGGCGTGCCGCCGCGCGACGGCGGCGTTGGCAATGCGAGGTGCGCCGTGAAGAAAATCCTTATCGGGCTTGGCATCCTCATTCTGCTGGTCATCGTTGCGGCGATCGCAATTCCGTTCCTGGTACCGGTCGAGACCTACAAGTCGCAGATCACCGCGGCGGCGAAGAACGCGACAGGCCGCGACCTGACGATCGGCGGAAACATCCGGCTTTCGATCCTGCCGCGGTTGGAGCTGGACGTGAAGGACGTCAGCTTCGCCAATGCGCCCGGCGCCGCCGAGAAGCAGATGGCGACGCTCGAATCCCTGCAGCTTCGCCTGCAGATCATGCCGCTGCTGCACGGCGAGTTCGCGCTCGACGAATTCGTGTTGGTGAATCCGGTCATTCACCTGGAAGTTGACAAACAGGGCAAGCCGAATTGGGAATTCGCGCAAGGCAAGGCCGCGCCCGCGCCGGCGGCGGCAACAGGGTCGAAGCCCGCGGCAAGTGGCGGCGGCGGCATGGGCGGTTTGTCGGAGCTTCGCCTCGGCAACATCCAGGTTGTCAACGGGCTGTTCACCTACGCCAACGCACAAAGCGGCGACAAGCAGACGATCTCCAAAGTGAACATGAAGATCGCGTTGCCGGATCTCGAGAGCGCATTGAACGCGGACGGGGATCTCGTGTGGCACGACAAGAAGATCGCGCTGAAGGCCGATCTGGCGAAACCGCGCGCGGTCATGGACGGCAAGTCCAGCGACACCGGATTCGCGGTCACGTCGGACCCGGTAAGCCTGCAGTTCAAGGGCAGCATCACGGGCGGATCGGTGATCAAGCTCGGCGGCGACGTCGATCTCAAGGTGCCGTCCGTTCGCGGTCTGGCGGCATGGGCGGCGAAGCCGCTCGACGCGCCGGGCACCGGGCTCGGTCCGCTCGCCATCAAGGGCCGGCTCGACATGGCCGGCGCCAAGATCAATTTCACCAAGGCGGATATTTCACTCGACGCCATCAAGGCGAAGGGCGAGCTCGGGGTCGACGCGAGCGGCGCCAAACCTTACATCAACGGCAAGCTCGACGTGGACAGGCTCGACGTCAACCCGTATCTACCGCCGGAAGCGGGACCCGGGCCGGGATCGAAAGGCGGCGGCACCGCGCCGACGGCCGCGAAGTCCTCGGGCTGGAGCGACGACCCGATCGACGCGAGCGGCCTTAAGGCCGCCAATGCGGATTTCAACCTCACCGCCAACGCCATTATCGTGCGCAAGATCCAGATCGGACGCAGCGCCTTGGCGCTTCATCTCAAGGACGGCGTGCTGACCGCCGACCTGAACGAGCTTGCGCTTTATCAAGGCAGCGGCAAGGGGCGCTTCGTGGTGAACGGCGCCGGCCAGGCGCCGGCCGTCGATGCCACGTTCGATCTGGCGAAGGTCCAGGCCGAGCCGCTGCTGCACGATGCCGCCGATTTCCAGCGGCTCAGCGGCACCATGAATACGAACTTCAACATTACGACCCGCGGCCAGAGCCAGCGCCAGATGGTCTCGGCGTTGCAGGGCAAGGGTGCGATGACGTTCCTCAACGGCGCGATCAAGGGCATCAATATCGGCGCGATGATCCGCAACGTCTCGACGGCGTTCCTGGATTCCTCCGCGGGCAAGGAGCAGCAAACCGATTTTGCCGAGCTTGCCGGTACCTACACGATCGTGAACGGCATCGTGCACAACGACGATCTGCACATGCAGTCGCCGTTGCTTCGGGTCGGCGGCAAAGGCACCGCCGACATGCCGCAGCGCACGGTCAACTATCGCATTGAGCCAAAAGTCGCCGCGACCACCGAGGGACAAGGCGGCAAATCGGACGTGGGCGGCCTCATGGTGCCGATCCTGGTCACCGGACCCTGGGACAACATCAGCTACAAGCCGGACCTGAGCGGCGTGGCGAAGCAACTGATGCAGGAACCCGCCAAGGCGCTCGATACCTTGAAAGGCGTCGGCAAGGGCGCCACGGGCGGCGCTACCGGCGGTGCGACAGGCGGCGCGGCCGGCGGCCAATCCGGCGGCGCCGCCGGCGCGCTCAAGAACCTGCTGAACCGCTGAACCAAGCCTTCAGCGCGTCGTGAG
>DASQHM010000088.1:0-12706 GCA_035632095.1 Candidatus Cybelea sp. | reverse complement strand
GCCGGCTACGCCATGCTGCTGCCGTTTCTGGAGAAGGACCGGACTCTCGCGAAAGCGTTTTTTGCCGAGCTGAAGCTGATCTTCTACGCCGGCGCCGCGCTGCCGCAGGATCTTTGGGACCGGTTGGAGGCATTGTCCATTGCCGTGCTTGGCCATCGCGTGGTGATGACCTCGTCCTGGGGCTCGACGGAGACGGCGCCGCTTGCGACCGCCGCCCATTTCCCGTTGGAGCGCGCCGGCGTGATCGGGCTGCCGGTGCCGGGCGTCGCCATCAAGCTGGTGCCGTCCGGCGGCAAGATGGAAATTCGGGTCAAGGGTCCGAATGTCACGCCGGGATACTTGAAGCGCCCCGATCTCACGGCCGAGGCCTTCGATGCGGAGGGCTATTACCGCATCGGCGACGCCGGCCGCTTTGCCGATGCGAACGATCCGGCGCAAGGCATCGTCTTCGACGGCCGCACGGCGGAGGATTTCAAGCTTGCCACCGGCACCTGGGTGCATGTGGGCGCGGTGCGGGTGGGCGTTCTGGCCGCGGCGTCTCCCGTGCTGCAGGACGCGGTCGTGTGCGGCCACGACGGGCCCGAAATCGGAATTCTGGCTTGGCCGAACGTCAATGCCTGCAAGTCGATCTGCACGCACGCGGAGCACCGGGACGATGCCGCGCATCTGGTACGATGCGCGTCGGTGCTCGACCACATCCGCCGCGGCATCGGCGCATACAACGCCGAGAATTCCGCGTCGTCGTCGCGGATCGCGCGGATGCATGTTATGGCGGAACCGCCCTCCATCGACGCCAATGAGATAACCGACAAGGGCTACATCAATCAGCGCGCGACCTTGGAGCGCCGGCAAGGCGTGGCGACGCGACTCTTCGCCGAGGCCCCGGGCGACGACGTCATCGTGTTCGCGTAAGAGACGCCGCGCTACTCTCGCCCGCGAGCGACGAACGCCGAATTCAGGTAGCCGCTCTTGCCGTAGGCCAAGTCCCGGCCGTCGAGACCGCGGACGCTGCCGCCCGCGGCGCTCAGCACGGCATGGCCGGCGGCGGTGTCCCATTCCATGGTGGGGCCGAAGCGCGGATAGAGATCGGCGGCACCTTCCGCGACACGGCAAAACTTGAGCGAGCTGCCCGCCGCGACAATCTCCTTGACCGTCAGCTTGGACAGATATGCGTCGGTGGCGGCATCGCGGTGGGAGCGGCTGGCCACCACCTTCAGGCCATCGGCGCCGGGCATCGCGGCGGCGATCGGTTCTGGCGCTCCCGTGCCGAACATGCGAAACGCATCGCCCGAACCGCGCCCACCGTAAAGCTGTTGCAGCGCCGGGACGAGAACGACACCGAGGATCGGCGTACCATGTTCCACCAGGGCGATGTTGACCGTGAATTCGCCGTTGCGGTCGATGAACTCGCGTGTTCCATCGAGCGGATCGACCAGCCAGAACGTATGGCCGGGCGGCGCGGGCAGGCCGCTTCGCGCCACGCTTTCCTCCGCCACGATGGGAATGCCAGGCGTAAGCGCGCCCAGGCGTTCGACGATGACGCGTTCGGCAGCTTCGTCTGCGTCCGTGACCGGAGAGCGATCCACCTTGGTCCGCGCGGCAAAGGGCCCGGAATAGACCTCCATAATGCGGCTTCCGGCTTCGCGCGCCATTGCGCAGAGCGCGTCCATGAGGCGTAATCGATCGGCGCGGTGGAACGCAGTCGCGCGACTTGCCGGCATGGACCGCTCCTTGTTGCGCCGGGAGTGGAGCATCGGGTCGTGCGATCGTCAAGCCGGGCCAAAGCCGCCGCGGGCTTGGCCCATTCGGCGAACCAAGGCATAGTTAGGCATGGAAGAATTCGTCGTTAAGCCGAATCCCGATGATCCGCGGCTGTCGCGATCGGTGAAGGGGCGGGACGAGCACGGTCACGCCATTGAGACTCGCGTGCCCATCGAGCGTCCGCTCACTCTGTTCCTGAACGGGCAGGAAATCGTCACCATGATGACGGTGGGCGACTACCCGGATTATCTTGCGGTCGGCTATCTGCTCAATCAGAACATGCTGAGTGCCGCGGATCGCATCGCCGGTATCGACTACGATTCAGAAATCGATACCGTGGTCGTGCGCACGGAACGGCAGACGAACTTCGAAGCCAAGCTCAAAAAGAAGACGCGCACGTCGGGTTGCGCGCAAGGCACCGTGTTCGGCGACGTGATGGAAACCTTCGACAAGGTCAAGCTCGACCGTCAGGCCCGGCTCAAGACCTCATGGATCTATTCGCTGTCGCGCAAGATCAACACGCAGCCGTCGCTCTATCTCGAGGCCGGCGCCATTCACGGCTGCGTCTTGTGCGAAGCCGACCGGCCGCTGGTCTATATGGAAGACGTCGGTCGCCACAATGCCATCGACAAGATCGCCGGGTGGATGTTCCTGAACCATGTGGGACCGGAGAGGAAGCTGTTTTACACCACCGGCCGCCTGACGTCGGAAATGGTCATCAAGTGCGTGCAGATGCACATTCCGATCCTGATCTCGCGGTCGGGCTTCACCGCGTGGGGTGTCGACCTGGCGAAGCAAGCCGGGTTGACGCTGATCGGCCGCGCCAAGGGCCGGCGCTTCATCTGTGTCTCCGGCGAAGAACGCCTAGTCTACGACGTCGACCCCGCAAGCGTCGGCGAAGAGGGCAGGCGTCATCAACGCAAGGCGAGCCTCTCGGACGATGCCGCCTGAACGCCGGCCCGGCGTCGCCGCCGTTCTTCTCGCCGGCGGGCTGGCGCGGCGCATGGGCGGCGGCGACAAATGCCTCCGCATGTTGGGCGGAAAGCCCTTGTTGCAACGGGTCATCGAGACCGTCTCACCGCAGGTGGCGGCGCTGGTGCTGAACGCCAACGGTGATCCGGCTCGGTTCGGCCAATTCAAGATTCCCGTCGTGGCCGATGTGGTCGAAGGTTACGCGGGTCCGCTGGCCGGCATCTTGAGCGGCATGGAATGGGCCGAACGACACCTGCCGGCGTGTCGCTGGCTGCTCAGCGTGCCGACCGATGCGCCGTTTCTGCCCAGAGACTTGGCGGCGAGGCTGTGCGAAGCCGTCGAGCGGGGCGCCGAGCTCGCCTGCGCCGCTTCGGCGGGACAAGTTCATCCGGTGATCGGCCTGTGGCCGGTCGCGATGGCCGGCGACTTGCGCCGCGCCCTCATCGATGAAGACATGCGCAAGATCGACAAATTCACCGCCCGCTACCGGCTCACGACCGTTGAGTGGAGCGATCAGCCGGTCGATCCGTTCTTCAACGCCAACCGCCCCGAGGATTTGGCGGAGGCGGAAAGGCTTGTTCGCCTGCTGGACCGCCCGTAGCGCATGAACGGCCGCCCGATCGGATTCGATAGCCGCCGTGCGGCGCTGCAATTCTGGCTTTTCGCCGCGGCCACGTTTCTCTATTCGCTGTCGACGACCATGCTGGCGTTGCTGTCGGTCATCTTCAAGGACGCCGGCCTCGACGAGCGCCAGATCGGCATTGTGCTGTCGGCGTCCGCAATCCCGATGATCATTGCCACGCTCTGCAGCGGCGCGCTGATCGGCCGGATCGGCGCCATTCCGACCGCGATCCTCGGCCAGATCGTCGTACTCGCCACGTTCATCGGCCTGCAATTCGCCGATCATTCGTTTTACGGCGCCGTTTGCTGCCGCATCGTTCAGGGCGTGGGCTTGGGTCTGGTGGTGCCTGCGGCCATGGTCTTCGCCAAGAGCCGGCTCAACCAGGAGCGGTTCGTCTACTACTTCGGCATCTATTCCAGCATGATGCCCTTGCCGAACATGTTCGGCCCTTTCATCGCGGAGCTGTATCTCCAGCGGTTCGGCGTCGCCGGCTTCTTCTTTGTCGCCGGTATTCCGATCCTGCTCGGCGCGGTCATGGCGGCCGCAATCGGCGGAGGCGGCGGGTGGACGCCGAAGTCGTCCGCCTCGCTCGGATACCTCAAGCTCCTGACCAGCCGGGAATTGCGTCTGCCGAATGTCTCCGCGCTTATCTTCGGTTTGATCGGAGGTTTCGCACCGTCGTTCCTGGCCCTGCTGCTGGCGCAGCGCGGCGTATCGGTGTCATATTTTTTCTCGACCTACACCATCTGCATGTTCGGCTCGCGGCTGCTGGTCTTCGGCCGCGTGCAGTCGCTGCCGCGCGAGGTGATCGTCGCCGGCGGAATCGGCCTTGGCAGCATCGGCTATGCCCTGTTGATCTTTGCTCACGGCCCCGCGGCGACCGTATTGGCCGGGATCCTGTTCGGACTGGGCCAAAGCGTGAATTATCCGACGCTCAGCATCTGGTTCTCCGAGCGATTTCCGCCCGAGGATCGCGGCCGGCCCGTCGCGCTTTTCAACACCATTTACAATCTCGGTGTTTTTCTGACGCCGCTGTTCGGCGGCTATGTGATCGCCGAGACCGGCGCGGAATGGCTGCTCGCCATGCTCAGCCTGCTTGGCTTCGGTCTGCTCGGCTTTATCGGCCTGCGATTTGCCGTTCGTTCTTCGCGTGGCGCCGCAGTCGCGGGCGACTGAGCAAATTGTTGTGCGCGGTTCCGAAGGCGATGGACGATTACTCGCAACCCGTGCATGTTATGGAAATTCGGCGCCCCCGTCCCCGCGCCGATCCGTATTAACATTTCCTTAACCTCCACGACGAGGAAGCGATGCCAAGCCTGAAGCTGACCGCCTTGTTGTGCTCGCGCCTGTGCCACGATCTCATCGGGCCGATCGGCGCCTTGAGCAACGGCGTCGAAATCCTGATGGACGAGGACGAAGCCGCGATGCGCGAGCAGGCGACGCAGCTTCTGGGCGAAAGCGCGGAAGAGGCGGCGCGGCGCCTCCGCTTCTACCGGCTGGCCTTCGGAGCGGCGGGCAGCATGGGCCAGACCATTCCGCTGTCGGAGGCGCGGGCCGCGGCGCTCGGCATCTACGAGAAGGGCCGCATATCGCTGGATTGGCCGTTGAGCGAAGGCGAAGGCGGCATCGACAAATCAACGATCAAGCTTCTGCTGAATGTCGTGCTGGTTGCGGCGGCGTCGCTCCCGCGCGGCGGCACTCTGGCGGTGCGGCCGGGCGCCGGTCGCTCTGCCTTCGCCGTGGCGGCGACGGGCGCCGGCGCGCGCATCGATCCGGAGACCCGCACGGCCTTGTCCGGCAGCATCGATGAGGCGCTGATCGACACCCACAACGTGGTGGCCTGTCACGTGGCGGCGCTGGCCGAGCAGCAGGGCGTCAAGCTCATGGTGGAGACTCCGTCCGAAGGCGTCGCCCGCTTCGTTCTGGAGCTCGGACGAGCCTAGGCCGGGCGCCCTCGCAGGGCCGAATTTGCCGGATTTTACAGCTTCTTAACCTGTTCCCGCCATCCTTGCGCGAAGGCGCAGAGCACCGCGCCGCCCCCAATTTCCGGATCGCCCTGGCCGACGGCCGCTCGTGGTGCCGGAGCAGCGCGAGGACGGATTCCATGGACGACCTGTTGCAGGAGTTTCTCACCGAGACTGCGGAAAGCATCGCAGTGCTCGACGTGGAACTCGTGCATCTCGAGCGGAACCCCAACAATCCGAGTCTGATCAACAACATCTTCCGGCTGGTTCACACCATCAAGGGCACCTGCGGCTTTCTCGGCTTGCCCCGGCTCGAGACGGTCGCCCATGCGGCGGAGAACGTGCTCGGCAAGTTCCGCGACGGAAAGGTCGTGGTAACGCCGCCCATCGTGACCTTGATCCTGCAATCGATCGACCGCATCAAGACCATTCTGATCGGCCTGGAAAAGAACGAAGCGGAGCCCGCGGGCGACGATGCGGAGCTTATTGCCGGCCTGAACGCGGCGGCGGAGAGCGATGCGGTTGCCGCGCGTGCGCCGGCTGCCGTGAAGGCCGCGAACATTGCAGTGCCGGCTGAGACCGCGCCCGCGGAATCCGCGCGCATCGAAGCGCCCAAGCATGCGGCGATCAAGCCCGCTGCGGCGGGAGCCGAACATCCGAAGGCCGACGACGACAGGCAATCCGCCGAGAGCGCCATCGCCAATCAGACGATCCGCGTCAACGTCGATCTGCTGGAAAATCTCATGACAATGGTCAGCGAGCTTGTGCTGACCCGCAATCAGCTGCTGCAGATGGTGCGCGGGCTCGACGAGTCCGAATTCACGGTGCCGCTGCAGCGGCTCAGCCACGTCACGACCGAGCTGCAGGAAGGGGTGATGAAGACCCGCATGCAGCCGATCGGCAACGCCTGGGCGAAGCTTCCCCGCATCGTGCGCGATCTTTCCCTGGAACTCGGCAAGAAGATCGAGCTTCACATGCACGGCGCGGACACCGAGTTGGATCGCCAGGTTCTGGAGCTGATCAAGGATCCGCTCACCCACATGGTCCGCAACTCCGCGGATCATGGCCTGGAGCGGCCCGCCGAGCGCGCCGTCGCCGGCAAATCCGAAGTCGGCCACATCTACCTCGACGCATACCACGAGGGCGGCCACATCATCATCGAGATCAGGGACGACGGCCGCGGTCTCAGCCTCGACAAGATCAAGTCGAAGATCGTCGAAAAGGGTCTCGGCGGCGAGGCGGACCTGGCCGGCATGCCCGATCAGCAGATCATGCAGTTCATCTTCAAGGCCGGCTTTTCCACCGCCACGGCCGTGACCTCCGTTTCCGGTCGCGGCGTCGGCATGGACGTCGTCCGCACGAATATCGAAAAGATCGGCGGCACAATCGAGATGAAATCCGAAGCCGGCAAAGGCACCGGGTTCACCATAAAGATTCCGTTGACGCTCGCCATCGTGTCGGCGTTGATCGTCGAATGCGCCGGCGAGTGCTTCGCCATCCCGCAGATCAGCGTGGTGGAGCTGGTGCGGGCCGCCGCCGATTCGGATCATCGCATCGAGCGCATCAACGACACACCGGTGCTGCGGCTCCGCAACCGGCTGCTGCCGCTGGTGTTCCTCAGCCGCACGCTGGCCCTCGCCGAGCCAAACCCGGCCGCCCGCGCCACGGAAGCGTTTGTCGTGGTCGCCCAGGTGGGGAACTATCGCTTCGGTATCGTTGTCGACAAAGTCTTCGACACCGAGGAAATCGTGGTCAAGCCGGTCGCCCCGATCCTGCGCGATGTCGGCATGTTCTCCGGCAACACCATTCTCGGCGACGGCAGCGTGATCATGATCTTGGATCCGAACGGCATCGCCGCCGCTTCCGGTCAGGCCGCGGGCGGCGAAACCTCGACGGTCGGCGAGGACCAACGCCATCAAGCCCGGAGCGAGGATTTGACCGCGCTGCTGGTCTTCCGTGCCGGCAATGCCGAGCCGAAGGCCGTGCCGCTGTCGTTGATCGCGCGCCTCGAGGAAATCGACGTAAGCCTCGTCGAACGTTCCAACGAGCAATCTCTGGTGCAATACCGCGGCAAGCTCATGCCCCTGGTCAAGATCAGCGACGCCTATGCGCTCAAGTCGCAAGGCCGCCAGCCGATCCTGGTCTTTGCCGACGGCGAGCGCAGCATGGGTCTCGCGGTGGACGAGATCGTGGACATCGTCGAGGACAAGCTCGATATCGAGCTCAAGGGCCGCCGTCCGGGCGTGCTCGGGTCCTCGGTGGTAGCGGGCAAGGCGACCGAGATCGTCGATGTCGGGCACTATCTGACCCAGGCGTTCACCAACTGGTTCTCCGCCGCCGGCGACGCCGACGGGGGCCTCGGCAAAGGCGCACGCCGCATTCTGCTCGTCGACGACAGCCCGTTCTTCCGCAACATGCTGACCCCGCTGCTGACGGTCGCCGGCTACAAGGTCACCACGGCGCCGGACGCCGGCAGCGCGCTAAAGATGCGCGACGAAGGGCATGACTTCGACTTGATCATCAGCGACATCGAAATGCCCGGCATGAGCGGGTTCGAATTCGCCGAGGTCGTGAAGAGCGGCGAGCGCTGGCAGAACACGCCGATCGTGGCGCTGTCGTCCCATACGGCGGAAAGCGACTTCGAGCGCGGCCGCGAAGTCGGGTTCGCCGACTACATCGCCAAGTTCGACCGCGATGCGCTACTCAATTCGTTGTCGCAAACCCTGGCAACCGGGAGCGCCGCATGAGCACCGAAACCAACCGCGAATTTGTCACCGTCACGATTGCCGACCAGGTCTTCGGCATTCCGGTGCTTTCGGTTCAGGACGTGCTCGGTCCGCTGAAGATCACCCGCATTCCGCTGGCGCCGCCCGAGGTCGCGGGTGCGCTCAATCTTCGCGGACGCATCGTGACGGCGGTCGACGTTCGCCGCCGTCTCGACTTGCCGCCGCGCCAGGCCGACGTCCCAGGCATGAGCGTGGTGGTCGAGCACAAGGGCGAGGCGTACAGCCTGCTTATTGACAGTGTCGGCGAGGTGCTGTCCTTGGAAGACGCGGCGTTCGAGTGCAATCCGGCGACGTTGGATCCGCGGTGGCGCGACGTGTCGGTCGGGATCTACCGGCTGGAAGGCCGGCTGCTGGTGGTGCTCGAAGTGGAACGGCTGCTCGATTTCAGCCGAGCGGCCGAAGCGGCATAGGCGCGTGATGTGCACCAAGGTGCAAGACGAGGTCATGTCATGAAAAGCTGTCTGATCGTCGACGACTCGCGCGTCATCCGCATGGTCGCGCGCAGGATCCTTGAGCAACTTTCCTTCCAGATCGTCGAGGCGGTGGACGGCAAGGAAGCCATGGCCGCGTGCTTGAAGAACATTCCGGACGCCATCCTGCTCGACTGGAACATGCCGATCATGAACGGCATCGAGTTCCTGCGCGCCCTGCGCAAGGCAAGCGGCGGGACCAATCCGGTGGTGGTGTTCTGCACCACGGAGAACGACATGGCGCATATCCGCGAGGCCCTCGAGGCCGGCGCCAACGAATACATCATGAAGCCGTTCGATCGCGACATCATCGAAGCGAAATTCTCGCAGGTAGGGTTGATCTAAGTGTCGGTTCCCGAACTCAGCACAAGCGAAGCAAGCGCAGCCGCGGCCGCGGATCCGATCCGCGTGGTCGTGGTCGACGATTCCGCCGTCATCCGCGGACTGATCACGCGCTGCATCGAGGGCGATCGTGAGCTTACGGTGGTGGGTTCGGCGGCCAACGGCGCCATTGCGCTCAGGCAAATCGAGCGGCTGCGGCCCGATATCGTGGTCCTCGATATCGAGATGCCGGAAATGGACGGCCTGACGGCGCTGCCGAAGCTCTTGCAGATCGACCCGGACGTCAAGGTGATCATGGCCTCGACGCTCACGTTGCGAAACGCCGACATCAGCTTGAAGGCGCTCGCGGCGGGTGCGTCGGATTACATCCCGAAGCCGTCTTCGGCGCGCGAATTGCAGGGCGCGGCGCAGTTCCAGCGCGACCTCGTCGACAAGATCAAGGCGCTCGGCGCGGCACGCCGGGCGCGCATCAATCGCGATGACGGCCGCCAGTCGCCGCCGGCCAAAGCCGGTGCGGCGTTCAAATCCCAACGACCCGCGAACCACAATCGCCGGGCGCCTATCGTGCTCCGCGCGGCATCGAGGAACTTGCCGAGGGTCCTGGCCATCGGCTCGTCGACCGGCGGTCCGCAGGCCCTATTCAAGTTGTTCAGCCACCTGAAGGGGCGCATCGATCTGCCGGTCATCGTGACCCAACACATGCCGGCGACGTTCACGACAATCCTGGCCGAACACTTGCACCGCATCATCGAATTGCCGTGCGCGGAAGCGCGGGACGGCGAGGCCGTGCAGCCCGGACATGTCTATATCGCGCCCGGCGATTGGCATTTGACGGTCGAGAACGACGGCCGCCGGAACTTGATTAGTCTCAACCAAGACGCGCCGGAGAATTTCTGCCGACCGGCCGTCGATCCCATGCTGCGCAGTTTGTCGCGCGCCTACGGCCCAGGCGTGCTTGCGGTCATCTTGACCGGCATGGGGCACGACGGGTTCAACGGCGGCCAGAGCGTCGTCGGCGCCGGCGGCACGATCGTCGCGCAGGACGAGGCCAGCAGCGTCGTCTGGGGCATGCCGGGCGCCGTGGCGACGGGGGGTCTCTGCAGCGCCGTGGTGCCGATCGACGAAATCGGCGCGACGGTAGAACGCTTTGTCCGCGGGAGCGGCGCATGACGCCGGCCGATTTCGAACTGCTCTCCGGCCTTGTCCGCCAGCGCTCGGGCCTGGTGCTGACCAAGGAGAAGGTCTATCTGCTGGAAAGCCGCCTGGTCCCGCTTGCCCGCCGCCGCGGCATGGGCGGGCTGGAAGCGCTGATCGCGCAGGTTCGCCAAGGCCGCGATGAAGGCCTGATGCGCGACATCACCGAGGCGATGACCACCAACGAGTCCTTCTTCTTCCGCGACCAGAAGCCGTTCGACGTGTTCCGGACGGAAACCTTGCCGGCCCTGTTGCAATCGCGGGCCGCCAAGAAGCAGATTCGCATCTGGTCCGCCGCCTGCTCGACCGGGCAGGAGCCGTACACGCTGGCGATGATCCTGAAGGACGAGGCGGCACGGCTGGCCGGTTGGCGCATCGAGATCATGGCGACGGACCTTTCCGCCGAAGTCCTGGAAAAGGCCAAGGTCGGGCTCTATTCGCAGTTCGAAGTCCAGCGCGGCCTGCCCATCCAGGCGCTGATGAAGCATTTCATTCAAGCCAACGAGATGTGGCAGATCGAGGCTTCGCTTCGCGCCATGGTGAAATTCCGCGAGTTCAACCTGCTTGACGATCCGGGCCCGCTCGGTCAGTTCGACGTGATCTTCTGCCGCAATGTGCTGATCTATTTCGATCAGGAGACCAAGCGCACGGTGCTCGAGCGCATGTCCAAGATCATGCCGCCCGATGGCGTGCTATATCTCGGCGGTGCGGAAACCGTGCTCGGCGTGTCCGAGCGCTTCAAGCCGATGCAGGGCCAGCGTGGCGTCTACGCGACTGCCGCCTAGCGCGCCCCGCCGCAAGGCGTCAAAGCAAAACGCCGCGTCCGGTTAGGGACGCGGCGTTCGGTTTTCGGAGCGACGCTGCGCGGGGGTGTTACTTGCGGCCGCCGATGGCGCGCTTGGGCTGCGAGGCCTCGGCGCTGACGGGATCGCGCAGCACATAGCCGCGGCCCCACACGGTCTCGATGTAGTTCTCGCCGCCGGTCGCCGTGGCGAGCTTCTTGCGCAGCTTGCAGATGAAGACGTCGATGATCTTGAGCTCGGGCTCGTCCATGCCGCCGTAGAGATGGTTCAGGAACATCTCCTTGGTCAGGGTCGTACCCTTGCGGAGGGAGAGCAGCTCGAGCATTCCATATTCTTTGCCGGTCAGGTGCAGGCGCTGTCCGTCCACCTCGACCGATTTGGTGTCAAGATTGACCACCAGCTTGCCGGTCTTGATGACCGATTGGGAGTGGCCTTTCGAGCGGCGCACGATGGCATGGATGCGCGCGACCAATTCCTCGCGATCGAAGGGCTTGGTGAGATAGTCGTCGGCGCCGAAGCCCAAGCCTTTGACCTTCTTGTCCGGCTCGGCCATCCCCGAAAGTATCAGGATCGGTGTTTCGACCTTTGATGTGCGCAGCTTCTTCAACACATCGTAGCCGCTCATGTCCGGCAGGTTCAGGTCGAGAATGATGATGTCGTAATCATATAATTTTCCAAGGTCGAGCCCCTCCTCGCCAAGGTCGGTGCTGTAGACGTTGACCCCTTCTGCGTTGAGCATCAGTTCGATGCTCTTCGCCATTAATGAGTCGTCTTCAATGAGCAGTGCGCGCATGTGATCACCCCTTCCCTTGGCGCCAATTATTAACGGACGGGGTTAAGAATTGGTAAACCACAAAATTGAGTTAAGCGGCCTTTCGTGACGCAGGTCACAACCCGCTGGGTAGGCTTTACCCAACCTTAAACATCAAAAGCAATAATGACTTAGCTACCATTCATGACGGCGAATGGGAGTTCAGACCGTATCCTGAGGGTTGAACAGTGCTGAGCCTGCTGGCCGATATCCAAAGACTTCCGGAAGTCGAATTGTTCGGCCGAGTCGCCGGGATCCAGGGCCTTTTGGTGGAAATCGCCGGGGTTCAGAGGCATCTCAGCATCGGGTCCCGGGTCCGCATGCAAGCGCGCGGCGGACGCACGGTCGAGGCCGAAGTCGTCGGATTTCGCCAGGGCCGGGCGCTGGCCATGCCGTTCGGGTCGCTCGAAGGCATCGGCATGGGCTGCAAAGCGGCCCTCGGCGATCCGGATCCCGTGATCTACCCGCACGAATCGTGGCTCGGCCGCGTCATCAACGCGCGCGGCGAGGCCATCGACGGCGGCCCGCCGCTGCAGCACGGCGTAACGGGCTACAGCCTCCGCGCGGCGCCACCGCCGGCCCATGCGCGCCGGCGCGTCGGACAGAAGATCGATCTCGGCGTGCGCGCGCTGAACACGTTCGTCACTTGCTGCCGCGGCCAGCGCATGGGCATCTTCTCCGGCTCGGGCGTCGGCAAATCGGTGCTGCTGTCGATGCTGGCGCGTTACACCAAATCGGACGTGAACGTCATCGGCTTGATCGGCGAACGCGGCCGTGAGGTGCAGGAATTCCTCGAAGACGATCTCACCGCGCAAGGCTTGGCCAAATCGGTCGTCGTCGTCGCCACGTCGGACGAGCCGGCGTTGGTCCGCCGCCAGGCCGCCTACGTCATGATGGCGGTCTCGGAATACTTCCGCGACCAGGAAAAACACGTGCTTTGCCTGATGGACAGCGTCACCCGCTTTGCCATGGCGCAGCGCG
>DASQHM010000087.1:0-24036 GCA_035632095.1 Candidatus Cybelea sp. | reverse complement strand
CGTCAGTTCGGTCAAGCGCCTCATGGGCCGCGATTATGCCGACATCGTGAAGACCGAGGCGGTCGCCGGCGAATTGCCCTACCGCATCGAGCCCAGCGCCGAGGGCCGCATGGTGCAGATCGACGTGGCCGGACGCAGGCTTACGCCGGTGGAAATCTCCGCCGATATTCTGCGGGCGCTGAAAAGCCGGGCGGAGCATGCGCTCGGCCGCGAAATTGCGCGCGCCGTGGTGACCGTGCCGGCCTATTTCGACGATGCGGCGCGGACCGCGACGAAAGACGCGGCGCGGCTCGCCGGACTCGAAGTCCTCCGTCTGGTCAACGAACCGACCGCGGCGGCTCTGGCCTATGGTCTCGACAAGGCCGCCGAGGGGCTCTACGCGATCTATGACCTCGGCGGCGGCACGTTCGACGTTTCCATACTCAAACTCGAAAAAGGCGTGTTTCAGGTCTTGGCGACCGGGGGCGACCACAAGCTCGGCGGTGACGATTTCGACAACGCCATCGTGAGCGACGTATTGGCTGAGGCCCGCGGCGCCAGGCTCGGCATGGCGGCGCTGAAGCAGGCGCAAGCCTTGGCCCGCGACGCCAAGGAGTGGCTCTCCACGCACGACGACGGCGCCTGGGAATTCGAAGTCGGCGGCCGGACGATCCGCTATCGATTGACGCGCGCGCATCTCGAAGCGCTGATCGCGCCCTTGATCGATCGAACCATCGTCACCGCCAGGGGCGTGCTCGACGACGCGCGAATGGCGGCGGGCGAGATCAAGGGCGTGGTGCTGGTCGGCGGCTCGACACGGATACCCCTGGTGCGTCGGCGCGTTGCCGAGGTGTTCGGCAAGCAGCCGCTGGCCGACATCGACCCGGATGAAGTCGTGGCGCTCGGCGCCGCCTTGCAGGCGGAGGCTTTGACGGCTGGTTCCGACACGTTGTTGCTCGACGTGACGCCGCTGTCGCTCGGCATCGAGACCATGGGCGGGCTGGTGGAAAAGGTGATACCGCGCAATACGCCGATTCCGGCGGCCCGCGCGCAGGAATTCACCACCTATCAGGACGGCCAGTCGGCCATGCTGATCCACGTGGTGCAGGGCGAGCGCGAGATGGCGCCGCAGAACCGCAGCTTGGCGCGGTTCGAGCTCACGGGGATTCCGCCCATGACGGCGGGCGCCGCGCGCATCCGCGTCACTTTCGCGGTGGATGCGGACGGGCTTCTCATGGTCGATGCCGAAGAGCGCACCACCGGTGTGCGCCAGGCGGTCGAGGTGAAGCCGTCGTATGGCCTGACCGAAGACGAAATGGTGCGCATGCTGCGGGAAAGTCTGGAACATGGGCGCGAAGACATGGAGACGCGGCTGCTGACCGAGGCGCGCGTCGAGGCGCGGCGGGTGTTGCTGGCCCTGAACGCGGCGCTGCGGGCCGATGGCGACTTGCTGTCGGCTGCCGAGCGGGCGGAGATCGAGCTGGTTATGACGCAAGTCGAGCACGCCATCGCAGGTGAAGATCGTGACGCGATTAACGAGGCGGTCGAGGATCTGGACAAAGCCACGCAGGATTTTGCCGGGCGGCGGATGGATCGCGGCATAACCGCGGCGCTCCGCGGCGTGAGCGTCGAGCGCCTGGGTCAAGTCATCGAGAGTGATCGCTGAGGGAGTTCTATCGTTGCCGAAAATGACGTTCATTACGACGGAGGGCAAACGCGTGGAGGTGGACGCGCCGGTCGGCCTGTCGGTGCTCGAGATCGCACACAAGAACAAGATCGACCTGGAAGGCGCCTGCGAAGGTTCCTTGGCGTGCTCCACATGCCACGTAGTCGTCGCGCCGGAATATTACGACAAGCTGCGGGAGGCGAGCGAAGCGGAAGAAGATATGCTCGATCTTGCGTTCGGGTTGACGCACACTTCGCGCCTCGGCTGCCAAATCCTGATCACCGAGGAACTCGACGGTCTCACCGTGACCTTGCCGGCGGCGACACGAAACATGATGCTGAAGTAGGCGGGAGGGGACAATGGGCCTGCGCTGGACCGACGTGCGCGACATCGCGATCGAGCTCGAGGAACGGCACCCGGACATCGACGTGATGCAAATCCGGTTTACCGATTTGCACAAATGGGTCTGCGCGCTGCCGGGCTTCGAGGACGACCCGAAGAAGTCCAACGAGAAAATTCTCGAGGCGATACAGATGGCGTGGCTGGACGAGCGGGAATAGAGTCCGGACCGTTTTCGGCGGGGGCAAAATGCGTTTGGATCGCGTGATAAATATCGAGGACCTGCGCCGGCAGGCCAAGCGGCGGTTGCCGCGGATTGCGTTCGATTTCATCGAAGGCGGATTGGAAGACGAGCACGGGCTCGAGCGGAACGAGAAGGCCTTTCTGCGCCACGCCCTGATGCCGAAATACATGGTCGACGTCTCCAAGATCGACCAGAGCGCGACCCTGTTCGGCAAGACCTACGCCAGCCCGTTCGGCATCGCGCCGACCGGATTGGCCGGGTTGTTCCGCCGCGGCGCGGATTTGATGCTGGCCGAGGCGGCCGCGTCGGCCAACATCCCGTTTTTCATGTCGGGCGCGAGCACCGCATCGATCGAAGAAATGGCGAAAGTGGCGCCGCAGCACGGCGCCTATCAGCTCTATGGCGCGCGCGACCGCAAGATTTCCGAGGATTTGATCCGGCGCTGCCGCGACGCCGGCTTCCAGACGCTGATGGTCACGGTCGATGTGCCGGTGACTTCGAAGCGCGAACGCAACATCCGCAACGGCTTCACCCGGCCGCTGCGCATGACCATCCCGACCTATGCCGAAGCATTGCTGCATCCGGCGTGGATCGTCGAATACCTCAGCAACGGCGGCATGCCGGTCTTCTCCAACTGGGCGGCGTATGCCGGCGCCAACGCCAGGCCGGAGGAGATCGCGAATTATCTGGCGTCGCAGACGCCGGCCTCCGACCAGACCTGGCGCGACTTCGAGATGTTCCGGCGACTCTGGCCCGGCAAGTTGATCGTGAAGGGCATCATGCGCGCCGACGACGCCGTTCGCTGCGTCGAGATCGGCGCCGAGGGCATCCTGGTCTCGAACCATGGCGGCCGGCAGCTCGACCGGGCGCCGTCGCCGCTCGAAGTGCTGCCCGGCATCCGCGCCGCGGTCCGCGATCGGGCGGTGCTGCTGCTCGACGGCGGCGTGCGCCGCGGATCGGACATTCTGATCGCTTGGGCGCTCGGCGCGCGGTTCGTTCTGGTCGGCCGGGCGACGCTCTACGGCGCATCGGCCTATGGCCTGCCGGGCGTGAAAAAGGCCATTGCGATCCTGCAAGGCGAGATCGAGTTAGTCATGAAGCAGATGGGCTGTCCGAGCCTCGACAAGCTCGGCGCGGATTTTCTGCTCGACGCGGAATAGTCAGCGCGCCGCCGCGGCAAGCAGTTCGGCAAAGGTAACGAGTTTGGCGCGCGGTGCGCCGTCCTTGGCGGCGGCCCGCTCGACGGCGTCGATCTTGAGCCAATCGCCGAAACTTACGGCGCGGATGCCGCGGGCCGACAGAAGACGATCCAACCCGTCCGGCCCGGGCTTCGCGCTTCCGGCCCCGACTTCGCCGATGATGCGATCGGCGACCGCATGGGAGTCCGGCCGGTTCGTGGCGATGACGCCGGACGGCCCGCGTTTCGCCCATCCCACGGCGTAAAGACCGCCGGCGACGCGGCCGTCCACATTGCTCACCGTGCCGCGCGCGTCGTCGAGCCGAATTGCGCCCGCATCGCCGCCAAGCGTGGCGCAGCGATAGCCGATGCAGGTGACCACCAGGTCGGCGGGCAATTCGAACGTCTGAGCGGCGCGCTGGAACCGCACCGCCTCGACGCGATCTCGGCCGATGATCGCGACCGGCGCCGCATGGAAGTGGAAGCGAAGCTTGAGCGGCTTGCCGGCGTGGTCGGCCGCGGCAAAGGCGCGCAGGGTGGCGAGGTTTGCCTCCTTCGCCTTGCGCACTGCCTCGGGCAGCGCGCCCGCATCCGCCGGCAGATCGGCGGCATCGACAACCGGGGCACAACGCCCGAGCCGGCCGAGTTCGGACAGCTCCGCGAACGTGAAGTTCGCTTCCACGGGGCCGCGCCGGCCGACGATGTGAATCTCGGAAATAAGCGCGCCGCGGATGGCGGCGGCCGCATGCGGCGCGATGTCGGACTTGCTCATTTCCGCCGGCGTTTTCGCCAAAACGCGCGCCACGTCAATGGCGACGTTTCCGTTGCCGATCACGACGGCGCTCCGAACATGCGCAAGGTCGGCCGGCGCTTCTACGTGATCTGGATGGCCGTTGTACCAGAACACGAAGGCGCCGGATCCGATGACGCCGGCCAGGTCTTCGCCGGGAATGCCGAGGCGGCGGTCGAGCGTCGCGCCCGTGGCCAACACCACCGCATCGTAGGTGCCGCGAATCTCGTCGAGCGTCACGTCGCCCCCGACGGTCACGTTGCCGAGAAAGCGCACGCCCGGCTTCTGCACGATCCGATCGAATACGCGCGTGATCGCCTTGGTGCCTTGGTGGTCGGGCGCCACGCCGGCGCGCACGAGCCCGTAAGGCGTAGGCAGCCGGTCGAGAACGTCGATCCGCGCGTCCGGCGACTTGGTCTTGAGCGCCTCGACGCAATAGATGGCCGAGGGACCGGCCCCAACAATAGCGATGCTCAGCACCATGGCGGCACCCTACACGAGAGGCGGCATGGCGCAAGCCGGGCGCGACGCGCGGCCGATCGACGGGCCGCAATGCCCGAACTCCGTGCGGCATTGTATTTTGGGATCGCACCGGCCGCATTTCGCGCGCCACCGTGATTGACGCCGGCTCCTGCGTCGAATGGTCTTTCGTGGTAGATTGTCGCGCAATGTCGCTCGGAGGCCGGGAACTGTGGCGCAGCAGCGCGTCGAGCGCAAACTTACGGCGATCATTGCCGCCGATGTGGCCGGCTACAGCCGGCTCATGGGCATGGACGAGGAGGGTACCCTTGCCCAGCTTAACGCCCACCGGCGCGAATTGATCGATCCGAAAATCAAGGAGCACCGTGGCCGGATCGTCAAGACGACCGGGGACGGCATACTGATCGAGTTTGCAAGCGTCGTCGACGCGGTGCGCTGCGCCCTCGACGTGCAGCAACGGATGATCGAGCGCAACGCGTCAGTCCCCAAGGAGCGCCGGATCGAGTTTCGTGTCGGGATCAATATCGGCGATATCATCGTCGAGGGCGACGACATTTTCGGCGATGGAGTGAACGTCGCGGCCCGGCTGGAGCAATTGGCGGAGCCCGGCGCCATCCTCGTCTCGCGGAATGTCCGGAACGAAGTCCGCGACAAGCTGGCCTCGGCATTCGAGGATTTGGGTGAGCGCGAGGTCAAGAATATCGCGCGTCCGGTTCGGATCTATCGCCTGCGCATCGACAAGCCTATCGAGCCAGTGGCCGACAAGTCATCCTCGGCGCTTGCGCTCCCAGACAAGCCGTCGATCGCCGTTCTGCCGTTCATGAACATGAGCGGCGATGTGGAGCAGGAGTATTTTGCGGACGGGATTACGGAGGACATCATCACGGCGCTGTCGAAGCAGCGCTGGTTCCTGGTCATCGCCCGCAATTCCACATTTGCCTATAAGGGCAAGCAGGTAGACACCAAGCAAGTGGCGCGCGAGTTGGGGATCCGCTACCTGCTCGAGGGCAGCGTGCGAAAGGCGGGCGATCGCATAAGGATCACGGCCCAGCTCATCGAAGCCGCCACCGGCGCACATCTTTGGGCCGAGCGTTACGACCGCAACTTGGCCGACATATTCGCCGTGCAGGACGACATCACCGAAAGCGTGGTCGGCGCCATCGAGCCGGAGCTGCTCAACGTCGAGAGGCAGCGTGCGGCACGAAAGAGTACGGACAACATGGACGCGTTCGATCACTATTTGCGCGCCATTTGGTCCTTCTATCAATTCACTTTGGAAGAACAAGTCCGCGCCGAGCAGCACGCGCGGCGGGCAATCGAGCTCGATCCGACCTTCGCTCAGGGTCATTTGAGCCTGGCGCGCATCCTCAACTTCCGAATCTGGTACGGGTGGAGCGAGGGCGTCGATTCGGATTTGCAAAACGGCTACGCCGCCGCTCGGCGCGCCGCCGAGCTTGACGACAAGGATCCGTATGTCCATTACATTCTTGCGTGGTACGCATTGCTGAAGCGGGAGCACGAAAGCGCGCTGGCCGAAGTTCAAAAATCCATCGATCTCTCGCCCAACTTTGCCCTCGGTTACTTCATTCTGGGGTCGGTTCGCACGTTTGTCGGGCAGTTTGATGAGGCGAATGAGGCATTTCAACGGGCGATGCGGCTCAGCGCGCACGAGTCATTGACGTTCTTCTTCGCCCACTTCCTGGCGCTCGCACAATATGGGCAGGGACGCTATGCGGATGCGGCAAAGACGGCGCGCCAAGGCATCGCCATTCGACCTGCCCATGTGCTTTACGGGACACTCGCCGCCTGCTACGGCCAACTTGGCCAGCTTGACGAAGCGAGAGCAGCGCTCGCCGAAATGCGCCGGCTCATGCCGAAAGACGCGGACCGCCTTTGGGATCTGACCCATCCCTATGCGGACCCAGTGCACCGCGCTCATGTCATCGAGGGATTGCGAAAAGCCGGGCTGGAAAGATGACGTCAGCCCGATTGTGGATGACGTTCACCGCGAGATCTCGGTTCGGACCGGGTCCGTTCGATCTGGTCCGGACCATTGAGGCGGCGTTCGGCCGCATGCAAGATAGTGCGATCGATTGTAGGAGTTCGCCGTGATTCTCATTGGGCAATACGATTCGCCGTTCGTCCGCCGCGTGGCGATCGCGATGCGCCTCTATGAACTACCGTTCGAGCATCGACCGTGGTCGGTATTCGGCGATGGCCCGAAAATCGCCCCATACAATCCGCTGAAGCGGGTGCCGACGCTCGTGCTCGATTCCGGCGAGGTGCTGATCGAGAGCGCGAACATCCTCGACTATCTTGACGAAATGGTCGGTCCCTCTCGCGCGCTCATCGCGAATTCGGGACCGCAGCGGCGCGCTGCGCTCAAAATCTGCGCCTTGGCGACCGGCCTCGCCGACAAGGCGGTCAGTCTCGTCTACGAGCGCGTGCTGCACGAGGTCCAGTCGCCGGTCTGGGCGGAGCGATGCCGCGGCCAAATCGCCGGCGTGCTTGATGCGCTGGAGGCGGAGCGTATGCGCCGGACGACGCCGTTCTGGTTCGGCGACGGAATAGGGCATGCCGATATCGCCGTGGCCTGCGCGCTGCGATTCACGCGCGAGGCGCATCGGGGCGCGTTCGACCCCTTGCGCTGGCCGGCCTTGGCCGCCCACTCGGACCGCTGCGAGGGGTTGCAGGTCTTTCGGGATATCGCCCAGCCGCTGGAACTGCCGCGCTAAGCCGTCGCGCCCGTTTTGGACGCCGCATCGGCGCCGATTCGAAACACCGCCATTTCCTGATTGACGCCTTTCAATTGCGCATGTCCACGCGCAACCTGAAAGGGCGCCAGGAGTTCTGAAATTCCGGCCGCGTCATGAACGTCCGCCGTGCAGCAAATCTCACCGCCATCAGCCAGGCCCTGAACGCGCGCCGCGATATTGACGGTCTGGCCGAAATAATCGAGCCGCTCATTGAGCGTGACCGCGATGGACGGCCCGCGGTGAATGCCGATCTTGAGGATGAGGTCCTGGCCTTGTCGCTGCTGATTGAACCGGTCGATCTCCTCGCGCATGGCGGTAGCGGCTTTCACGGCATCCGCCGGCGCCGGAAAGACCGCCATAACGGCGTCACCGAGGGTCTTGATGACGGCGCCGTTGTGCTGGACGGTCACATCGAGCAGCCGCTCGAAATGCTGCTGCACGAGCGAGAACGCGTTCAGATCGCCGATGCGCTCGTAGAGCGCCGTCGAGCCCTTCAAATCGGTGAAAATCAGCGTGACGTCGCGCACGCCGATGCCCTCGGTCGCCTTGACCAGTTCCGACCGGAACAGAGTCCGGAAGGTCTGCGTGGAGAGCAGCCTGGCGCCGCGCAGAAACGGATCAAACGTCAGCATCATGCGTTCGACGCCGGGCGGTATGACGCCCATCGAGAATAGTCTCCGCCGGTCGGTGCGGTTCTCCAGTTCGAACACGACCTTGCCCGGGGCGACGGTACGTTCGGAGGGATCGCAGCCGTTTTCGTCGTAACGGACGCGAATGACCTGTAGTGCGGCGGATGGCAGTCCGGCAATGGGAAATTGGAGAAAGCCCTTGCCGTCCGGATCCCAGCCGAAGAAAAGGCCGCCGGTGACCTCGGCCTCGAAACGCGTGATCTCGCCCGGCGGCAGATAACGGACGCCGATGCTTACCGATTTCAGAACATCGCCGAGCGGCGGGCCATTTGGCAAATGACCGTCGGGCGTCATGCGGTAGAGAAAACAATAGTCGTGGGCCGACAATTCCTTGGGGTGATGGAAGGCAATCTGCCGGATTTCCGGCGAGATCGTGAAGTAAACGGCGACGAATTCGTCGAGCGTCGATTCATAGTCGCATCGGCACATGGGGCAGAAATAGTGATTGCCCACGTGCTGCAGCGTGCTCAGACTTTCGACCACGCAGGCGCACATGGGGCAAAGCAGCAGCCAATCCATGCGAAACAATCCATTGGCCGCGGCGTGAAGAAAGAGGTCGATGGCTTCCGCCTCCGGCATATTTCGCTCGGCCGCGAAGCGCAGCGGGTTGACACGGAATAGCGCCGCGTCGTCGCCGGTACGAATCAACGTTTCGAGGCGCGAAATGAGGCGCGGGCTCCAGGTGCGCGCGGATTCCAACGCGGCGATGCGCTGCTCGAACAGTTGTTCGTTGAGTTTGATTTCCACGGTCAAGCCACCTCCCCGGTACGGCGCCCGCTCAAACGCTGCGCAAGCGTACGGCAGCATGCCCCCCGGCCGATATGCGTGCCAAGGGGCAAGTCGCCGCGTCGCTCGCGGAATCGGGCGATTTGCGCCGCCGTTGCGCGAGGGGCTCCGGCCCGTCATGCTGTACGGCAAGCGCGTGAAGAAGACCGGGGAGGACCAATGCGCAATCGAAACGATGCCTTAGCGGCCGCGACGTCCACACAATTCGGGCCGGGACGCGCCTTGCCGGCCGCCCGCCCGGAGGAGGTAGGTCTCTCGGCCGAGCGGCTTTCGCGGATCGACACGGTGTTTGAGGCCAAGGTTACGGACGGCACCATCCCGGGCGCAATCGTCGCCATCGCGCGCCGCGGGCGGATCGGCTATTGCCGCGCCTTCGGCTATCGCGACCGCGCCAAAGCCGCACCGATGCATACGGATGCCATCTTCCGCATCGCATCCATGACCAAGCCATTCACCAGCGTCGCGGCAATGATTCTGGCCGAGGAGGGGCGGCTGCAGCTTTTCGATCCGGTCGCGCGCCACATTCCGGCGTTCGCCGGGGTCAAAGTCGCCGCCGATGCGGCAGGACGGACCACCATCGCGCCGCGCGCGGAGATGACCGTGCAGGACCTGCTTCGCCACACGTCCGGCATGACGCGCGGCCTTTCGGCCCACAATCCGGTCGGCAAGCTCTATGGCGAAGCGGCGGTGCAATCGCGCGATCAAACTTTGGCCGAGCAATCCGCGAAGCTGGCGCGGCTGCCGCTCGCATATCACCCGGCCAGCGTTTGGGAATATAGCGTAGCGACCGACGTGCTGGCGCGCGTTGTCGAAGTCGCGTCCGGCACTGCGTTTGACGCATTTCTGGCCGAGCGCATTTTGCAGCCGCTTCGGCTCGCGGATACGGGCTTTCACGTTCCGGAAGCGCAACACGAACGTCTCGCCGAAGCGCCGGACGAAACGCTGGTCGTGGGCGAGCCGAAACCGTTCGACGCGCGCCGGCCGGCAAAGATGGTCTCGGGCGGCGGCGGCATGGTGTCGACCATGGCCGACTACCTCCGCTTCGGCCAGATGCTCCTCGACGGCGGGACGCTCGAAGGCGCGAACATCCTCGCGCCGAAGACGGTGGCCTATATGACCAGCGACCACTTGGGGCCGATTGCGCGCGGCGCCACGCCGGACGCCTATATCCCCGGACCCGGCTACGGCTTCGGCCTCGGCTTCGCCGTCCGCACCGCCCAAGGCCTGGCGCCATACCCTGGTTCGGTCGGCGACTTTTTCTGGGGCGGCATATTCGGAACGCATTTCTGGGCGGATCCGGCCGAACAACTGATCGGTCTCTTGATGATGCAGGCGCCAAGCCAACGCCGCGAGTTTTCGCGATTGACCCGCATGCTGGTCTATCAATCCATCGCCAATTGAACAGGGCAAACATGGCCAAGACCTTTGCATCCCAAGGCGACCTCGGCGAGAAGGTCGTCACGTTCGAGCGCCTGACCGACCACGCCTATTCGTACGCGGCGGAGGGCGACCCTACCTCGGGCGTCGTGATCGGCGACGACGCGGTGATGGTGATCGACACGCGCTCGACCCCCGTCGCGGCCCAGGACTTGATTTCACGAATTCGCCAGGTGACGGCAAAGCCGATTCGCTATGTGATGCTGACGCACTATCACGCGGTTCGTGTGCTCGGCGCGTCGGCATATGGCGCGGAACACATCATCGCCAGCGAGGCGACGCGCGACCTGATCGCCGAGCGCGGCGCCCAGGACTACAAGTCCGAGGTCGAGCGTTTCCCGCGTCTGTTCCAGGCGGTCGAGACCGTGCCGGGTCTCACCTGGCCGACCATGACCTTCAAGGATCGCATGACGCTCTGGCTCGGCAGCCTGGAAGTCCAGATCATGCAGATCGGCCGCGGCCACACCAAGGGCGACACGGTGGTGTGGTTGCCGAAGGACCGCGTGCTGTTCTCGGGCGATCTGGTCGAGAACGGCGCCACGCCCTATACCGGCGATGCCTACCTGCGCGACTGGCCGAAAACGCTGGACCGTGTCTTGGCGCTTAAGCCCAAGTACCTGGTGCCGGGCCGCGGCGACGCCTGCAAGACGCCGCGCGAGATCAAGACGGCGGTTGCCGGAACGCAGGATTTCATCCGCACGCTCGTCGCCGAGGCGAAGCGGGGCGTCTCCAAGCGCCGCTCACTGAAGCAGGTGTTCGACGCCGCCCATCCGGTGATGAGCAAGAAGTTCGGCCATTGGGCGATCTTCGAGCACTGCATGCCGTTCGACGTGAGCCGGGCCTACGACGAAATGCGCGGCATCGACGATCCGCGCATCTGGACCGCCAAGCGCGACATGGAAATGTGGCAGGCGTTGCAAGGCCGGTAGGGAGGTTTCAGCCGTGACGAAAATGCTGACCGTGTCGGCAGTGCAGATCACTGCGGTTGACGGCGAAAAGGAAAAGACCGTCGAGCGCGTGATGGGCTTCCTGGACCAGGCCGGGGAGCGCGGCTCGGAACTTGTTGTCCTTCCCGAGGTATGGACCGGGCTCGGCTATTCCGATGCGGTGGACTTCCGGACCGACATCGCCGAGGAAATTCCAGGTCCGACGACGCGGTTGCTCGCCGAGAAGGCCAAACGCTACGGCATGACCATCGTCGGCTCGATGTACGAGCGGGTCGGCAACCGTTACTACAACTCCGCGCCGGTGATCGGGCCCGATGGCGCGATTCTCGGCAAGTACTGGAAGACGCATCTGTTCGACGCTCCGAAGCGCACCGATATCCCGCCTGGCATGAGGGAATCCTCGAAGGTCGATCCGGGCTCCGAGCTGCCAGTCTTTAACACCATGATCGGCCCGGTCGGCGTTTCGGTCTGCTCGGACCTGCGCTTTCCCGAAGTCTATCGGGAGCTCGCGCTCAAGGGCGCCAAGGTCATCGTCTGCGCCTCCGCCTTCCTGTCGCCGCGCTTCGACCATTGGGAGTTCTTCCTGCGGGCGCGGGCGACCGAGAACCAATGTTGGGTCGTCGCATCGGGCCAGGTCGGCACCGAGCCGAAGTCCGGCATCGCCTTCGTCGGACGCAGCATGGTAGTGGATCCCTGGGGCGTCGTCGTTGCCACGGCGCCGGACACCGAATGCTGCATGACCACGACCATCGATCTTGACTTCATCGACGTGGTGAAGGACCGCTATCCGCTCATGGATCAGCGGCGCCCCGAACTATACGGCACCATAGGCCGGCCTAAGCCGTCGTAAGCCGCCATGGCGCTGAGTCCGGAATACCGCAGCTTCATGGAAGAGCTGGTCGCGCCGCTCGGGCCGGTGCGCATCCGCAATATGTTCGGCGGCACAGGAATTTTCTACGGCAAGCTGATGTTCGCCATGATTTTCGACGAGACGCTTTACATGCGGGTGGACGAACGCAACCGGCCCGACTATGACGCTGAGGGCATGGAGCCCTTCGTCTACGAAACGCAGAGCGGCAAACTCATCGAATTCACCTACGTTGAACTGCCTTCGCGCCTATTAGACGACCCCGAGGAATTTCGTCTATGGGCGCGCAAGGCCATCGATGCGGCCATCGTGGCGAAACGGCCCAAGGCGAAGCCGAGCGCCGGCCGGGCGAAGCCATCGCCCAAGAAGCCCCGGCGGAAAGCCGCGAAGCGGAAGGGCGCGCGTTGAATTTTCGCGTACGCCTGGCGATCCCCGAAGACATCGTGGCCATTGCCGAGGTGCAGATCGCCAGTTGGCGCGGCGCCTACCGCGGCGTCATCGCCGACGAGACCCTCGAACGTCTCGACATCGCGCACCAGGCCATTCAATGGCAACGCGCCATGGATCGAAAAGTGCCGGTCTGGGTCGCGGTCAGCGAGATCGAGGGCGAAGACCAGGTCGTCGGCTTCGCCAGCTTGCGCGAGAACGAGATCACCGTTCTCTACGTGGCGCCCGACTGGCAGCGTCGAGGTGTCGGCACGGCGCTGCTTCGCGCGGTTCTCGATGCAATCGCCGTCGCCGGCGGCACGCTCGGCTGGCTCTGGGTGCTGGAAGCCAATGCGGCGGCGCGCGCCTTCTATGCCGCCGCCGGTGGCCGGGCCGCAGACGACGGCCCGGTGCGGGTCGGCCAGCAGGAGCTTCGTCAGGTGCGGTATCTCTGGGATTTGCCGCTCGCTTGATTCAACGATCGCCCGCGACGGCCTTCCGCGCAAGTTGCATGGCTTCGCGCAGCACGGCCTCGTCGCCGATATGGTTGGCCAGCAGCAGCACAAGCTTGGCGTTGAGCTTCGCGCTTTCCGCCTCGCTCAGGCCTTCGTGCAACGAGACAAGCGCTTCGTAGAGGCCGTCCGGATCGGAAAGATTGAGATCGGTGCGAAGGGCCATTTGCGATGCTTCGCCGTTCAGTGGCGGGCAAGCGCCCGATTCAACGCCAAACCCGCTTGCGCCGGATCGAAACGTCGCCAGCGGGCCGCGACATGTTGATCCGGCCGCAAGAGATAGCAGGTGTCGGCGGTGGCGTCGAACGCCGCCGCGAGCGTGGGATCCGCCGTCGACAGCACAATCGTGTCGGATTTGACGCCGTCCGCCTGCGCAAGCGCCTGCCGCGCCGTCTCCGGGATCCCGCCACCCGGCGGCGCGAAGTAAAGCCATTGGAACGAGCCGCCGAGATCATCAAGCAGATAGCGTGTCGATGATCCCGCCGACGAGAGGGGGAGATTGGGGCAGGGGGCGCCGGTCGGCACCCCGCCGGCGAAGCCCCCGAAGTCGCTGCTGAGCGGCGAATTCGCGTGCACGGTCGGCGTCGACAGGCGTCCGCTGTTGACCAGCGCGCGCGCGAAGGGCAAATCGGCGGCGAGTTCGAGCACCGCGTCGCGGAAGGCGCGGGCGGCCGGCGTTTTCGGCGTGATGAAATTGGTGGTGCGCGTTGTGATCCGGATGTTTTCGTCGGCGGCATAGCCGCGTTCGGCGTCATAGGAATCGAGCAGGCGTTCCGGCGCGGCTCCCTGGATCACGTAGGCAAGTTTCCAGGCGAGGTTCTCGGCATCCTGGATGCCGCTGTTGCCGCCGCGCGCGCCGAAGGGCGAGACCTGGTGCGCGGCGTCGCCCGCGAAGAGCACGCGGTCATGGCGCATATGGGCGAGGCGGCGGGCTTGGAACGTGTAGATGCTGATCCAACCCACCTCCATGGGGTGATCGCCGAGCATGGCGCGGATGCGCGGCAGCGCCTTCTCCGGCTGCTTTTCGCTTTCCACGTCGATGTCCCAGCCGAGCTGGAAATCGACGCGCCACATGTCGTCGCCTTGCTTGTGGCAGAGCGCCGTGTCGCCGTTGTGGAAGGCGGGATGGAACCAGAAACGCCGGTCGCTGGTCGGCAGATCGGCGTTCACTTTGACGTCGGCGATCAAAAAGTGATCCTCGAAGACCCGGCCGGCGAAATCGAGGCCGAGGCTGCGGCGCACGGCGCTGCGCGCGCCGTCGGCGGCGACGAGATAATCCGCGTCGATCGAATAGTCGCCTTCCGGCGTCTCGACCTCGATGCGCACGCCGTCATTGCGCGCGGAGACGCCGGAAACCTTGCTCTGCCAGCGGAGTTCGATCAGCGGCTGCCGTTCCACCGCCTCGACCAGAAAGAGTTCGGCGTAATACTGCTGCAGGTTCACGAAGGCAGGGTGCTTGTGATCGCCTTGCGGCTGCAAGGCGAACTGATAGAGCTGGCGGTCGCCGAGGAATACGCGGCCCGTGTTCCAGGTGAATCCCTTTGCCTGGATGCGCCCGGCGACGCCGTAGCGGTCGAGGATTTCCAGCGAACGTTTGGACCAGCAGAGCGCGCGGCTGCCCTCGCTCAGAGTGTCGCCATCCTCGAGAACGAGGGCCGGGACGCCATAGGCGGCGAGTTCGAGCGCCGCCGTCAGTCCCACCGGCCCGCCGCCCGCGATCACCACCGGCCGGCGCTGCCGCCCGCCCGACATCTCTGTTGGGCGGATGAAGGGGTAGTGCGGATAGGCGAAGGCGGACATGGTGCGTCCAATTCACCTTGTCTGGCGCAGGTCGACGACGCGCTTGGCCTTGCCCATCGACCGCTCGATGCCGCCGGGATCGACGATCCGCACCTCGGCCGTTACGCCGATGAGCGCCTTGACCGCATGTTTGAGGTCGGCAGCGGCATCCTTGCCGGCTCCAGGAGATGCGTTGAACACATCGATCTTGAGTTCGGCGACGATGGTCAAGTGATCGAGCGGTCCTTCGCGGCGAAGCTCCAGTTGGTAGTGCGGACTCCACCGGGCGTCCCTGAGCAGCAATTCCTCGACCTGGGTCGGAAATACGTTGACGCCGCGCACGATGATCATGTCGTCGGACCGGCCGGTCACTTTCATCATGCGTCGCATGCTGCGCGCCGTGCCGGGCATAAGCGTCGTCAGGTCGCGGGTCCGGTAGCGGACGACCGGAAACGCTTCCTTGGTCAGGCTGGTGAGCACGAGTTCGCCGGCTTGTCCGTCGGGCAAAACGGCGCCGGTCTTGGGATCGATCACTTCCGGATAGAAGTGGTCTTCCCAAATATGCAGGCCATCCTTGGTCTCCACGCATTCGTTGGCGACGCCCGGGCCCATGACCTCCGACAGGCCGAAGATGTCGACGGCTTCGATGTCGAACCGCCGCTCGATTTCGGCGCGCATGGATTCGGTCCAAGGCTCCGCGCCGTGAATGCCGATGCGAAGCGACGTTCCGCGCGGATCGAGGCCCTGGCGGTCGAATTCATCGGCAATGGCGAGCATATAGGATGGCGTCACCATGATGACCCGCGGCTTGAAGTCGGTGATGAGCTGCACCTGCTTCTCGGTCTGGCCGCCCGACATGGGCACCACGGTGCAACCCAAGCGCTCCGCGCCGTAGTGCGCGCCGAGGCCGCCCGTGAACAGCCCATAGCCGTAGGCCACGTGCACCAGATCGCCGGGCCGGCCGCCGGACGCGCGGATCGAGCGCGCCATGACTTCCGCCCAAGTATCGATGTCGTTGCGCGTATAGCCGACGACGGTTGGCTTTCCGGTCGTGCCCGAGGATGCGTGGATGCGCGCCAGCTTCTGCCGCGGCACGGCGAACATTCCGAACGGATAGTTCCGGCGCAGATCGTCCTTGGTGGTGAACGGAAAGCGCTTCAGGTCTTCCAAAGAACGCACGTCATCCGGATGCGCGCCCGCTTCGTCGAAGGCGCGGCGATAGTGCGGCACGTTCTCGTAGGCGTGGCGCAGCGACCACCGCAGCCGTTCAAGCTGCAGGGCCGCGATCTCGTCGCGGCTTGCGACTTCGATGGGGTCGAGCTCGCTCCGCTTCGGCGCCTCCGCGCGCATGACCCGCGTCAGACCCGCTCGATCGCCATGGCGATGCCCTGGCCGACGCCGATGCACATGGTGCAGAGGGCGCGCTTGCCGCCCGTGCGCGCCAGTTGATAGACGGCCGTGGTGGTCAGGCGCGCGCCGGACGCGCCGAGCGGATGACCAAGTGCGATGGCGCCGCCTTGCGCATTAACCTTGGACGAGTTGTCCGCCAAACCGAGTTGGCGGGTGACCGCCAGCGCTTGCGCGGCGAAAGCCTCGTTCAGCTCGATCACGTCGAAATCGTCGATGGTCCATCCAAGGCGGGCCAGCAGTTTTTGCGTGGCGGGCGCGGGGCCGACGCCCATAATTCGCGGGGGCACGCCGGCGACCGACGTGGCGATCACGCGCGCACGCGGCTTCAAACCGTAACGCTTCACCGCGCTCTCGGAGGCGATGAGCAGCGCGCAGGCACCGTCGTTCACGCCGGATGCGTTGCCTGCGGTGACCGAGCCGCCCTGGCGGAACGGCGTCGGCAATTTCGCCAGGGCATCGAGACTGGTCTCGCGCGGGTGCTCGTCCCTGTCGACGACCACGGGATCGCCGCGCCGCGCCGGCAACGTAACAGGCACGATCTCCTCGGCAAGCGCCCCGGACGCCTGCGCGGCGAGGGCGCGCTGCTGGCTCCGCAAGGCGAAGGCGTCCTGATCGGCGCGGCTGATCTGGTATTCCTCGGCCACGTTCTCCGCCGTTTCGGGCATGGAATCGACGCCGTACTGCTTCTTCATCAGCGGATTGATGAAGCGCCAGCCGATGGTGGTGTCGTAGATCTGTGCGTTGCGCGAAAAGGCGCTGTCCGCCTTGCCCATGACGAAGGGCGCGCGGCTCATGCTCTCCACGCCGCCGGCGATGGCGAGATCCGCTTCGCCGAGCCGGATCGCACGAGCGGCTTGGGTGATGGCCTCGATTCCCGATCCGCAAAGCCTGTTGACGGTCGCGCCGGGCACCGTATCCGGCAGGCCCGCAAGCAGGGCCGACATGCGCGCGACGTTTCGGTTGTCCTCTCCGGCCTGATTGGCGCAGCCGTAGACCACGTCGTCGATCTTCGACCATTCGACGTCCGGATTGCGCTGCATCAGCGCCTTGATCGGCACGGCGCCGAGATCGTCGGCGCGCACCGATGCGAGCGAACCCGCATAACGGCCGACCGGAGTGCGAACCGCATCGCAGATGAAGGCTTCGGACTTGCTCATGGCGTTTCACTTAGGTCGCGCACGACCTCTCCCTTGATGCGATAGGAATTGCCGCGCAAGAGCGCGACGACGCGGCCGTCGCCGGCGGTGACGCTCACGTCGTAGACGCCGGTGCGGCGGGTGGCGCTGACCTGGCGCGCCTCGGCGGTGAGCGTTTCACCGGCCTTGGCCGCGGCGACGAAGGTGATCTGCGCCGTATGTGCGACCGCGTTGGAGTTGTAGGAATTGCAGGCATAGGCGAAGGCCGTGTCGGCGAGGGTGAAGATCATGCCGCCGTGGCAGATGTCGTGGCCGTTCACCCATTCCGGCCGCACCACCATGTGCATCCTCGCCAACCCGGGCGCGATGGCGTCGAGCACGATGCCGAAGGATTGCGCCGCTGTGTCGCGCGACATCATCCTGCGGCCGACCGCTTCGGCCAGACCTTGCGGGTCGTTTGCAGCGATATTCATCGCGCTCACTGGCCCCGGAATTTGGCTGGCCGCTTCTGCAGGAATGCCGCGACGCCTTCGGCGAAATCCTCCGTATGGCCAGCCTGGCGCTGAGAGTCGCGTTCGAGGTCGAGCTGGCGATCGAGCGTGTTTTCCCACGAAGCCTGCAACGCCTTCTTGATGAGGGCGAGGCCCTTGGTCGGCCCGCCGGCGAGCTTGGCGGCGATTGCCGCGGCTTCGCTCATCAAGGCCGCGTCGTCGACCACTTTCCAGACCAGGCCCCATTCGGCGGCGGTCTCGGCGGGCAACCGCTCGCCGAGCAACGCCATGCCGGCGGCGCGCTGCCGGCCGATCTGGCGCGTCAGGAACCAGGTCGAGCCGGCATCCGGCACAAGGCCGATGTTGCAGAAGGCTTGCAGGAAGGTTGCCGACTTGGCCGCGATGACGATGTCGCAGGCCATGGCGATGGACATGCCGGCACCCGCCGCAGGGCCGTTTACGGCGGCGACCGTGGGGAAGGGCAGATCGCGCCAACGGCGGATCAGCGGATTGTAGTGGTTCTCCAAGGCCGCGCCGAGGTCGCGCGGACCGACGCTCGGCGAGATTTGTGCGCTCAAGTCGGCACCCGCGCAAAACCCGCGCCCAGCGCCGGTGAGCAACAGGCAGCGCACGTTGCCGCCCTTCTGGACGGCATCGAGTGCCGCACGCAAGTCCGCATGCATCTGGTCGGTAAAGGCGTTCAGGCGGTCCGGCCGGTTCAGCGTGAGGGTCGCCACGCCCTCCTTTATGTCGAGCAGAATTGTCTCGTAAGCCATGATTCGGACAGCTCCTTTCACGCCGAGCGGCACGCCGGGGCCGCGCCCAAGACGGCCTCGGCGGCGATTATAACGGAGCGGTCGGGATGTGCGACCCGCTATTCAGGCGGTCGCGCGGCGCTTGCGACGGCGCGGGCCCGACCGGCGGCGTCAGGCGGTGACGGAGGTGTGCGTTCCGGGCTCGGCTTGCGCAACCACACGATTGCGGCCGCCATGCTTGGCCGCGTAAAGCGCCTCGTCGGCGCGGCGCAGGAATTCGCCGACCGGTTCGCCCGGCTCGAACCGGGCAACGCCGAGCGAAAGGGTGACCTTGCCGACCGGCTCGCCGGTCGAGCGCTTCACCAGGTTGCGTTTGGCAATGTCGTGGCGAATGTGCTCGGCGACCGTGATCGCGTCCTTTAGGGACGTGCGCGGCAGGATGATGGCGAATTCCTCGCCGCCGTAGCGCGCGGCGGTATCGCGTCCCTTCACGCCCTCGGTGAGCGCGCGCGCCACGACCTTAAGCACCTGGTCGCCGAACGGGTGGCCCCAGGTATCGTTGAAGCGCTTGAAATGATCGATGTCGGCGATCAGGAGGCAAAGCTCTTCGCCGTTCTCCATGGCGTCGCGCAGGCACTCCTGCAGCCGCTCGTTGAAGTACTTGCGATTGGCGATGCCGGTCAGAACGTCGGTCATTGCCTCGCGGCGCACCTCTTCCAGATTCTTGGTCAGTTCGACGATGCGGCTGGACGAGGATTGCAGGCGGTTCTCGAGCGCCGCGCTGCGCTCGGCCATCTCGCGGGTTTCGCTCATGACGCGGCGAATGAGCAGGCCGAGATTGGCCTCGGGTTGCTTCGAAGCGAGTTCGCCGCTCAAGGATTCCAGGGTCTCGCCGTAGGTCTTGGCGCCGCTTTCCGCTTCGCCGAGCCAGGTCAGCACTTCGTTCAACGTCTCTTGCACACGCTGGCCGGTCTCGCGCACCGCCTTGGTCTCGCGGCTCGCGGTGAAGAACTGGTCGTAGAGCTCTTCGTTGAGGTCGTCGGTGAATTCGCGATTGTTCGAGATCAGCACGTCGATGGTGCGTACCAGCTCGAGATTGCTGCCGCGGCAATATTCGAACCAGACCCAGAAACTTTTCGGGCTGACGGCGATCAGTTTTCGCTGCATGAGCGCCATGGCGGCGCCCGCGGTTTCATGCGACCGATTGAATTGATCGGTGTCGGCGGTCACAAACATCCCCCAGAGTGCGACTCCGAAGGAATTACAGCCCGGTGGGGTTAAGGAATGATTGCGCCCGGGGGCTAAATGCCCAGATAACGGTGCAAAATCTCCTCGGCGCGCTCCAGTTGCGCTGACGAGCCGTTCCACACCACGCGACCCTTTTCGATCATGTAGTGCCGATCCGCGATGCGCGTCAGCGCGTCGACGTTCTTGTCGATGACCAGGATGGATTGCCCGGCGGCCTTCAATTTGGCGAGGCATTCCCAGATCTCGGCTCTGACCAGGGGCGCCAAGCCTTCGGTCGCCTCGTCCAGGATCAGCAACCGCGGGTTGGTCATCAGGGCCCGGCCGATCGCCAGCATTTGCTGCTCGCCGCCGGACAGGAGGTTTCCCATGCTGCCGGCGCGTTCGGCGAGGCGGGGGAAGAGTTCAACGATCCGCGCGAGCGTCCACGGCGTCGCACTGCCGCTCCGGTTTGCCGCCGTGGCGACGAGATTTTCGCGCACCGTGAGGTTCGGGAAGATCTGGCGGCCTTCCGGCACCAGGCCGAGGCCGAGCTTGGCGATGCGGTGGGCGGGAACGCCGCGCACGTCCTTGCCGAGGATGCGGATGGCGCCGGCGCTGGCGGGCGTTAGGCCCATGATCGATCGCACGGTCGTGGTCTTGCCCATGCCGTTGCGGCCCATGAGGGTCACCACTTCGCCCCGCGCGATGCTCATCGAAACCCCGAACAACACCTGACTGCGGCCGTAAAAGGTCTCGATGCCTTCCAATTCGAGCAGCGGCGCGTCAGCCATGAGCCGCCCCGCCATGTTCCATTTCGCCGAGATACGCCTGCCTGACCTGGGGATCGGCGCGGACCGCGTCCGGCGTGCCGCTGGCGATGACGCGGCCGTAGACCAGCACCGTGATGCGGTCGGCAAGGGCGAACACCGCCGCCATGTCGTGCTCGATCAGCAGGATGCCGAGATCCTGCTTCAGCGCGAGCAGCAAATCGACCAGGCGCGCGGATTCTTCCGGCCCCATGCCTGCCATGGGCTCGTCCAGCAGCAGCACGCGCGGTCCGGTCGCGAGCGCCATGGCGATCTCAAGCTGCCGCTGCTCGCCATGGCTGAGGCGCACTGCCTGCAGGTGGCCGCGCTCGCCGAGGCCGACACGCTGCAACGCGCGTTGCGCCGGTTCATAAAGCGCGGGATCCGATCGGGCATTGCGCCAGAGCCGGAACGAGTGGCCGGAATGGGCCTGCACGGCAAGCGCCACATTGTCCAGGGCCGAGAGGTCGCGAAAAATCGACGTCACTTGGAACGAGCGCGCGAGTCCGAGCCAGCTTCGCCGGTACACTGCCGTCCGCGTCACGTCTCGGCCGAGAAAGCGGATGCGGCCCGCATTGGGCGTCAGTTCGCCGGTCAATTGGCCGATCAGCGTGGTCTTGCCGGCGCCGTTGGGTCCGATGATGGCGTGAATTTCGCGGCCGAACACGTCGAGAGCGATGGAATCGGAGGCGACGATGCCGCCGAAGCGTTTCACCAATCCGTCGACCTGCAGAAGCGCTTCAGGCACGGCGCGCCTCCGTCAGCAAGCCGCCGATGCCGCCGCGGGCGAAGAGCACGACCAGCAACAGGAGGGGTCCGAGAATGATCTGCCAGTATTCGGTCACGCCGGAAAGCACCTCCTCCAGCACCAGCAAGGCGATCGCGCCGACCAGCGGCCCGAACAGGGTGCCCATGCCGCCCAGCACCACCATGACGATGAGATCGCCCGAGCGGGTCCAGTACATCATCGCCGGACTGACGAAATCGGTGTGGTTGGCGAGCAGCGCGCCCGAGAGGCCGCAAAGCGATCCGGCGATGACGAAACAGGCGAGGCGATATCGGAATGTCGGGAAGCCGATCGCCTGCATGCGGCGGTCGTTGGATCGCGAACCCTGGATCACCATGCCGAAGCGCGAATTCGTGACGCGCCAGACCAGGCCGAGCGCCAGCACCAGGACGGCGAAGCAGAGATAGTAGAACTGCGTGCGGTCGGCCAGATCGATCAATCCGCCGAACTGGCTGCGCTTGTAGATGGTCAAACCGTCGTCGCCGCCATAGGCGTCCAGGCCCGCGACCACGTAGTAGATCATCTGCGCGAAGGCCAGCGTGATCATGATGAAGTAGACGCCGCGGGTGCGCAGCGACAGCGCGCCGGTGACAAGCGCGAAGCAGGCGGAAGCGGCGATCGCCGCCGGCCACTGGATGAAGCCGGAATTGACGCCGTAATGCGCCAGGATGCCGATGGCGTACCCGCCGATGCCGAGATAGGCGGCGTGGCCGAAGCTCACCATGCCGCCGTAACCGAGGATAAGGTTCAGGCTGATGGCCGCCACCGCCAGAATGATGATGCGCGTGAAGAGCGTCATGACAAAGGCATTGCCAGTCAACGCCACATAGACGGGCACGAGGACCAGGAACACCAGGACTGCTCCAGCAAGCCAAGCGTTCGGATCGAGACGCCGGGTCATCGGCCGGACGCCGGGAAAAGACCTTCGGGGCGTATCACCAGGACCAAAGCCATCAGCAGATAGATCAGCATGGAGGAGAGCGCGGGCGCGGCGGTGGCTGCGGCGGTCGCCGACAACGTCAGCCGCAGCAGGTCGGGCAAGAAGGCGCGCCCGACAGTGTCGATGAGGCCGACCAGCAGCGCCGCCACGAACGCGCCCCGGATCGATCCGATGCCGCCGATGACGATCACCACGAAGGCCAGGATCAGGATGTTCTCGCCCATGCCGATCTGGACGGTCAGGATCGGCGCCTGCATCAACCCGGCGAGCCCGGCCAAGGCGGCGCCGACGCCGAACACCAAGGTCGACAGCAACTGAATGTCGACGCCGAGCGCGCCGACCATTTCGCGATTCGAAGCGCCGGCGCGGATGAGCATGCCGATCCGCGTCCGCGACAGAAACACGTAGAGAAATGCTGCGACAGCAAGGGAGACCAGGATGATGACCAGTCGATAGACCGGATATTGCACGCCGGGCAGGACCTCGACCGGCACGTTCATCTGGCTTGGCAGCGGCAGGCTCAATCCCGCCGGTCCCCAAATCAGCCGCACGAGTTCGTTGAAGAACAGGATCAGGCCGAAGGTGCCGAGCACATGATCGAGGTGATCGCGCCCGTAAAGCGGGCGCATGGCGATGAATTCGAGCACAAAGCCGAGCAGCAGCGTCGCGATCAGCGCCAGGACCGCGCCGAGCACGAAGCTGTGCGTCCGGGCGACGAACGTGGCGCCGAAATAGGCGCCCATCATGTAGAGCGAGCCATGGGCCAGATTGACCAGGTCCATGATGCCGAAGACCAGCGTCAGGCCCGCGGCCAAGAGGAAGAGCAGCAGGCCGAACTGAATGCCGTTCAGAACCTGTTCGAGGAGGAGCAGCATCGGTCCGGCGATCCGCTCGGCGAGGCGTTGACGTTAGGCGCGCGGTCGAAACTTAAGCCGCGCCGGCGATGGCGGACGGCGCCCCGCCGCGACGAAAATGCGGCGGGGCCGTGCTTGCGCTCGTTCGCCCGCTATCACTTCATCGGGCACTTGTCGTGGAACTGGTCCTGATTGTCCTTCAGGATCGTGGCTACGGTCTTCAATGTGAAGGTGCCGTCGGCGTCCTTCACGGTTTCCTGCAGATAGAAGTTCTGGATCGGGAAGTGGTTGTTGCCGTACTTGTACGGCCCGCGCACCGAGGCGTAGTTCGCCTTGCTCATTTCGTCGCGCATGGCGTCCTTCTTCGTCAGGTCTCCCTTCACCGCGACCACGGCGCTGTTGATGAGGTTCGCCGCGTCATAGGCTTGCGCGCCGTAGAACGACGGATAGCGCTTGTACTTGGCGCGGAAGTCGGCAACGAATTTCTTGTTCGCGGCGTTCGGCAGGTCGTTCACCCATTGCTGTGCGCCCGGCACGCCGAGCGCCAGGTCCTTTTGCAACGGCAGGGTGGTGGCGTCGATGGTGAAGGCCGTGTAGAGCGGGATCTGGCCCTTCAGGCCGGCCTGCGCGTACTGGGTCAGGAATTGCACGCCGGCTGCTCCCGGATAGAACACGAAGACCGCATCCGGCTTCGCCGCGCGCACCTTGGAGAGTTCCGCCGAGAAGTCGAGCTGGTCCGGCCATTTGGTGAATTC
>DASQHM010000086.1:0-3292 GCA_035632095.1 Candidatus Cybelea sp. | reverse complement strand
TGCCGCCGGGCGCGGCGGCGAATCGGGCCGCCGTGAACATGGGGCGGTTTGGGCAGCGGCGCTGCCTGCTGCGACAGCGGCCGTTCGGCGAAGCGGCCGAGCGTGAGCAACCGGTCGTACATCACCACGGCCCCGGCCGACGCCAGATTGATGCAGAAGCCGGTCGGGATGCGAATTAGGTGCTGGCAGCGCGCCACCAGCGCCGGCGAGAGCGCGCCGCGCTCCGGCCCGAACACGTAAGCGGCGCGCGAGGGATGGCGGAAGGTCGGCAGCTCCACCGCCTCGTCCAGCAGCTCGACGCCCACAAGCTGACAGCCGCTCGGTAACGCCAAATCGGTCGGCGATGCGAAGTCGTACCAGGGCAGATGTTCCGGCGTGCGGCTGGTATCGGACGGCGAGCGGCGCAGTCTTGCGTCCGCCGCGATGGTGAAGACGAAGCTGGCGCCGAAGGCATGGGCCGAACGAAAGAGATTGCCGGCGTTCATCAGCTTGGATATGCCCTCGACCCCGACGCCGAAAAAGCCGCGCATTCGCCGCTCCCGCCATGCCATGGCGCATTATAGCGGCACGGGTTTGACGGCGCGCGCCCTTCGGGCTATCAGGTCCAGTCGCCCGAAGACGGAAGGATGAAGCGGATGAAAGCGGTGTTGTGCAAGGCCTATGGGCCGCCCGAGTCGCTGGTGCTTGAGGACGTTCCGAGCCCCAAGGTCGGCCAGAACCAGGTGCGGATCGCCGTGCACGCGGCCGGCGTCAATTTCCCCGACCTGCTGGTCACCCAGGGCAAATACCAGTTCAAGCCGCCGTTCCCGTTCAGCCCCGGCATGGAAGTGGGTGGCGTGGTGCTCGAGGTGGCGCCCGACGTGAAGACCGTCAAGGTCGGCGACCGGGTCATGGCCTCCACCGGCACCGGCGGTTTCGCCGAAGAAGTCGTGGCACCCGGCCAGTCGGTCTACCGCATTCCCGACAGTATGGATTTTGCCTCCGCCGCGGCATTTCCGATCACCTACGGCACCACCTATCACGCGTTGATCGATCGCGGGCACCTCAAGGCTGGCGAATGGTTGCTGGTGCACGGCGCCGGCGGCGGCGTCGGCCTGACCGCGGTCGAAGTCGGCAAGCTTCTGGGCGCGCGCGTCATCGCCACCGCCGGATCGGACGAGAAGCTCGCCGTCGCCAAGAAATACGGCGCCGACCATCTGATCAACTATTCCCATGAGAAGGTGCGCGACCGGGTGAAGGAAATCACCGGCGACAAGGGCGCCGACGTGATCTACGACCCGGTGGGCGGCGACGTGTTCGACGAATCGCTCCGCTGCATCGCCTGGGAGGGACGGCTGCTGGTGATCGGCTTTGCCGCCGGCCGCATCCCGCAAGCACCGGCGAACCTGATCCTGCTGAAGGGTTGCGAAGTGGTCGGCGTGTTCTGGGGCTCGTTCACCGCCCGCACGCCGGACGCCAACCGCAAGAACTTCGAGACCATGTTGAAGTGGTATGCCGAGGGCAAGCTCAAGCCCTACGTCTCGTCCACCTACCCGCTCGACAAGGTGGCGGATGCGATGAACGCGCTTGCGGCGCGAAAAGTCGCCGGCAAGGCGGTCATCGCGGTGCGCAAGGCTTGAGGGTTGGCCTCGCAAGGTGAAGCGGCCGATCCGGTCGCGGAACAATACGAGGCCTATCCCTATCCGGCGCGCGATCCCGCCGACGAGGCCAAGCGGCTCATCACCGGCTCGCCCAGCCATCTCGACGAACTGACGCATTATTGCTTTGCCGGCCGCCTGCCGCGCGGGCGTCCGTTTCGCGCCCTGTTCGCCGGCGGCGGCACCGGCGACGGATTGGTCATGCTGGCGCAGCAATGCGCCGATCGCGGCATCGCCGCCGAAATCGCCTATCTCGATCTGTCGGCTGCGTCGCGCGCCATCGCCGAAGCGCGCATCGCCGCGCGCAAGCTTGAAGGTATCCGCTTCGTCACCGGCTCGCTGCTCGACGTTGCCGGTCTGGCGCCGGGTCCGTGGGATTACATCGATGCCTGCGGCGTGCTGCATCACCTCGCCGATCCGCCGGCCGGTCTGCAGGCGCTGGCGCGGCAATTGGCGCCGGACGGCGGCATGGGCCTGATGCTCTATGGCGCGCTCGGGCGGACCGGCGTCTATCCGCTGCAAGCAGCCTTGCGAACGCTGGCCGGCGCCGAGCCGTCGAAGAGCCAAGTGGCGATTGCGCGCAAGTTGCTGCGGGACCTGCCGCCGACCAATTGGCTGAAGCGCAACCCCTACCTCGGCGATCATCTTTCGGGCGGCGACGCGGCGCTGTTCGACCTGCTGCTGCATGCGCGCGACCGCGCCTATAGCGTGCCGGAAATCGCCGGCCTGCTCGATGGCGCCCGATTGGCGCCGACCGCGTTCATCGAGCCCATTCGCTATCGGCCCGCGACCTGGCTCAAGGATGCGGCGTTGATCGAGCGCGCCAAGGCCTTGCCCTGGCTCGAGGCTTGCGCGCTCGCGGAATTGCTCTCCGGAAACATGAAATCGCACGTGGTCTATGCGGTGCCGCGGGGCCGCGAATCGCAAGCCGTCGCCTCGGCAAATAATGCGGACGCCATCCCGCTCTGGCGCGACGGCGATGGCAAAGCCTTGATCGCCACCTTGAGCCGGGGCGGCGCGCTCGCGCTCGACCTGGACGGCCACTCGGTGGCGCTGCCCATACCCGATGGCGCGGCGGCGGTGGCGCAATGGATCGACGGCAAGCGCAAACTCGCCGACATGCCCGCGCGTCTCGGACTCGACTGGTTCGCCTTCAAGGCGCGCTTCGACCGCCTCTACGCGCTGCTCAATCCGCTCAACCTGCTGCTCCTGCGCGGTTGAACAACAGATAGTCGAGCTCCGGCGGCGGCACCGTCGTCTGCGACAACTGGTCATGCACCTGCGCCCGGTGATGGGTCTGGTGATTGAACAGATGCGCGAGGAGCTGCGCCAGCGGATCGCTGAACGCCTTGCCGCTGGTGTTGGCGTAGTTCAGCGTGCCCGCCAGATCGGAATCCGACAAGCCATCCACGAAAGAAACGATGCGCGCGTCTTCGGCGCGGCGCGCGACCTCCAGTCCCACGCGGTCCGCATAGAGCTGCTGGCTAAGCGAGGTGACTGGATACGCCTTGTGTTCGAAGCGGCCGAGCCAAAGCCTGTCCGTCAGCAGAAGATGGTTCAGCGTGCCGTGGATGCTTTTGAAGAACGCAGGCCGCGGCTTCATGTACTCCACCTCGCTCAAGGCGAAGCACGCCTTGTAGAGCCGCACGTTGGCC
>DASQHM010000085.1:0-11957 GCA_035632095.1 Candidatus Cybelea sp. | reverse complement strand
GCTGGTCTTGATTCGCGCTTCCGCGTTCGGATATTCGGTGGCGAGCTGCTGGTATACCGCGCAGGATTCCTTTTTCTGGCTCAGCGCGTTCAAGCTCATGCCGAGCTTGAGCAGATCGTCCGGCGCCTTGGTGGTCTTCGGGTACTTCTGGTAGCCGGCGAGAAACGCCTTGGCGGCGCGGTCGTATTGCTGGCGAACGAAAAAGGTCTCTCCGAGCCAGTACTGTGCCGGGGAGGCCAGCGGATCGCTCGGATGCTGGGCGATGAACTGCGTGAGCGCCTGCTCGGCGCCGGCGTAGTCACCCTGATGCAAGAGATCGGTGGCGTAGTTGTACTGATCGTGGGGCGGCCCTTGCGGCAGCTTCACCGGCTGCGGCGGTGTCAGCGCCGCCTGCTGGTCCGATGCCTTCAGGTCGCCCGCGGAAAGCGTGCCGAGGTTGCGCGGCGGCGCGGCGCCTTCCTGGGCCGGTCCAGCGCCCGCGGCTTGTCCCGCGGCCGGAGCCGCGGCGCCCTGATCGGCGCCGCCGCCTTTTTCCAGGGCGCGGAACCGGAAATCGACGTCCGCCACCAGTTTGTCGAGGCGGTCGGACAAAACCTTGTTTTGGTGATTGATCTCCTCGATGCGGCCGGTCAGGTCGCGGATGCGGCCGTCCAGATCGTCGAGCCGGTCGTTGAGCGCAATGCCGGCATCGCCGCTTGGCGCGCCGCCCGCGGCCGGAGACCCGGCGCTCGGCGACGAAGACGACTTGCCGCTGTAGACCTGCCGCTCGAGCTGGTTCAGCTCGGTCTCAAGACGCGTGATGCGATCGAGCAGCACCTTCGTCTCGTTGGCGGTCTGCGCCCGTACCGGCGCGGCAACGAGCGCGACGAAGATCGCTGCCACGGCAATTCGAACGATCGATTTGGTCATCGCGGAATCATGCCGCCGAAATCGGGCTGAAATAAGGTCTGCCATGCAAGGGCCTCACCATTCGACAAGCTCAGGGTGAGGACTTTATCTCGACCTCATGCTGAGCCCTCACCCTGAGCAGACCCGCGCCCTCGATCCTTCGACAAGCTCAGGATGAGGCGCGGGGCGTGTCGAAGGGGTCGAAGCATGAGGGCGTCGCAACGCCCTGCAAAACGAAACCGCCCGCCGGCGCACCGGACAATGCCGGCGCGCCAGACGGGCGGTAAAGCGGAACCTCGACCGTCAGCGTCAGTTCAGAACGGTCACGCCGCGACGGTTCTGCGCCCAAGCCGCCTCGTTGTGGCCGGCTGCCACCGGACGCTCCTTGCCGTAGGAGATCGTCTTGATGCGCGCCGTCGGGATGCCGAGGCTGACCAGCGCGTTCTTCACCGAATTGGCGCGCCGCTCGCCGAGAGCCAAGTTGTACTCGCGCGTGCCGCGCTCGTCGCAATGGCCCTCAACTGTGATCGTGTACTGCGGATATTGCTTCAGCCACGCAGCCTGCTTCTCCAGCGTCGTGCGGGCATCGGAGCGAATGTTGTATTTGTCGAAGTCGAAGAACACGCGATCGCCGACATTGATCACGAAGTCTTCCTTCGAGCCCTTGGTCGGGCCGCCCGGCTGGGTCGCCTGCGCGGCGCCGCCTGTGCCGCCGGTCGCACCCTTGTTCTCAGGGGTGGTTTCGCAGGCCGCGAGCAAGAACACGGCAGCAAAGACGGCCAAAATCTTCGTACCGAACGAGGTGAGGCGCATTTTATTTTACTCCCCTTGGAGGAATTGGTCGTTGAAGTTCCGCATCAGATAGCAAACGACAGACACCGGCAAGAAACCGCGTCCGGGCCCCAAAGTAGAATCGAATGTTTGTACCGTCTTGGGAACGCGACGCGCAATATATAGACGCTCCCCTATCGAATCAAGGGGGACAAGGGTGACCATGCGGGGTCAGAAGCATCAGTCGGCGTAACGACTTCGCGCAAATTATACCCCGTCAAATCCACCGACCAAAGCCGCACTTTGCCCCCCCTGCCCTGGGTATCCGCGGGCACTTCCCGGAAGAACATGATGACCCGCCCGTTGGGCGACCAGGTGGGTCCCTCGTCCAGGTAGCTTTCGGATAAAAGCCTTTCGCCGGATCCATCGGGCCGCATGACGCCGATATAGAAGGTCGGCCCGAGGTTCTTGGTGAAGGCGATCAGGTCGCCGCGCGGCGACCACACCGGGGTGCCGTAGCGGCCGTCGCCGAAGCTGATGCGGCGCTGGTTCGAACCGTCGGCGTTCATCACGTAGAGCTGCGGCGTTCCGCCGCGGTCGGAATTGAAAGTGATTTGGCTGCCGTCCGGCGAATAGCAGGGCGAGGTGTCGATCGCCGGATCCGAAGTCAGGCGCGTCTTGACCCGCGTCCGCAGGTCCATGGTGTAGATGTCCGTATTGCCTTCGAGCGCCATGCTCATGATCACCTTGTTGCCGTCGGGCGAGAACCGCGGCGCGAAGGTCATGCCGGGAAAGTCGCCGACCACTTCCTGCCGGCCGGTGTCGATGTTGTAGAGATAGACGCGCGGCCGGTTGTTGATGAACGACAGGTAGGTGATTTCCTGCAAGGTCGGCGAATAGCGGGGCGTCAGCACGAGGTATTGCCCGTTGGTGACGTAATGGTTGTTGAAGCCGTCCTGATCCATGATGGCGAGCCGCTTCTGGCGATTGTTGAACGGCCCGGTCTCCGACACGTAGACGATGCGCGTGTCGAAATATCCGTCTTCGCCGGTGAGGCGCTTATAGATCGCGTCGGCGATCAAATGCGCGACGCGGCGCCAATTGTCGGGCGTGGTGAAGTATTGCAGCCCGGTCAGTTGCGTTTCGCCGTATACGTCCCACAGGCGGAACTCGACGCGGAGCCGACCGTCGGGCTGCGGCTCGACGCGGCCGGTCACCAGCGCCTGCGCGTTGATGACCCGCCAATCCTGAAACCGCGGCTGCACCCGCATATCCTTGGGCTTCTGGATGTAAGCCGCCGGATCGATCGGCTTGAACAACCCGGAACGCTCCAGATCGGCGCGCACGACGCTCGCTTCATCGGTGCCGACCTTCGCCGCGTTCGCGTCGTCGGCATCGAAGGTCGAAACCGCGATGGGCAGCGGATTGATGTTGCCGCGCGTGATGTCGAGATGCAGTTCCGCGCGCGCCGGCGAACCCGCCGATGCGAACGCAAGCAGCAGCGCGGCAGCGACGGCGAAAAGTCGTTTGCCAAGATCAAATTTCATCCGCCCAACATGTCCTTCGGATTGAAGTTCAACTCGATGTCGCGCCAGCTGTCGTATTTGTCGATCGGCAGCTTCAAGGGCTCGCTCTTGTAGATCGCGCGCACCGCGCTTTCGGCGGCGGCGCGGTAGAACTGGTCGTCCATGCGCGACTGATCGAGAATGCGGGGGGCGCCGCTGAGAGTACCGTCCGGATTGAGCGCAATGTGGATGCGCACGATGAGGTTGGCCGCATCTCGGGCGCCGGCCGGAACCGACCAGTTGCGTTCGATCTGCGCCCGTACCGCATCGAGTTCGCTGATGGTGAGCGGCTGCGTCAGGTTCGAGAGCTGGTTGGTGTTGGACGTCTTGAGCTGCGGCTGCGGCGTCGAGGCCTGCGTCTGCGGGTTCGGCGGCGCCTCTTTCCTGACGCGCTTGTCAAGCAGCGCGGCCAGCATGTCGGTCGCTTTCGGCGCCGGTTTGGCCTTCGGCAGCGGCGTCGGCTCGGGCGGCTTCTCCACCGCCTTCAGCGTCTCTTTCGGCTTCGGCAGCGGCTCCGGCGCCGGTTGCGCTTCCGCCTGCTTCGGCGGTTCGGGCTTCGGCTCCGGCGGTTTCGGCGGCTCCGGCTTCGGCTCGACCTTGGCCACGGGCTTGGCCGGCTCGGGCTTCGGCGGCTCGGGCTTCACCTCTGCCTGGGGCGGCGGCGGATTGGTCTTGTCGGCGATCTGCGCCAGTTCGAGGTCGACCACGACCGGCGGCTCCGCGTCCTTCGGCGCCGACACGAACCACGGCAATCCGAACACCATGACCACGACGGCGATGGCATGCAGCAGTCCGGACAGCACCAGGCCGGAGCGCGCGATGCTCTGGCCTTCGCCCATGTGAACCGCTCTCGCCATCGCCATGGCGCCGCGTCCCCTAGCGTTTGAGTCGGGCCGGGGCTGCCCCCGCCGGCGCCTGCGAGACCAGGGCGACGCGGGAAAATCCGGCGGCGTTGATGACGCCCATCACTTCCAGCACCTTGCCGTAGGCGATCGATTGGTCGGCGCGCACGAAAATGCGCCGGTCCGACGCTCCTTGCGAAATCGCCTGGAGGCGCGGCACGAGCTGGTCTAGCGGGGTTTCGGTTTCCATCAGGTAAATGCGACCTTGCGCATCCATGCTGATCGCCAGCGGCTCGTCCTTGCCCTCGATGGTGTTGGCCTTGGTCTTCGGCAAGTCGACCGGCACGCCGACGGTCAGCAGCGGCGCGGTGACCATGAACACGATCAAGAGCACCAGCATGACGTCGACGAACGGCGTCACGTTGATCTCGCTCATCTGCCTGTGCCGGCTGCGCTGCCCCCGTTTTGCCTGGAGCTGCACCGCCATCAGGCCGCCTCCTCGTCCAATTGACGCGAGAGGATCGCCTGGAATTCACCCGCGAAGCCCTCGAGCCGGGTGGCGTAGTGATTCAGGTCGCTGGAGAATTTGTTGTAGGCGACGACCGCCGGGATCGCGGCCACGAGACCGAGCGCCGTCGCGAACAGCGCCTCGGCGATGCCCGGGGCGACGACCGCAATGGAGGTGTTTTTGCTGAGCGCGATGGAGTGGAAGCTGTTGATGATGCCCCACACGGTGCCGAACAGGCCGAGGAACGGCGCCGTCGAACCGACCGTCGCTAGAAACCCGAGATAGCGTTCGAGCCGCTCCAATTCTCGGTCGATGGTGACCCGCATGACCTGGGCGATGCGCTGCTGCACGCCGGCGACCAGCGCCTCGCCGCGTACCAGGCCCTTTTCCGTGGACCGCCGCCATTCCCGCATAGCCGACGCGAAGAGCACCGCCATGGGATGGTCGGGGCTGACGCCGATCCGGTCGTACAGGGTTTCGAGCGAGCCGCCCGACCAGAAGTCGTTCTCGAAGCGGTCGGCTTGGGCGATCACGCGGCGGAGCCGCATGATCTTCTCGAAGATGATGGCCCAGCACCAAAACGACGCCAAAAGCAGGGCGATCATCACCGCTTTGACGACGATATCGGCGTTCAGGAACAGCCCGATCATGGAGAGATCGGTGCTCACCGAGCCGGTCAGTTGGGTGGCAGTCAACGCGTCGTTACCCATGGGAACCTCAGGTAGATGGAGAGGAAGGCGAAATTGCGGCAAGGGCCCGGCGGACTTGCTCGGGCAGGCGCCTCGGCCGGCCGGCCCGGTCGATGCAGGCGATGCGGACTTCGGCCCGGGCCAGCTCGGTGCCGGCGCGGAGCACGCTTTGCAAGGCGGTTACGCTCGCGCCCTTCAATTCGGTTAACCGGGAATGAACCTCGATTTCGTCGTCGAGGCGCGCCGGGCGAAGGTAGTCGATGCGGCAGGTCCGCACCGTGAGCGCCAAGCCGTGGTCGTCCATGAGACGTTGCTGGCTGAAGCCTGCGAGCCTGAGCAGGTCGCTCCGCCCGCGCTCGATGAAACGGAGGTAGTTGGCGTAGTAGACGATCCCCGAGGCATCCGTGTCTTCCCAGTAAACCCTGAGCGGCAGGATGTGGCGGTCGCCCTCGACGCGGCCGAGGGACACGGCATCAGGCATCGCCCCCGCCGCCTTCCGCGCCGTCATCGCTCATCAGCTCGAATTGCGCCGCCGCGAGGGTCTTCGGCATGGACAAGCCGAGGTGAGCGAAGGCCGCGTGGGTCAGCAGCCGGCCGCGCGGCGTCCGTTGCAGCAGGCCCTGCTGGATAAGGTACGGCTCGATGATGTCCTCGATGGCATCTCGCGGTTCGGACAGCGCCGCGGCCATGGTCTCCACGCCGACCGGCCCGCCCGCGTAATCGACGGCGATGGTGCGCAGGTAGCGCCGGTCCATGGCATCGAGCCCGCGCGCGTCGACCTCGAGCCGCGTCAGCGCCGCATCGGCCTTCACCTTGTCGATCACCGCCGCCTTCGCCACGGCGGCGAAGTCGCGCACGCGCCGCAACAACCGCCCGGCCACCCGCGGCGTGCCGCGGGCGCGGCGGGCGATTTCGCTGGCGCCTTCGTCGTTCAAGGTCATGCCAAGGACGCGCGCGCCGCGCCGCACGATGAGTTCGAGCTCGTCCGGGTGGTAGAAGTTGAGGCGGAGCGGAATGCCGAAGCGCTCGCGCAACGGCGTGGTGATCAGGCCCGAGCGCGTGGTGGCGCCGATCAGCGTGAACGGCGGCAGGTCGATGCGCACCGAGCGCGCCGCCGGTCCCTCGCCGATGATGAGGTCGAGCTGAAAATCCTCCATGGCCGGATAGAGGATTTCCTCGACGGCGGGATTGAGGCGGTGGATCTCGTCGATGAACAGCACGTCGCGCGCTTCGAGGTTGGTCAGCAGCGCCGCAAGGTCACCGGCCTTGGCGATCACCGGCCCCGACGTGGCGCGGAAATTCACGCCGAGTTCGCGGGCGACGATTTGCGCCAGCGTGGTCTTGCCGAGACCGGGCGGCCCGAAGAACAGCACATGGTCCAGCGCCTCGCTCCGCGCTTTCGCCGCTTCGATGAACACGCGCAGGTTCTCGCGCAGCTCGCGCTGGCCGATGAAGTCCTCGAGCGTCTGCGGGCGGAAATGCGCCTCAGCCTCATCGCCGTCGGCGGTGCGGCCCTGCACCAGGCGCCCGCCGCTCATCGCGCCAGTTCCTTCAGGCCGCTGCGGATCAGCGCTTCGACGCCGGCGCCGTCACCGAGCTCGCGGCTCGCCTTGGCGATGGCCGAGAAGGCTTCGGTGCGGCGGTAGCCGAGATTGACCAGGGCCGAGACCGCATCCGCCGCGCTGCCGGCGACCGGCGGCGGCCCGCCGAGCGTGGCGGCGGCGTGACCGAGCGCGATCTGCCCTGCCTTGTCGCGCAGTTCGGTCATTATGCGGGTCGCGAGTTTCGGCCCGACGCCGCTCGCTTTGGCCAGCGCGGCGCGGTCCTGCGCCGCGATCGCCTGCACCAGCTCTGCGGGACCGAGCACCGACAGGATGGCGAGCGCCACCTTGGCGCCGACGCCTTGCACGGTTTGCAGAACGGCGAACCATTCTTTCTCCGCGGCCTCGGAGAAGCCGTAGAGGTTGATGGCGTCTTCACGCATGACGGTCGCGATCAAGAGGCGCGCCGGCTCGCCCGGCCGCGGCAGCGCACTCAGCGTGCGCCGCGAACAATGCACCACGTAACCGACGCCGTTCACGTCCAGCATGGCCCAGTCTTCGCCTACGGAATCGAGGATGCCGGAGAGCCGTCCGATCACGGTCCCGCTCCCGCGCGCGCCAGCCGCGTGCGCGCCGCGCCGAGGCTCGCGGCATGATGGGCATGACAGATCGCGACCGCCAGCGCGTCGGCCGCGTCCGGCCCGGCGATGGCGCAGCCGGGAAGGATCACCCGCACCATGGCGTGGATCTGCAGTTTCTCCGCGTGGCCGGTGCCGACCACGGACTTTTTGATCAGGTTCGGCGCGTATTCCGCCACCGGCACCTGGTTCAGCGCCGGCACCAGTAGCACGACGCCGCGCACCAGGCCGAGCTTGAGCGTGGAGACGGGGTTCTTGTTGACGAAGGTCTCTTCCACCGCCGCCGCATCCGGCAGCCATTCGGCCAGCACCTGCTGCAGGCCGTCGTGAATCTGCAGCAGCCGCCGCTCGATCGGCGCGTCGCCGTCGGATTTCACGACGCCATTGGAAAGGTGGCGGAGCCGGTTGCCGACGGCCTCGATCACGCCCCAGCCGGTGCTCCGCAGTCCAGGGTCGAGGCCGAGCAGTCGCATGAAGATGCAGCGCCCCTAGGCGCTCAGCTTTTGCATGATCTCGTCGGTGACTTCGAAATTGGCGTACACGTTCTGCACGTCGTCGCTGTCTTCCAGCACCTCGAGCATCTTGAACAGGGTTTCGGCGCGCACTTCGTCCACCGGCACGGTGTTGAGCGGCTTCCAGATGATCTTGGCGCTCTTCGGATCGCCAAACCGCTTTTCCAAAGCCTCGCGCACGGAAACGAAAGCATCGGGCTTGCAGATGATTTCGTGCTCGTCGGCGCCCGCGCTGCAATCGTCGGCGCCGACTTCGATGGCCGCCTCGAACATGTCGTCGGCGCTAGCCTTGGCGGCGGCGAACAGGATCTGGCCGACGCGCTCGAACATGAACGCCACCGAGCCGGTCTCGCCGAGGCTTCCGCCGTGCTTGGTGAAGGCCGAGCGCACGTCGCTCGCGGTGCGGTTGCGGTTGTCGGTCAGCGCCTCGACGATCACGGCGATGCCACCGGGCCCATAGCCCTCGTAACGCACTTCCTCGTAATTGTCGCCTTCTGAGGCGCCGGCGCCGCGCTTGATGGCGCGCTCGACCGTTTCCTTCGACATATTGGCCTGACGCGCCGCCAGGACGGCGGCGCGAAGCCGCGGGTTGGCGTTCGGGTCGGGAAGCCCGGCGCGCGCCGCGGTCGTGAGTTCGCGAATGAGCTTGGTGAATATCTTGGCGCGCTTGGCGTCCTGCGCGCCCTTGCGATGCATGATGTTCTTGAACTGGGAATGGCCGGCCATACGCTCACGCACCCTCTTCTCTTTTGCACCGGGCGACCCGCGACCCGCCGCCCGCGGATCCCGGCAGAAGCCCCCGATGGGCGATCTTTGTAGCACCTTTGCCAGGGCGATTCAGCCGCCCGCCGCGCCGCCGAATCAATTTCCGCCGGGAAGGGTCGGTTTGAGCCGTCCTCCGATTCGCACCGGATCGATGGCGAGCGCCAGGCCGGTCTTGTCGTCGCTTTCCACCAGCACGCCGCACAGCGTCGCCTCGCCGCTCGCCGGCTCGAAGCGGCCGCCCGGAATCTTGCGCAGGAAACGGTTGAGCGGCTCGGCCTTGTCCATGCCGATCACCGAATTGTAGTCGCCGCACATGCCCGCGTCGGTCTGGAAGGCGGTACCGCCCGGCAGGACCTGGGCGTCCGCCGTCGGCACGTGGCTGTGCGAGCCGACCACCATGGTCGCCCTTCCGTCGACGAAATGGCCCATGGCCATCTTCTCCGACGTGGCTTCGCCATGCACGTCGACGAGGATCGCATCCACGTTGCCGCCGAGCGCCAGCTTCGCCATCTCCGCCGCCACGCAGGCGAAGGGATCGTCCAGCGGATCCATGAAGACGCGGCCCATCACGTGGATGATGGCAACGCGCTTGCCCTTGGCGGTCTTGAAGGTGGCGGCGCCGCGGCCGGGCGTGCCGCGCGGATAGTTCTGCGGCCGCAGCAGCCGCGGGTCGCCCTCGATGTAGGCGTAGGTTTCCTTCTGGTCCCACACGTGATTGCCAGTGGTGATCACGTCGACGCCGAGCGCGTAGAATTCCTCGCAGATCTTCCCGGTAATGCCAAAGCCGCCGGCGGCGTTTTCGCCGTTGGCGACGACGAAATCCAGATCGTAGCGCCGCCGCAGTTCCGGCAAGTGGCCGGTCACCGCTTCGCGGCCGGAGCGGCCGACGATGTCGCCGAGATAGAGCAGCTTCACTTGAACGTCCTTGCTTCCCGTTCCGTCACGACCCAATCGAGCCGCTGATCCGCCGCAGTGTACGGCAAGGCCGGTTGCTCCTGTCCGGCATAAGCGAAGCCCACGGCCGCTACCGGGCGGCCGCTGGCGCGGAGCGCGCTCAGGGTGCGGTCATAATAGCCGCCGCCGTAGCCAAGCCGATGGCCGGTTCCGTCGAATGCCAGGAGCGGCACCAGCAACACCCGCGGTACCATAACCTCGGCCGTATCGGGCGGCACGTGGATGCCGAGTACGCCCGGCTCAAGCACATCCTCTTGCAGCCAGCGGCGAAACGTCAAAGCCCCGCCGCGAGCGGTGACCACGGGCAAGGCGATCGCCAAGCCGGCGCCGGCCAAGCGCAGCATGAGGGGACGCGGATCCAGTTCATCGCCGATCGGCCAGTACCCCGCGACGCACGCACCCGGCGGCATCGAGATATGCGCGAGAAAATTGTCCGCCGCTAGCACCGGCGCATCAGGGGATGCCGCCAGGGCAATCGCCGCGCGCCCGGCCCGGAACGCGGTGCGCAGCCGCCGCTTCGCTGCCGCTTCGGGGGTCATGGCGCGAGGATCATGGCTACGGCGTGTCGGCGGGCGCGCGAGCGCCGGGCGGGAAGATGCGGACGGGGCCGCCGTGGCCGTTGGCGCGACGATCCCTCCGTGGCCTGGCTAACCAGGTGGGCGCCATGTGTCCAGGGCCTGAACCCCGGCAGTGACAGCTCCCAAGGATGAATCATTGGCCCCGGGGATAGTTTGCCTGACGTACCGGGCAGCCGACCGTCCTGCCCTATACTTAGGCGCTCTCCAGGCGGCCGGCAATATCCTCGAGTCGGTGCGCAAGCTGCTCGAGCGGCACCTGGCCCGACATGGTTGCTTCCTGCTTAACCTTGGCCAGGTCCTCTTCCGCGTCCTCGACCCGGTCGATGGCGCTGGCGAGATCGTCGGCCACCATCAAGCCCGCGAGGAGCAGCAACCGCGCCTCGCCGATCTGGCCCACCGACTTGGCGATGTCGCGCACGCGGCTGTCGAGATATTCGGCCAGGCTGCGCACGTGATCTTCCTCGCCGTCGCCGCAGCCGACGATATAGTTCCGGCCGTTCACCGTGACTTCGACCTGGGCCATGACGTCCCCCTTATCCCGCCGCCAGCAGCGCGCGCAAACGATCGATGGCGCGATCGAGCCGGCCCGCCACCGCATCGGACGTGGTACGGAGCGCGGTGTTCTCCGCCTGCAAGTCGGCCAGGGTTTTCCCCAGGCGCTCGCGTTCGTCCTTCAACGTGCGGTTCTCGAGCTTGATCGCCGCCGCCTGGGCGGTGTTCTGCGGCGTGCGGGCGACGCTGGCCTCTATGCGGGCGAGCGCGCGCTCCAAGCGTTCCTGCATCTGCTCCGCATCGGACATGGGCATCTCGCGATTGAAGAGGCGTCGTGGCGAGGATAGGGGCGCATCGCCGCAAGCGTCAAATCGCGTAAGGAGGCGGCACAGCCAATGCCATGCGCACTCGGGCCCAGTCCAAGGCTACCTAGCTGCGGTGTGTATTTATGTGTTGGCAGACGACACCATAGTGTGTATCTTTACACACGTGGACAGCCGGGACGTGATACGGCAGCTAAGGGCGGACGGCTGGCGCGAAGTGGCCCAACAAGGCAGCCACAAGCAGTTCAAGCATCCGGCCAAACCGGGCCGCGTCACAGTCGTTCATCCAAAGCGTGACATTCCAATCGGCACGCTCCGGAGCATCGAGAAGCAGGCGCAACTGAAGCTGCGTTGAGATTCGGTTACGGCACAGTGAGAGGCAGACATGGCTGACTACATCGCCCTGATTCGCAAGGAAGCGGACAGCGACTACGGCGTTTCATTTCCCGACTTTCCGGGATGCGTCACCGCCGGCAGAACTCTGGACGAGGCACGTGCGTCGGCGATCGAGGCACTCGCACTGCATATTCGCGGCATGATCGAGGACGGCGAAGCGATCCCGGTGCCGAGCAGCCTTGAGCAGGTTATGGCCGATAAAGACAACGTCGATGCCGTCGCTGTGCTCGTCGCGTCACCGGCGCACGCCGCCAAAGCAATCCGCGTCAACATCACACTCCCGGAAGACGTGTTGCGCCTGATTGACGCCTATGCCGAGCGCGAGGGCTATACCCGCTCGGGCCTTATCGCCAGGGCAGCGAAGCTGCTCATTGACGAGGACGAAGCGGCATAGCGCGTCACCGGCGAGCGCTGCCGGATCGACGTTGATCGAGACATCTGCGTCAGCGACGCCGCCCGAGCCGAACCCGCGCCATCTCGCCGGTTGACGCGCGG
>DASQHM010000084.1:0-8031 GCA_035632095.1 Candidatus Cybelea sp. | reverse complement strand
TTGATGTCTTGGAGCACCACGTCGTAGCCGCCGAGCGCGCAGACATGGGCGATGCCGTTGCCCATCTGTCCCGCGCCGATCACGCCGATTTTCTTGATCATATGCGCCCAGGCCTCGTGTTGTTGGCTGAGACGGCTATTTCGAAAGCTCGGCTTCGAGTTCGGGCACGATCTTGAACAGATCGCCGACGATGCCGTAATCGGCAACCTGGAAGATCGGTGCCTCTTCGTCTTTGTTGATCGCGACGATCACCTTGGAATCCTTCATGCCGGCCAGATGCTGGATGGCGCCGCTGATGCCGACGGCGATGTAGAGCTCCGGCGCGACGATCTTGCCGGTCTGGCCGACCTGGTAGTCGTTGGGCACGAAGCCAGCGTCCACCGCGGCGCGGCTGGCGCCGACGGCGGCGCCGAGCTTGTCGGCCACCCGCTCCAGCAGCACGAAGTTCTCGCCCGATTGCATGCCGCGTCCGCCCGAGATGACGATCTTGGCGGCGGTCAATTCCGGCCGGTCCGACTTGGACAGCTCCTGGCCGACGAACTTGGAAAGGTTCGGCACGTCGGCCTTCGATACGGCCTCGACGGCCGCCGATCCGCCTTCCGCCGCCGCCGCCGGAAACCCGGTCGTCCGCACGGTGATGATCTTGATCTTGTCGACCGACTGCACCGTCGCCATGGCGTTGCCGGCATAGATCGGCCGCACGAACGTATCCGGCGCCTCGACCTTCACGATCTCGCTGATCTGCGCCACGTCGAGCAGCGCCGCGACGCGGGGCATGATGTTCTTGCCGCTGGTGGTGGCCGGGGCAAGCACCGCCGCGTAATTCTTCGCCAAAGCGATGACCAGCGGCACCATGTTTTCGGCGAGCGCATTGGCATAGGCCGCGTCGTCGGCCAGCAGAACTTTTTTCACGCCGGCGACCTTGGCGGCGGCATCGGCGATGGCCTTGCAACCTTGGCCCGCGACCAGCATATGAACGTCGGCGTCGATTTTGGCGGCGGCGGTGACGGTGTTGAGGGTGGCGCCCTTGAGCGTCCGATTGTCGTGTTCGGCGATGACGAGGACGGCCATCAGATCACTCCCGCTTCGGTCTTGAGCGCCTGGACCAGTTCGGCGACCGTCTTCAACTTCTTGCCGGCCTGGCGTTTCGGCGGCTCCTCGACCTTGAGCACCTTCAGCCGCGGCGTGATGTCGACGCCGAGCGCATCCGGCGTCTTCTCGTCGATGGGCTTCTTCTTGGCCTTCATGATGTTCGGCAACGAGGCGTAACGCGGCTCATTGAGCCGCAGGTCGGTGGTGACCACCGCCGGCATGACCAGCTCGACCGTCATCAAGCCGCCGTCCACTTCGCGCGTAACCGTCGCCTTGCCGTCGGCGATCTTGATTTTCGAGGCGAAGGTGCCTTGGCTCCAGCCGAGCAGCGCCGCCAGCATCTGGCCGGTCTGATTGCTGTCGTCGTCGATGGCCTGCTTGCCGAGAATGAACAGGCCGGGATTTTCCGCCGCCGCCACCGCCTTCAGCAGCTTGGCCACGCCGAGCGGCTGCACGTCCACGTCGGTCTTCACCAGGATGCCGCGGTCGGCGCCCATGGCCAGCGCCGTGCGCAACGTTTCCTGCGCCTGCGCCGGACCGATTGAGACGGCGACGATTTCCGTCGCCACGCCCGCTTCCTTCAGGCGAATTGCCTCCTCGACGCCGATCTCGTCGAAGGGGTTCATGGACATTTTCACATTGGCGAGCTCAACGCCGGTCTTATCGGCTTTGACGCGGATCTTGACGTTGTAATCCACGACGCGCTTGACAGCGACGAGCACTTTCATGGTCTGGAACTCTCCAAAGGCCGAGCCTCAGCCGCAGGACATCGCCTTCCGCCGGCTGTGGCGCGCCCGCGGCGTGAACCGCCGCGCCGCCCACCCTGCCCCCCTTGGAGCGATCAAGTGGTCATGCGGCGGTGCACAATAATGACCCAGGGTTTGACTGTCAACGAATCGCAATCTGCGGCGCGCAAGGAAATTTCGCGCCGCCAAAGCGCGATTTTATTGGCTTTTCAGCGATTGGCCCCCGGCACCCAGAGCACATCCTTAACGCCGTCTTTATTGACGCGGCGCGACAGAACGAAAAGATGATCGGACAGCCGGTTGATGTAGCGAACCGCGGCTGGATTGATTGATTCGCTTTGGGACAGCGCAACGATTAGGCGTTCGGTGCGGCGGCAGACGGTGCGCGCCAGATGCAGGTGCGCTGCGGCCGCCGTGCCTCCCGGCAGCACGAAGGAATTGAGCGGCTTGAGCCGCTCGTTCATGGCGTCGATCTCTTTCTCCAAACGGTCGACTTGGGCTTGCGCGATGCGAAGCGGCGGATGTTTCGGCTTGTCGGTTTCGGGCGTACTGAGGTCGGCGCCGAGATCGAACAGATCGTTCTGAATGCGAGCCAGCATGGCGTCGGCGTCGCCCTTGGTATGGAGCCGCGCCAGGCCGATTGCGGCGTTGGTTTCGTCGACGCTGCCATAGGCCTGAATTCTAAGCGCGTGCTTCGGCAGTCGCGTGCCGTCGGTCAGCGACGTCTCGCCCTTGTCGCCGCCGCGCGTATAGATGCGGGTGAGTTTGACCATGTGTCGCGTCAATGGCCGTAGAGCAGAAAGAAAATCAGCAGCAGAATCACGGTGCCGAATTGCAGGATCACCCGCCAGCGCATGAGCTGATTGCCGTGTTTCCGGTTCCACTCGCCGCCGCGCAGCATGGAGACAACGCCTGTCAACAGGACGCCGAGCACGGCAACAAGGCCGATCACGATGGCCGCAGTCATGAAACCGGACATGCCGGGCATGATAGCACGCCCGACGATACCTTAGTTCGCGGCGTCCAGCAGCCGCCGCGCGATCACCTGCGCCTGGATCTCGGCGGCACCCTCGAAGATGTTCAGGATGCGCGCGTCGCAGAGCACGCGGCTGATCGGATATTCCTGGGCGTAGCCGTTGCCGCCGTGGATTTGCAGCGCGTTGTCGGCGTTGGCCCAGGCGACGCGGGCGGCGAGCAGCTTGGCCATGCCGGCTTCCAGGTCGCAGCGCCGGCCATGGTCCTTTTCGCGCGCGGCATAATACGTGAGTTGGCGCGCCATCATGATCTCCACCGCCATCCAGGCGAGCTTGCCGGAGACACGGGGAAAGCTGTAGATCGGCTTGCCGAACTGGATGCGTTCGAGCGCGTAGCGCAGACCCAGTTCCATGGCGCATTGCGCCACGCCGAGCGCCCGCGCCGCGGTCTGGATGCGGGCGCTCTCGAAGGTGGTCATGAGCTGCTTGAAGCCGTTGCCCTCCTTCTCGCCCAGCAGGTTTTCGGACTTGACCTCGAAACCGTCGAAGCCGAGTTCGTATTCCTTCATGCCGCGATAGCCGAGCACCTCGATCTCGCCGCCGCTCATGCCGGGCGCGGGGAAGGGATCCTGGTCAGTGCCGCGCGGCTTCTCGGCAAGAAACATGGAAAGGCCCTTGTAGCCGGGCTCGCTCGTATCGGTGCGCGCGAGCAACGTCATCACGTCGGTGCGCGCCGCGTGGGTGATCCAGGTCTTGTTGCCGTAGACCTTGTAGACGTCGCCGTCCTTGACCGCGCGGGTGCGGAGCGAGCCCAGGTCCGAGCCGGTGTTGGGTTCGGTGAACACCGCGGTCGGCAACACCTCGCCGCTCGCGATCTTCGGCAGCCATTTCTGCTTCTGCCGCTCGGTCCCGCCGCCGAGTATGAGTTCGGCGGCGATTTCCGAACGGGTGCCGAGCGAGCCGACGCCGATATAGCCGCGGCTCAATTCCTCCGAGACCACGCACATGGCCGTCTTGCCGAGGCCATGGCCGCCGAAGGCTTCCGGAACGGTCAGGCCGAACACGCCGAGCTCGGCCATTTTCCGCACCACCGGCATCGGAATGAACTCGTCATTGAGGTGCCAGCCGTGGGCGTGCGGAATCACTTCCGCTTCGGCGAATTTGTGGAATTGATCGCGGATCAGGGCGAGCGTCTCGTCGAGGCCGAGCGCGCCGAAATTGCCGGTGGAAATACCGTCGGCGATCAGCTCGGCAATGCGCTGGCGCACGGAGGGCGTATTGCCGTGGCCCATCAGGCCGATCACCGCCGGAACGCTGAACGCTTCCAGCGCCTCCGCACTGAGCCCGAGGTCGGAGGTGCGGCAGGTCTCGCCCTGGCTCATGGGCACGCCGCCCATGAGCTGGGCCACGTATTCGCCGAAACCGGCCTGCACGATCAGCGATTCCAATTCGCCGAGGCTGCCTTCGCCGTGCAAACGCTCGGCCCAACCGTGCAATTGCCGGAGCGCCGCAACGTAAGTCGCGACCCAAGCGAGGCCGTGCACGCTGAATTGTTCGCGCTCCAACAGCTCCGCATCGATGCGGCCGTCGCCGCCGCGCACCCGCGTCGCCACGGAGGCGGTCGCGCTCGCGAGCAGGCCCTCGGCGGCATCGGCCGCCTGGCCGGTCAGCGCCAGCAGGCGTTTCGGTTCGAGCGCATGCGCGTGGTGGGCATGCGCATGGTCATGCGAATGGGTGGCAGTCATGGCTTCGGCCTTTGCAACGCTACGGCGAGACTACACCGAGACTGCCGCAGTGTTCAGCCGTTGCCGGCCTCGATCGCGTCCTCGATGGTGCGTAGTCCCGGCACCTTGGCCGAGACCAGCACGGCCATGTTGCCCGGCTTGTGCAGGTTCTTCCACATCTTCGTGTGGGCGCGGGGGATGTCCACCCAGGGGAACACTTCTGACATGCAGGGATCGATGCGGCGCTCGATGACCAGCTGGTTCGCCTGGGCCGCCTGCAGCAGGTTGGCGAAATGGCTGCCCTGGATGCGTTTCTGGCGCATCCATACGAAACGCGCGTCCATGGTCAGGTTGTAGCCGGTGGTGCCGGCGCAGAACACCACCATGCCGCCGCGCTTCACCAGGAAGCACGAAACCGGGAAGGTCTGCTCGCCGGGATGCTCGAACACGAAGTCGACGTCGTTGCCCTTGCCGGTGATGTCCCAGATCGCCTTGCCGAAGGCGCGGCACTTCTTCATGTACTCGCCGTACGCCGCCGCGTCGAGCACCGGCGGCAGCTGGCCCCAGCAGTCGAACTTGTTGCGGTTGATGACGCCCTTGGCGCCGAGGGACATGACGAAGTCGCGCTTGGAATCGTCCGAGATCACGCCGATGGCGTTGGCGCCCGATACCGCGATGAGCTGCACCGCCATGGAGCCGATGCCGCCGGCCGCACCCCACACCAGCACGTTGTGGCCGGGGCGGAGAATATGCGGGCGGTGGCCGAACAGCATGCGATAGGAGGTGGCGAGCGTCAGCGTGTAGCAGGCGCTCTCTTCCCAGGTCAGGTGCTTCGGCCGGTGCATGAGCTGGCGCGCCTGCACCTTGGCGAATTGCGCGAAGGATCCGTCCGGCGTCTCGTAGCCCCAGATGCGCTGGCTCGGCGAGAACATCGGATCGCCGCCGTTGCACTCCTCGTCGTCGCCGTCGTCCTGATTGCAGTGAACCACCACTTCGTCGCCGACCTTCCAGCGCTTCACGCGGCGACCGACCTTCCACACCACGCCGGCCGCATCCGATCCGGCCACGTGGTAGGGCGCGCGATGCACGTCGAAGGGCGAGATCGGCACGCCGAGGCCAGCCCAGACGCCGTTGTAATTCACGCCCGCAGCCATCACCAGGATCAGCACCTCGTCGGCGTCGATGTCAGGCGTCTCGACCACCTCAAGCTGCATGGATTGCTCGGGCGGGCCGTGCCGGTCGCGGCGGATGACCCAGCCGTACATCTGTTTCGGCACATGGCCGAGGGGCGGGATCTCGCCGACCTCGTACAAGTCCTTCGGACCGGGACCGGCGGGGGTGGCTTCGGCTTTGGCCAAGGCGGCGTCGCGGCTTGCCATGGGGAGCTCCTCAAGCTGGCTCTGCACTTGCTCAAACGGCGGACGGGGGCTTAAGCTCCCGGCCGCGTCGCACTGCACTCAAGCTAGCGCCAATTCTTTTTGCGTCGCAACAATGGTTATGATATTTCGGTCAGGTGAATCAATACGTAATTTTCGCACGCCGATTGGTTAATTCGTAGAAAGAATCTTACATGGCCAAGGTGGAACAAGGCCCTAGCCCGAATCCGGCTTCGCTGCAGCGCGATAAGCCCTGGCTGTTCCGCACCTATTCCGGCCATAGTTCGGCCGCCGCCTCGAACGCCCTCTATCGCACCAACCTCGGCCGGGGCCAGACCGGGCTTTCGGTCGCCTTCGACCTGCCGACCCAGACCGGCTACGACGCCGATCATGGTCTGGCCAAGGGCGAGGTCGGCAAGGTCGGCGTCCCGATCGGCCATCTCGGCGACATGCGGACCCTGTTCGACGCCATTCCGCTCGCGAAGATGAACACCTCGATGACCATCAACGCCACGGCGCCCTGGCTGCTGGCCCTCTATATAGCCGTGGCCGAGGAACAGGGCGCGTCGCCGGCGGCGCTGCAAGGCACGGTGCAAAACGACATCCTGAAAGAGTACCTGTCGCGCGGCACCTATATCTTTCCGCCCGGGCCGAGCCTGCGCGTGAGCGGCGACGTGATTGCCTACACGGCGCGCGAAATGCCGAAATGGAATCCGATCAACGTCTGCTCCTACCACTTGCAGGAGGCGGGCGCGACGCCGGTGCAGGAACTCGCCTTCGCGCTGGCCATCGCCTGCGCGTCGCTCGATCAGCTTAAAGGCGGCGGACAAGTGGCACCGGCGGAGCTGTCGCAGGTAGTGGGCCGCATCAGTTTCTTCGTCAACGCGGGCGTGCGCTTCATCACCGAGATGTGCAAGATGCGCGCCTTCGTGCAGCTGTGGGACGAGATCTGCGCCAAGCGCTACGGGGTCACCGATCCGAAGCACCGGCTGTTCCGCTACGGCGTGCAGGTGAACAGCCTCGGCCTCACCGAACAGCAGCCGGAGAACAACGTCTATCGCATCCTGCTCGAAATGCTGGCGGTGGTGCTGTCGAAAGACGCGCGCGCCCGCGCCGTGCAATTGCCAGCCTGGAACGAAGCGCTCGGCCTGCCGCGCCCCTGGGATCAGCAATGGTCGCTGCGCTTGCAGCAGATCGTCGCCTACGAGACGGACTTGCTCGACTACGCCGACATCTTCAACGGCTCGCACGTAGTCGACGCCAAGGTGAGTGAGCTTTGCGCCGCCGCCAAGGACGAACTCGCGCGCATCGAGGCCATGGGCGGCGCCGCCGCGGCCATCGAATCCGGCTACATGAAACAGGCGCTGGTCGAGAGCAACACCCGCCGCATCGCCGCCATCGAGGCCGGCGCGCTGCCGGTAGTCGGCGTCAATATGTTCACCGATACGGCGCCGTCGCCGCTCACCGCATCCGCGGGCGATGCCATTCTTTCAGTCGACGATAGCGCCGAGAGCGAGCAGATCGCCCGCCTCAACGCCTGGCGGGCGCAACGGGACGAGGTCGCCGTGCGCCGCACCCTTGGCGAGCTGAAGGCGGCCGCATCCGAGGGCCGCAATCTGATGCCGGCGTCGATCGCCTGCGCCAAGGCCGGTGTCACCACCGGCGAATGGGGCGAGACGCTCCGTCGCGTCTTCGGCGAATATCGCGCGCCGACCGGCGTCGGCGCCGCGCCGAGCATTTCGGATGCAGGCCGCATGCAGGAGGTCCGCAGCCGCGTGACGCAGCTCGCGCGCCGCCTCGGACGCCCGATCAAGATTCTGGTTGGCAAGCCCGGTCTCGACGGCCATTCCAACGGCGCCGAGCAGATCGCCGTGAAAGCGCGCGACAGCGGTATGGAAGTGGTTTACGAGGGAATCCGTCTGACGCCGGAGCAGATCGTCGCCGGCGCGCTCGAAGAAGGCGTGCATCTGGTCGGCCTGTCGATCCTGTCCGGCAGCCATGTGGCGCTGGCGGGCGAGGTTCTAGATCGCATGCGCGGCTTGGGGCTTGGCGCGGTGCCGGTCGTGGTCGGCGGTATCATTCCGCCGGAAGACGAAAAGCGCCTTCGCGCCGCCGGCGT
>DASQHM010000083.1:0-27104 GCA_035632095.1 Candidatus Cybelea sp. | reverse complement strand
GTGAACGACGTGAACGGGAAAGCCGAGAAGTAGTGCGCGCCCGTGGGCGACAATCCCGTCCGCAGCGCGGTCAGAAAGTCCTCGTCGGTCCATGCGCCGATCCCGTGTTCGGGATCCGGCGTGATGTTGCGGCTATAGAAGGCGCCGAACGGCGTATCGATCGGCCTTCCGCCGGCGAACCGCGCGCCGCGGTGTTCGCTATCGGTGTGGCATCCGGCGCAATTGGCGGCGGTCGTCAGATATTGGCCGCGCGCCACGGCGCCCGGATCGGTCGACGACGCCCCGGTCGGCGCGATGCGTTGGTGCATGCAGCCGGCAACGAGCAATGCCGGCGCGAACAGAAGCGCGGCCACAAGGTATCCGCAGCGTCGCAGAATAGAGATGTGGGATTCCTTCGCGACGACAGGTAACCGGTTCGCGGCAATCATAGTACGCATCGCGCGCGGACATAATATTGACATCGCCATCAAATATTCGAGAGACGGACTGCGTAGCGTCTTTCTTGTATGCCGTTACGAGCGCACCGATGCAATGATCCGCGACCCGGCCGGCATCGGCAGAATCCACGGGAGACGCCACGGCAATGCAGTTCTACGTCGCACCGTTTCTTGCCCTGCTGTACGTCGCGTTCGCCAGCACTTCAGGGACTCTGGCTCTGTACGCAACTCTGCCCTTCCTGGCCGCAAGCTTTGCCGTTCTCGACGCGGCTTTTGGGTTGGCGCCGCCTACCGCGCCGCATGACGAGCGCCGCAGGCACGTTCGCCCGCTGCCGTGGCTCTACATCCCTCTGCAGGTTGCGGTTACTCTCTTGGCGGCAATTGCGGCGTCGCGCCCGGACGCGGACGCTGCGACGATCGTCGGCCTCGCGTTGGCCGTCGGCACGGTCGCCGGAATCTTCGGAATGCTGGCCGCGCACGAAATGATCCATAGCCCACGGCGGACGGAGCGGGCGCTAGGCCTGATCATGCTCGCCAGCACGACCTATATGCATTTCCGCATCTCGCATATCCGATCGCATCACCGCCTGGCCGCGACTGCCGACGATCCGGCAACCGCCCGGCGCGGCGAAAGTGCGTACCGGTTCATTTGCCGCTCGGTGACCGGGCAATTCCGCGCGGCGCTGAGCGACGAACGGGCGCGCGTCGAGCGCCGCAATCGGTTGCCGACGGCCAACCGCGTCAATTGCTATATGGCGATTTCGGCGGCGATTTATCTTGCGCTCGGTATCTTCCTTGGCGCCAAAGCCGATGTCTTTTTCGCGCTGCAGAGCCTCGTCGCGGTGTTCGTTCTCGAACTTTTCAATTACGTGGTCCACTACGGATTGCAACGCCGCGTCCTGCCGGACGGCCGGCTCGAGCCTCTCGGCGCCGCACATTCCTGGAATGCGCCGCAACGATTCACGAATTGGGCGCTGATGAACGGAGGCTATCACAGCCATCATCACCGCCAGCCGACCCGCCCGCACAGTGGACTTGGCCGCACCGCCGAAGCGCCGGAATTGCCCCTTGGCTATGCGGGTGTCATGGCTTTAGCTCTCGTGCCGCCGCTCTGGCGCGCGGTCATGCATCCGCGCATCGATCGCCAGGTATCGAGTCAGGCCGCATAGCGTCGCTCGGCCCGCGGCTTCTCAGCGCCGGACGCCGCGCTACTCAGTCGGCGCCGAGATACGCCGTCTCGCCGTGCAACGCCGAATCGAGGCCGGCTTCTTCGGTCGTCGGGTCGACCTTGACCGGCGTAATCCGGTCGATGAGCCACAGCATCCCGTAGGTGAACGCGAAGGCCCACACCGACGAGAAGGCGACGGCGAGCGCTTGTTTGCCGAGGAAGGCAGCGTTGCCGCCGAGCAGCCCGTTGGTGCCGTCGGGGTTGAAAGCGGTGCTGGCGAAGACGCCCAGCAGGACGGTACCGAGCGCACCGCCGACGCCATGCACGCCCCACACATCGAGCGTGTCATCCCAATGCAGCCGGTTCTTCAGCGCCACGGCGGCATAGCACACGACGCCGGCGACGACGCCGATGATGAGCGCGGTGACCGGCGAGACGTAACCCGCCGCCGGCGTGATCGTCGCCAGGCCGGCGACGGCGCCGGTCAGCAGACCGACGAAGGTCGGGCGCTTCTCGAGCCACCATCCGACCGCCATCCAAGTAACGGCGCCGAATGACGCCGCCACGTCGGTGTTGAGGAACGCCACGGCTGTGACGCCGTCGACGCGGAATTCGCTACCGGCGTTGAACCCGTACCAGCCGAACCACAGCAGGCCGGTGCCCAGCGCCACAAGCGGCACGCTGTGCGCCCCGCCGTCGAGCACCCGCCGCCGGCCGACATAGAGGACCGAGGCGAGCGCGGCGAGTCCGGCAATGTTGTGCACGACGATGCCCCCGGCAAAGTCGAGCACGCCCCATTTCTGCAGCACGCCGCCGCCCCAGATCATGTGCACGAATGGGAAGTAGACGAAAAACAGCCACAAGGTCAGGAAGCACATGTAGGCCTTGAACGACACGCGATTGGCGAAGGCGCCGGTGATCAGGGCCGGCGTGATGATGGCGAACATCATCTGATAGGCCACATGCACCAGGAGCGGGATGCCGGGCGTGGCCGAGGGCGTCGCCAACGTGATGCCGTGCAGGAAGGCCATGTCGAGATTGCCGATGACGCCGCCCACATCGCCGGAAAAGCAAAGCGAATAGCCGACCGCGAACCAGATGACGGTGGTCCAGCCCATGGACACGAAGGACTGCATCATGATCGCCAGCACGTTGCGCCGGCCGACCAGCCCGCCATAAAAGAAGGCGAGACCGGGGGTCATCAGCATTACGAGACTGCTGCACAACAGCATGAAGCCGGTGTTCCCGGTATCGATGTTCGCCATGGCCTTCTCCCTCCCCTCCGCCCCCGTCGATCGGGTGGCGGCACGTCAGCGCGCGGTTCGCGCCTCCATTGTCCCGGCCGCGACGCCGCGTCCGGCAAAGCCCTTAATCCGGCACCACGTAGGTGCCGGTCTTGCCCGCGAGCGCGCGGCCGATATTCATCGGATTGGTGATGACGCCCTGCTTGCCGCCGGCCTCGAGAAAGTCGACGAGCGCGCGGATTTTGGGGCCCATGCTGCCGCGATCGAACTGGTCGTCGGCGTAGTGGCGCTTGGCCTCGCTTACCGTCATGCGGTCGAGCCAGCGCTGGGTCGGCTTGTTGAAGTCGATTGCCACGCGCTCGACGCCGGTCGAGACGAGCAGCAAGTCCGCGCCGATCTGCCGCGCCAAAAGGCTCGAGGCGAGATCCTTGTCGATGACCGCCTCTGCGCCGGCGAGATTGCCGTCGGGCCCTTCGATCACCGGAATGCCGCCGCCGCCGCAGCCGATGACCACGTAGCCGGCGCGGGCGAGGAAGCCGATCACCTCGAAATCGATAATCGCCTTGGGTTCCGGCGACGGCACGACCCGGCGCCAGCCGCGTCCCGCATCGTCCTTTACCGTCCAGCCTTGCTGCGCGGCAAGTCGCTTTGCCGTCGTCTCATCCATGTGCGAGCCGATCGGCTTGCTCGGATCCCGGAACGCGGGATCGTTGCGGTCGACCAGCGTCTGGGTCACCACCGCCGCCGCGCGGCGGTCTATGCCGCGCTTCTTGAATTCGTTGCGGAACGCCTTGACGAACATGTAGCCGATGGCGCCCTGGAGATCGGCGCCGGCGTAGTCCATGGGCACGGGCGCCACTTCGTGCAGCGACAGTTCCGAACGGCGCAGGATGAATCCCATCTGCGGGCCGTTGCCGTGGGTGACGATGACGTCCCAACCGGCTTCGATCATGTCTGCGATGTGATGGACGGTGATCGAGACCTCTTTGTACTGATCGGGGATCGATAGGTGATCCTTGTCGCGGATCAAAGAGTTGCCGCCGATGGCGACGATAGCGAGGCGCTTGGGCGAAGACTTGGGTCGCGAAGCCATGTGCCGTCCCTCCTCTCTTGTCGCCGCGGCAGCGTCAGGTTGCGGTAAGCCCTCGGGCCAGCGCTGTCACGGCTGCGGCGAAGCAGGCGAGCGGCGCATGAGTGATGCCGGCGCCGATCTGGCCGATGCCAGCTTCCTTGTGCGCGATGCCCGTGTTGATGACCGGCAGCAGGCTGGTATCGACCACTTTGCGCGCGTCGATGCCGGCCGGCGTGCCGGCGAAGTTCATCGGCGGCAGGGTGAAGGCGGGGTTTTGGCCGAGGGTCACGTGACCCATCGACGCGGTATTGGCAAGCGCGTCGTCCGACGTCCCGCCGACGAACTTGACGATGGCCGGCGCCGCCGCCATGGCGAAGCCGCCGAGACCGGCGGTTTCGGTTATGGCGCTGTCGCCCAGATCCGGCGCGGCGTCGGCAATCGAATAGCCGGCAAAATAGAGCCCGTCGACCACCGGCGCCGGCGCGGTGAACCAGCGATTGCCGGTGCCGCTCAGCTGAATCCCGAAGTCGACGCCGTTGCGCGCCATCGCCGTGACCATGCTGCTGGCCGGCACGCCGCGCGCCGCATCGAGCATCGCCTTGCACGCCGCCATGGAGATGTTGAGGAAGAAATGGTCGTTGCCGGCGATGAACTCGACGGCACTTGCGATGCGCGCGCGCGCTTCGCCGGACTTGAGCATGCCCGTCACCAGCCGCTTCAACAGCAGCGACGACGCGGCGGCGTTTCGATTGTGGACCTCGTCGCCCATGTGCAGCGCCTGGGCGATCAGCGGCTTGATCTCGATGGGGCCGAGCACCGCCAGCGCGGCAGCCAGCACCGGCGTGAGCTCGCTCGCCATCCAGCGCAGGCGCTCGATCACGTCCTTACCGTTGGCGCCGAAGCGCAGCGCCTTGCCGAGCCCTTCGTTGAAATTGCAGAAGGTGCGGTGCGCATGCGTCGGATCGCGCACGATCCACACGGGCATCGACGGACTGATGACGCCAGCCATCGGGCCGACGGCGGCATGATGGTGACACGGGTCGAACGCGATTTTGCCGCTGGCGGCCAGCGCCGCGGCGGCCTGCGGTTTGTCGGCCCAACCCTCGAGCAGAATGGCGCCGACGATGGCGCCCTGCATCGGCCCGCACATGCGCTCCCAGGCGATCGGCGGCCCGGCATGGAGGATCATGCGCGCGCCCATGCCGGGCAATACGTCGCAGGCAACGCCGACGCCTTCCAGCACCGGCTGGGCGGCGAGGTATGCGGCGAAGGCCTGGCGATTGGCGGCTTCGACGTCCGGCCGGTTCACGAGTTGTGCCAGCGCCGTTCCGGCCGCGCGATCGCCTTGCGCCGGCGGGGTCCACTCGATCTGCAACGCAGTGCCGCCGGCCTCGCCGATCGAATCGGCAAAGGACGAGAGGCCGACGTTGAGCACCTGGAGCGCGTCCGTGAAGAGTTTCATGACCGGCGAACCTCTCCCGGCGCTGCGATCGCCATGGCGAGGCGGACGGCTTGCGCGTTGCTCGGCGCCAGCCGCATGCCGGCTTCGGTCAGCCGCGCCCTTTGGCGGGCCAGCGATTGCGGATCGTTGTCGGTGCCGCACACGAAACCGACGAAGATCGGCTGGCGACCGGCGCGGGCGGCCGTCCGCCGTGCAGCCTCGATCACCGGCGCCATTTCACCGGCCGGATCGCGGTGCGAGCCGTAGCCGAGGACGACGTCCAACAGGATCACCGCCGTCTCCGGATCCGCGGCCTCGGCGAGGATGCGATCGTTGCGCAGACGATGGTCGATCATCGGATGGGGACGGCCGCGCGTGAACACGTCGTCGCCGAGGTCGAGCAGGGTATTGCCGCGACTGCGCCAGACATCTTCGAGGGATTTCGCCGTACCGACCGGAGTATTGGAGTAGACCGGCGCCAGCGCCTCTGCCAGGAGCATCGTCGCCTCGAAACAAAAGGTACCGCCGCTGTAAAGGCCGCGCACGAAACGCTGCCCGGCGGCGAGGCCCGAGCGGTCGGCCGCGGCGGCGGCGTGGGATTCGAGCGCCGGCGGGGTACGCCCTTCAAGCAAGGTCACCGCCGTCACCGCGGCGTCCTCCAACGTCTTGGCGGGGTGCAGGTTCGGCCCTCTTATCGAGCCGGGATCGGCGCCGAGGAAATTCACCACGACCGGCTTGCCGGCGTCGCGCGCCGTCGCCAACACACGGGCGGCCACCGCCGCCGCCGGTGGTTTGGAGATCAGGACGATGACCCGCGTCGTCGGATCGGCGGCCAGCGCGCGCAAGCCTTGCAGCATGGAAATGCCGCCCACGTCGCCATGTAGGTCGTGGCCGCCGGTGCCGATTGCCTGCGCCACGCCTTGGCCCAAGCGATCGATGAGGCAAGTCACCTGTTGCAGCCCGGTGCCCGAGGCGCCGACGACGCCGATGGCGCCGCGCCGGACGACGTTGGCGAACCCGAGCGGGATGCCGTTGATGATGGCGGTGCCGCAGTCGGGTCCCATGACGATGAGATCGCGGGACTCCGCATAGCGCTTCAGCTCGATCTCGTCGGCGATCGCAACGTTGTCGCTGAACAGCAGGACGTTGAGACCGAGCCGCAGCGCCTTCATCGCTTCGGCGGCAGCATAGTCGCCCGGCGTGGAGATGAGTGCGAGGCTTGCCGCGGGCAGCGCCGCCAGCCCCATCTCCAGACTGCGCGGCGGTTCCTGGCGCACGCCGCCGCCGCCCGAGCGCGGCTTCTCGTAGAGCGCCGCCTCGGCCTCGGTCATGGCCGCTTCGAGCGTCGGCGCGTCGTCGCCTGTCAGCACGATCAGAAGATCATTGGGGCCCGCATCGACCGCCCCGGCGAGCTGGCCGGCCTCGCGCAGCAGCGCCAGATTGTTTTCCGACGCCATCACCGCCGAAGCTTGCGACAGGCCCGGCAATTTCGCCAATCGCGCCGACAGTTGCATCAGCGAGACCGAGTCTCGATAGAAATTGCGGAAGACCTTGGTCACGCTGGGCATGCACCCCGTCCCTTGTCCGCCGATCATGCGATGCCGAGCGCCGGTTCAGCGGCGCGATGACGCTGGAGCGCGGTCCGGCAACGGCCGCCTGAGCCGGCCGATCCTAGTCCAAGTTGAAGCACCTTGTATACAATTTCGAATGCAAGTAGGGTTGCCTGGCTGCCTGTCAGCGGTCTGGTGCCGGCGCCACGAGGAAGATCGAATGCCTAGCTCGGTCGGCAGTCTTGATATCACCACATTGAGAAGCCGCTATCGCGCCGGAACGCTCGATCCGGTCACGGTTATCGAGACCGTGTTGCGGCGCATTGCCGAACGCGGCGACGACCACGTCTGGATCCACCTGCTGCCGCGCGACGAATTGCTCGCCCGCACCCGGTCGCTCGCCGCAGCCGGCCCGGCGGGGAAGCCGCTCTTCGGCATTCCCTTCGCCATAAAGGACAACATCGACCTTGCGGCGCACCCGACCACGGCGGCATGCCCAAGCTACGCCTACGTCCCGCAAGCGAGCGCCCCGGTGGTGGCCGCGTTGGTCGAAGCCGGCGCAATACCCATCGGCAAGACCAACCTCGATCAATTCGCCACGGGCCTGGTCGGCACGCGCTCGCCTTACGGAGCATGCTCCAGCGTATTCAATCCTGCGCACATTTCCGGCGGATCGAGTTCCGGCTCGGCGATCGCCGTGGCGGCCGGGCTGGTCGGCTTCGCGCTCGGCACCGACACCGCCGGTTCCGGCCGCGTGCCCGCCATGTTCGGCAACCTGATCGGTTTGAAGCCGACCCGCGGCCTGTTGAGCAGCCGCGGCGTGGTGCCCGCCTGCCGCTCGCTCGATTGCATTTCGATCTTCACGCTCTCGGCCGCCGATGCGCGCGAGGTATTGGCGGTGGCGCAAGGCTTCGACGCGGCCGATCCGTTCTCGCGCGACCGCGCGGCGCACGCGCCCACGGTTTCCGGCGCGGTCGCCGGCTGCCGGTTCGGCGTGCCGCGCCGCGCCGATCTGCAGTTCTTCGGCAACGAGCCGGGACGCGCCTGCTTCGATGCGATGCTGCGCCTCGTCGAACGCCTCGGCGGCGAACTCGTCGAAACCGACTTCACCCCGTTCCTCGAGACGGCCCGCCTGCTCTATGAAGGACCGTGGCTCGCCGAGCGCTATGTCGCCATCCGCGACTTCATCGAGCGAAACCCCGAAGCGCTCCATCCCGTGACGCGGCAGATCATCGAGAGTGGCGGCAAGCCGCGGGCGATCGATGCGTTCGTCGGCTACTACCGCCTGAAGGAGCTGCGCCGCACCATAGAACAATGCTGGGAGCGATTCGACGTGCTGCTGACGCCGACCGCCGGCCGCAGCTACACTATCGCCGAAGTCCTGGCCGATCCGATCCGCCTCAACAGCAATCTCGGCTACTACACCAACTTCATGAATCTGCTGGATCTGAGCGCCGTCGCCGTACCGGCCGGGTTCCAGGCCGACGGGCTGCCGTTCGGCGTAACGCTCGCGGCACCCGCTTTCAACGACAACGAGCTGTGCCGACTCGGCGAAGTACTGCACCGCGCTCAAGGCTTGAGCATGGGCGCAATCGGCCTGCCCCTCCCTCCTGTTGACGCCATGGCGAGCGGCGGGACGTCGTCAGCCGGCGTGGCGCGCGTCGTCGTATGCGGCGCACACATGTCCGGACTGCCGCTCAACCATCAGCTCACCGAACGTCGCGGCCGGCTGGTTCGACGCTGCCGCACGGCGCCGCTTTACCGCATGTTCGCTCTTGCCGGCGGTCCGCCGAAGCGCCCGGGCCTGGTGCGCGGCTCGCCGGGGCGGTCGGTCGAAGTCGAGGTCTGGCAGCTGCCGATGCAGCATTTCGGCAGCTTCGTCGACGGAATTCCAGGCCCCCTCGGCATCGGAACGATCGAGCTCGAGGATGGCGAGCGCGTGCACGGCTTTTTGTGCGAGACTTATGCGACGGCAGGGGCGGAGGACATCACCGAGCTTGGAAGCTGGCGACACTACTTGGAGCGGAAGCGCGTAGGCTGATCGTATCGTCCGGCGCCCCGGCTGAAGGGCGGGCGCCGGCGGAACCCAAGGAGGCGACAATGGAGTCGGTGCAGGCGGAACCCTACGAATTCCAGTTTGACCCGCGCACGTGCGCCCTCCTCGTGATCGACATGCAGCGCGATTTCGTCGACCCTGGCGGCTTCGGCGAGGCGCTCGGCAACGACGTATCGCTGTTGCGCAAGGCGGTGCCGCCCACCCAACGGGTGCTCGCCGCGGCACGCGCCGCCCACATGCTGGTGATCCACACGCGCGAGGGGCATCGGCCCGATCTCGCCGACTTGCCGCCGGCCAAGAAGGCGCGCGGCAAACTCAAGGCCGGCATCGGCGACCCCGGACCGATGGGGCGCATCCTGGTGCGCGGCGAATTCGGCCATGACATCGTCGACGAACTGAAGCCGGCGCCGGGTGAGCCGGTGGTCGACAAGCCCGGCAAGGGCGCGTTCTACGCCACCGATCTCGATGCGATCTTGAAGTCCCGCGGCATCCTGCAACTGATCGTTTGCGGCGTCACCACCGAGGTCTGCGTCAACACCACGGTGCGCGAAGCGAACGATCGCGGTTACGACTGCCTCGTGCTGGAGGATTGCGTGGCTTCGTATTTTCCCGAGTTCCAGCGCGCGGCCCTGGCGATGATAAAGGCGCAAGGCGGCATCTTCGGCTGGGTCACCGGCTCGGAGCGGCTGCTGCCGGCGCTGGCGAAGCCGAAGCGTTAGGCTCGCGGGAGAAGGTTGGAGGCAGACGGCCGCGGCAGCCTGTGCCGCCGCGTCGACCCGGAAATCCGTGCGGCGCAACTACCATGACGAGGGGGCAAAGATGAGTATGCAGCGAGCGAGCGACCGGCCAGTCGCACTGTGGGTTTCCGGCGACTGGAACGGTTTTTTCGGCCTGTTCACCAACGTGGTGCTCAATGTCATCGTGCTGACGGGCTTGTGCCTCGGCGTGGTGCAATTGCCGGACACCACCGTGTTCGGCCGCATCCTGCCGGCGCTCGGCATAGCCTTGCCGATCGGCAATCTCTACTACGCCTACTTGGCCTACAGGCTGGCGAAGAGCGAGGGACGCAACGACGTCACAGCCATGCCCTACGGGCCAAGCGTGCCGCATATGTTCATCGTCGTCTTCGTCGTCATGCTGCCGATCTATCTGAAGACCAAGGACGCGATGCTCGCCTGGCACGCCGGGCTCGCCTGGGCCTTCATCATCGGCGTGATCGTGTTGATCGGCGCCTTCATCGGCCCGACCATCCGCAAGTTCACGCCGCGCGCCGCCATGCTCGGCACGCTTGCCGGCATCTCGATCGCCTTCATCTCGATGCGGCCGGCATTTCAGATGTGGGAAGTGCCGTGGATCGCCTTCATCTCGCTCGGCATCGTGCTGATCAGCTGGACCGCCAATGTGCGCCTGCCGTTCGGCATTCCCGGCGGCCTCGCCGCGGTGATCATCGGCACGGTGATCGCCTGGGTGGTCACCATGTTCGGCTGGAGCGACGTGGTGAACTCCGGCGCGGTCACCTCATCGCTGGCGCAGTTCGGCATCCGGCTGCCGTGGCCGAGCGGCGACGTGTTCAGCGGGCTCGCCACCGCGGCGCCCCTGCTGGTCACCGCGATTCCGCTCGGCATCTACAACTTCACCGAAGGCATGAACAACGTCGAAAGCGCGGCGGCGGCCGGCGACAACTACAATCTGCGCAACGTCCTGCTGGCCGACGGCATCGGCGCGGTGGTGGGCTCGATCCTCGGCAGCCCCTTCCCGCCTGCGGTCTACATCGGCCATCCAGGCTGGAAAGCGGTGGGCGGCCGCATCGGCTACTCGCTCGCCACCGGCATCGTCATCGCGCTGGTTTGCTTCCTCGGCCTGGTGTCGCTTTTGCTCGCCGTGGTGCCGCTGGTGGCGATCCTGCCGATCCTGCTCTACATCGGCTTGGTCATCGGCGCCCAAGCGTTCCAGGCGAGCCCGAAGGAGCATGCGCCGGCGGTGGTGCTGGCCATCATCCCGAACATCGCCGCCTGGGGACAGCTGCAGATCGACAGCGCCCTCAACGCGGCGGGTACCAGCGCAGGCGCCGTCGGACTCGGCAAGCTCATGGGCTCCGGCGTCGTCTATCGCGGCATGGAACTCCTCGGCGGTGGTGCGGTGCTGGCGGGCCTGGTGTTGGGCGCAATCGCCGCCTTCATCATCGGCAGCAAGTTCCGGCACGCGGCGGTCTATGCGTTCGCGGGCGCGGTGCTGTCGTATTTCGGCTTCATCCACGGCGCGCAACTCGGCATCGGCGAGTCGCCGCAGGTGGCGTTGGGCTATCTGCTGCTCGGCGGACTGTGCCTGATCGCCGAGTGGCGCCAAACGCAGGCGGCGGCCGGCTAACCGCCGGCAAGCGCCGAGACGCCGCTCCAGGCACGCAAGGCCAGCAGCAGGCCGAGCGTGCCGGCGGCGCCCGAGCTGGCGCCGACCGATAGGGCCGCGGCGACAGCGGACGCCGTTCGCGCGGCGTCGCCCGCGCCGATCCGGTCCGCCAAGAAGGCGAGGGGCTCCGCCACTTCGCCTTCGGCCGCTGCTTCGAGATAGGAGCGGCTGATGGCATTGGTGCGCTCCGCCGCGAACCGCGCGTCCGCGGCCAAGGCGTCGAGGAACGCACGCCGTGCGGGGTCCGTCCCCGCCGCTCGCCACAGGCCGGCCAAGTAGCCGGCTAGCAGATCGTCCCCCGCAGGCGTAAGCCCGTCGCCCAGGCCCACCAAGCGCATCAGTGCCGCAGCGGCGTCGCAAGAATGCAAAGCGGAGGTCGCACGCACCAGCGCATCGATGGGACCAGCTGCTACGCGCGCGAAGCCGGCGGCGCCTTGATGATCCTCGAGCGCCGTCCAGGCGACCCGCCATGCGATCGCAACGGCGGAACGCGCCGGACCGTCGGCGACGGCGGCGGCGACACGTGCCTGCGGTGCACCGCGCCACGGACGCGCCGGGCGCAGATCGATCGACAGGTCGCTGCCGGCGATGCGCAGAATTCCCGCCCGGCAGGCAACGCGCGCACCGGGGCGGAGATGATCGGCGAAGCTGAAACCTTGCGGCGTGGCGAGCTGAAAGCCGCGCGGCACGGCGCCGGTCTCGCGAGTGACCAGAGCGAGCAAGAGGTTTTGCTCCGTCATGATGTTGCAGGCGCGGACGAAGACGCTGTGCACGGTTCCGGCGAAGCGGCCGGCTTCTGCGCCGATGCCGGCCGTCAGCGCTGCCAGTCGCACGGCGGCGCTCGCGTTCGCGCTACAACGCGAAGGCGCGCGCCAGCGCGTCCTTGATCGCGGTGTGCACGATCGTGCGGCCTTCCTCGATGTTGCGCCGCATCGCCTTGCGCGCGCCCTCGGGGTCACGGGCGGCGATCCGTTCGAGGATCTTCAAATGCTGTACGCAGGTGCTGCCGACACGATTGGCCTTGTCGAAGTCGATCAGGCGGAAAACGAACAGGCGCTCGTTAATGGTCTTGAGCTGCTGGAGCAGAGTGGCGTTCCCGAGCGCTTGCGCCAGCGTTTCGTGGAACTGCGCATCAAGTGCCGCCAGCTCCTCGCCCTTCCGTTTGGGCTTCCGGCGGACCGCCGACCATTTGCGTTTGAGCTCCACCAGCGGCTCCGAAGCGAGGCCGCGCGCGGCCAGCGCCTCGACGACAAAGAGTTCGAGCGCAAGCCGCACGGCGTAGAGCTCTTCGACGTCGCGCAAATTCACTTGCTTGATGGCGTAGCCGCGGTTCGACATGCGCTGCACGAAGCCGCCGGTCACCAGCATGCGCAGCGCCTCACGCACGGGACTGCGGCTGACGCCGAACTCGCGGCACAGCCCTTCCTCGGTGATGCGGTATTCCGGAGGATACTGCCAGGCGATGATCCGCTCCTTGAGCGTCGCCACGATCGACGCACTGAGACTGGAGCTTTGTTCGCGCGACATCCGGCGAGAATCCCCAAGCCTGCGACCCGCAGGGGCGATAGCACCTAACGCACTTATGGGCATAGGCCCGAGAGAGGTCAAGCCCGCGGCACGCGACCGGTCCGTCAGTCGACCGGCGATGGCGGCGCGATGCTTGCTTCGGTCTGGCCGCTGGCCGCCAGCGCCCGGGCGACAAATCCAGATGCTTTCATCGTCTCGACGAATTCGCGCAGATAACGCGCGCCGGCGGCGCGGCCCTTGGGCGTCGCCACCGCCTGGTTGATTGTCATAAAGCGGCCGGGGATCATGCGTACATCGGAACGGCCCGCCGTGAAGCGGGCGAGCGGCTGCCTGACGCCGGCGACGGCCTCGAGATTGTCGGCCACGAACATATCGATCGCCGCGGCTGACGTCGCTGCCCGGACGATGCGCGCATGTTTGAGTTCGCGCGTGAGGAAGAGATCGTAGGCGCTGCCGCCTCCGACCGCGATGCGAACACCGTCCTGGTCGATGTCTTCGATGGTCTGCAGCCTAGACTCCGCCGGAACGACATAAGTCCCTTCGATCACCACGTAAGGCGCCGTGAAATCGATCCCGGCGGCGCGGACCGGATCGATGGCGAGGAACGCCACGTCCCAAGCATCCGACTTCAACGCCTCGAACACCTGGCCGGCCCCGACAAAGGTGACGAACGCCACCGGGACGCCGAGGCGCCGAGCCAGCTCTCGCGCGAGCTCGGCCGACACGCCGCGGGGTTCGCCGTTCGCCGGATCTTTCTGCGCCAGAACCGGGTTGCCGAAGTTGATGGCCGCACGCAGCCGGCCGCTTGGCGCTAGTTCCTTTGAGATGTCTGGGGTCATGTCTACCGCATGGGCGCCGGCCGCGAACAAGAAACACAAGGAGAGAATGCCGAACGGCCTGATCATTGGCCGCGCCCTCGGGAAAGTCCAGCCATATGCGCGGAGCGCGGCGTCGAGAGGCCGCTCAAGCGGGGACCTGGCCTATGCCTCCGCGTTTGGCGCCAGCTGCGATGTTGCCCCAGAGCACCTCGTGGCCCGGCGGCAGCGCCCTACTGTTCGGCATAGCTAGCCAGAGACGCAGCAGCAGGCGGTCGCGGCCCGAGGACTTATCGTCCTCGAAGGCGGTGCGCCCGTGGTAGGTCATGTGACTGTTGAGCAGTTGCAGATCGCCGGGTTCCAGTGTCATCTCGAAACTCAGCGCCTCCGCCAGGTCCAGCAGCATGCCGATCGCCTCGCGCTGCGCCGGGGTGAGCTTCGGTACATGGGGCACCAGCTCGGCCGCCTCGATATACGTGAGCGAAAAATGGCTGGTGAGCTTGCCGGCCCGCAGGCCGAAGATCGGCAAAGGATAGACGCTCGCGGGCGCGTCGGATTCCTCGCCGAGTCGGCTCCGCCACACGTCCTGGAACAGAACGTCGAGCAGATCGGGGCGCCGCTCGAGCATGGCGTTGTGGATCGCTCCCGTGCTGGAGATCTTGCTCACGCCGCCCGCACGCGCCTGCCGCAAACAGAACAGGCCGACCGCGTCGGTGCGGTCGGTGTGGAAGCGTAGGCGGCCGTTCGAGAGCGTGCGCGCGTACGACGACAGGAACGGCGCCTCGCCCGCTTTACCCTCGATCTGGCCATAGCGGCGGCCGACGTCTGCACCTTCGTCGCGGATGGCGCGCATGAGCTCGCCGCGTCGGTTTTGAAATACCGGCGTGCCGAGATTGAGCCCAAGGCCGAAATATATGGCACGGAGTGCCGCGTCGTCGTAGCGCGCCACCGGCAGCCCGCGGAGTTTCACCATGCCGGACCCGTTTTCCAGCTCGTCGGCTGCATCGGCGAGCAGGGCCGAGACGGTCGGCAACGGAAAATCCTCGCGCTTGATCTCGGACCAGGCGAGGCCGCGGCGGCGGACCTGCGCCAGCGCCGCATCGATCTCGCCGACGTGATCGGCGGAGAAATCGCGAAGCCAGCGGGTCGAACGCGCCATCTCGGCGCCGAGCCAGACGCTCGGGCCAGTGAGTGGTGCGCGAGCCGTCAAGTGTCGACCGCGTGACATTCCACCAGCTCGACCTGGCCCTTGCCCTTCAATTCGAACGTTCCGCGGCTCCGCCCGCGGCAACGCTCGCTTATCAATGCCCAGGTGGCGTTGCTCAGGAAAACCGAGTTTATGTTGGCGCAGCTCGTCACCCGGGCTGCGGTATTGACCGTGTCGCCCCACAGATCGAACAGGAATTGCCGGCGTCCGACGACGCCAGCCACCACCGCGCCGAAATGCACGCCGACGCGCACGCCCCAATACGGCTCCAGGCTCTGGGCGGCCGCGATCATTTCGAGTCCGCAGCGGACGCTTGCCAAGAGCGGCTCGTCGATCCGGTGCAGCAAGCCGGCGGTCGCGAGCAGCGCGTCGCCGATGGTCTTGATCTTCTCCAGGCTGTGCCGCGCGATGATCGCCTCGAATCTCTCGTTCAGCCGCTGCAAGTCGGCCACAACCCGCTCCGGATCGTTCCGGTCGCAATAGGCGGTGAAATCCACGATGTCGCAGAACAGCACCGCGACGTTTTCATACCGGCGCGGCTTGACGGAATTGGTGCTCTTCAGTTCCTTTACGGCGCCGCTCGGCAATATGGCGTGCAGCAATTCGTCCGAGCGCCGTCTTTCGCGTTCGATTTCGCTGATGTAGGAGAGCTCCTGGTCGCGAAACCGCTTCTTCTCGAGGGAAGCGCCGATCCGAGCTTTCAGCAGAATCGGATTGAAGGGTTTCGGAAGATAGTCTTCGGCGCCAAGCTCGATGCAGCGAACGACGCTGTCCATCGCGTCGAGAGCCGAAATCATGATGACGGGAATCATGCGCGTCAAAGCATCGGACTTCAGGCGGGTGAGCAGATCATAGCCGTCCATCTCCGGCATCATGATGTCGAGCAGGATGAGATCCACGGACTTTGCCGCAAGCAGATCGAGGGCGTGCAGGCCGTTGGCGGCCTCGATCACGTTGGAATATCCCTCGCGAAGCAGCCGGCGCGTCAAGGTGTAGCGATTGTTTTCTTCGTCGTCGACCACCAGGATCAATGGCGAAGCTTCAGCCATTCGCGGGCTCCCGGCCGAGCAGACTGGCGATCTTTTCCATCAAGCGCGGCAATTCCACCGGCTTGGTATCGAAATCGTCGCAACCGGCCGAGATCGCCTTTTCCCGGTCTCCGGGCATGGCGTGGGCGGAGAGTGCGATGATGGGAATTGCGCGCGTCTTCTCCGCCGCCTTCAGCCGGCGGGTAGCCTCCCATCCGTCGACGACCGGCAAGCTCAAGTCCATCAGGATCAGCGCGGGCGCGTGGGTCGACGCCATTTCGATCCCTTGCGCGCCGTCGGCCGCGACGATCACGTTGTAGCCGCGGCGGGCAAGCCTGTTCCGCAGCATGAACACGTTGTCGTCGTTGTCCTCGACATAGAGGATGGTGGGATTGCTCATGATCCCGTCCCCGTCAACTTCATCGCTGCCGCGTATTGGCTGACCAGGCGCTTGACCTGATTGAACAGCTCGTCGCGATCATAGGCCGCCTTCTGCAGTATTTGAACTGCTTCGCCCCCGAGGCGGCGGCGATCCGCATCGGTCAAATCGGCGGCCGTCACCACGATGACCGGAATGTCGCTAGACCCGGACCGCTGGCGAAGCTCGGAAAGAAATTCGAAGCCGTTCATTTTCGGCATGATCAGATCGAGCAGGATGATGTCGACGGTGTTGGTTTCAAGGAACGACAGGGCCTCGCGTCCGTTCGACGCCTCGAAGACCTGCCAGCCTTCTCCCACCAGGAGACGGCGCAGCATGTCGCGCGTGGCCTGATCGTCCTCCGCCACGAGCGCGCGCCGCAGGGTGCCGCTGGACTTAAACCGCTTGAGTGCCTGCGCAAGCCGCGTCCGGTCGACAGGTTTGGTCAGATAGTCCGACGCCCCGAGCGCAAGCCCCTTTTGCTTCTCGTCCAGGACGCTCAGCATGATGATGGGCACGTCCGCCAGGTCCGGATCGGCCTTGAAGGCCTGCAGCACCGACCAGCCATCCATCTCATTCATGAGAATATCGAGCGTCACCACCGAAGGATGCAGCTCCTTCGCGACGGCGATGCCTTCCGCGCCGCTCCTTGCCGTGACGACATCGAAGCCTTCGCGGCTGAGGAAGCGGCGCATCTGATCGCGAACCATGGCATCGTCATCGATGACCAGGACGCGGCCGGTTCCCGTCCCCGGGGAATGCTCCTGGCCGCTTGAAGCCGGCACCGCGCGCTCCTCGCTCGTGCGGAAGTCCGTGGCCTTTGCTCCCGTCGGCACACCCGCCGGCAAGCGAACGGTAAACTTGGTTCCGACGTTCGGTTCGCTCTCGACGCCGATCGATCCGCCCATGATGCGGCAGAGGCGGTCGCTGATCGCCAAGCCGAGCCCAGTGCCTCCGTACTTGCGCGTGGTGGAGCTGTCGGCCTGCATGAACTCCTGGAACAAACGGTCAAGCTGCTCCTTCGTCATGCCGATGCCGGTGTCTCCGACCGAGATGGAGATCCAATCCGCGTCGTCGGCGCGGCTGCGCGACACCGCGATGGACACCGCGCCCTTTTCGGTGAATTTGCACGCATTGCTCAACAAGTTCAGCACAACCTGACGCAGCCGCGTGACATCGACGTGCATGACGCCGATGTCCCGCGGCACATCGACGATCAACTTGTTGCCGTTCTTCGACGCCAAGGACTGAACGGAATTGACCAGATCGCCGATCGTCGTCTGGATGTCGACGTCCTCAAAGTGCATCTCCAGCTTGCCGGCTTCGATCTTGGAAAGATCGAGCACTTCGTTGATGAGATGCAGCAGATGTTTGCCGGCGCGAGCCACCCGTTCCAGCGGCTCGAGAAATCCGGCGATTTTCTCGTCAGTTGCATCCTCGTGCAGCATTTCGGTGATGCCGATGATGGCGTTGAGCGGCGTCCGCAGCTCGTGGCTCATATTGGCCAGGAACCGGCTCTTGGCGAGCGTCGCCTGGGTCGCCTGATCGCGCGCATCCGCAAGGCGGTCAACGAGCTCGCCCAGCTGCTTCTCCCGGCCCTTCAACTCGCTGATGTCGGTGAATATGCTGACGCTGAGATTGTCGGCCGTGCGCCGCTCGCTGATCTTCAACCAGCTGCCGTCGCTGCGTTGCTGCTCGTACGCGGCCTGGGGGTTGCGATGACGGGCAAGACGCGCCGCAATCCAATCCGAATGGGACTGATTGCCGGTCGCAATCAGTCCGGCGTCGACCGCGGCGGCGACGACCGTTTCATAGCTCATGCCGGGTTCCAGTTTGATGTTCGCGGCGGCATACATGTCGCGGTAGCGGCTGTTGCAGACCACGAGCCGATCGTCCGCGTCGTAGATGACGAAGCCTTCCGACAGCGTCTCGATCGCCTCGGACAACAGCGCCTGGGCCTTTCGGGTTTCGGCTTCCGCACGCTCGCGCTCCTCGGAAAGACGCCGTCGCTCGATCAAGCCATCGCGCAACATGGACAGAGCGCTGGTCATCGCGCCGATCTCCGTGGGGCCGACGATCGGTATCGGCACGGAAAGATCGCCGGCGGTGATCGCGGCTATGGCCACTTCGAGCTTGCGCAACGGCGCCGAAATGGACCGCACGATCAGTGTGGTCAGCCCGACCGCGGCGAGAAAAGCCGCAACGCCGACGATGATCGAGATTTCCACGGCCCGTTGCGCCTGCGCAATTGCCCGGTCACGTTTCTCTACGGCTTCACGCTCCAGGCTGTCGACGAGGCTTGCCAGCCGCTCGTCGACCTTGATGATGTGCTGCCGTGATGTGGCCATCAGCGCGTTGCCGACCACTCGTTGATCGTTGGTATAGGCGTCGACCGCCTTCAAAGCCTGCACCATCAAGGAATCGACCTCGCTGCCGACCACGGCGACGCCTTCCGGGTCGAAGGCCGCGAGCTCCTTCAGGTCGGTATCAAGGCGTTGTTTGGCATGGGTCGCGTTCTCTTGCGACCGGACGAGCAGACTGACGGCCAGATCCGTCAGCCAGTATTTCAGATCGCCGAAATCCCGGTTTGCCGCATTGGCGAATTTGATCACCGAGACCAGGCGGGCTTCCTCGGCGAGCGCGTTGCCGTCGTTCACCAATTCGCGGCTGAGATAGGCGGTGGTGAGAAGCAGGACGCCCAAGAAAAAGATCGACAACACGATCAATCGCGTCCGGATCGACAGGGTGTGAAGGACGTTCAAGCGAATCTCCACTGGAGCATTTGGAGACCAGTGCCGAACGCGGCTGATCGCCCGCGCACGTTAATGAAAGATGGATATGCTTATGACGCCACCCAAGTCGCCGAGCTTCGCGCCTTCTTTCGGATACCCGGTGATATCGATCTCGCCCTTGGGTCCGCCATGGCAGTTCAGGCATGCGGCGCCGTAGTATTCCGGCACGAGAACCCGCGTCGCTTGCCGGCCCTTCACAGGCTCGGCCGCCGAATAGAACTTGTCTTTCGGCCAGTCGGCTGACAGGAATTTCGTGGCGATGACCTGCGTCTCGAATTCGTCGGGCGCGGCCTTGCGGTTGCGCACCAACTCGGGCGGCGCCGTGACCTTGATGGTGGCGTGGCCGCCGGCTTCGTCTTGGAATTGTTCGGTAACGAGGCGCCCGAAGACCGCCGGCACGAAACCCTTGAAGCCCATGCCCTTTTCATTGATGGTCTTTTGGTTGGCGTCCATGACCTGCTTGATGGCCTTGCTCAGGGACGCGATGAGTTTCCCCCTCGGCGACGCCGGATCCACCACCCGCGGATCGAGCCCGGTGGTTTTGATGTCGTTCTCGATGGCCGCGCCAAGCACCGCATCGCCGCTCAGGCCCTTGTCGCCAAGGGCCGGATCGTTGATTTTGGCTTGATTGGCGGAAATGACGGTACGCGCCGAGCGCAGCAGGTCGGCGAGGCCGATTGCGGTCTCCACGTCCTCCGCCTCGGCCGCAACAGCCTGCGTGGCCGTAGCGGCAAAAAGGACGCCGGCACAGAGCGCCACGTGACGAAGCGAGGCGCGAAGTCTCGATTCTTTGCGGCAATTGCGCATAGACATGCCCATCCCCCAATGCGCCATCATCAAGCAGCGCGCATATCGTTGATCACAATACGACTCTGCGCTGTTTGCTTTTCGGGCGCAAGGCATTGTGCCCGCTGTCCCTGCTGCAAACTGCATCCGGCAATGCTGGTGACGACGCCGGCCATACGCCGGGCGGGCGATCCAGCCGATCAGGCGCTCCGTGCGCCGCGTCTGGCAGGGTGAACCGCGACGCTTCGAACCGCTAGTGTTGCGTCGACGACGCGGCGTTTGAATCTAGCTGGGGCGCGTGATCTGTGTGCAGGTGCGACATGGCGAAGAGCACCGCAACGGCGAGCATGATGCCAATCAGCCAAATCGGGGTCCCGGACTTTACATTCTGAATGCTGCCGTCGCTGCTCTGGGGCGATCGGACAGCGGAGGTGCCGCGCCCCGGTAGGTAGTTCACCAGCCGGCCGGCGATTGCGCCCGCATCCGATACTCTCCAATCGCCCTCGGGCAGCACGGCGATCGCCGCGGCCAGCGCGCGGGTTGCGGTTTCTCCGGGCAGGTTCGACAGCCTGGCCGCCTCGCCCCACGGGTCGAGGCCAAGTCGCGTTAGCGCCGAAAGAACCGTGAGCTGCATCCCATTTTTCTCTTCACCGACGGATGCGAAGAGAAACTCATTGAACTCGGACGGGATGAGGGAATATTCCCGACGCAGTGCCATTTTACTTCTCCGACAATATCGGCAGATTGTGGCGGTTCCGGAACGCTGCCGTGGCGTCGATCACCGGCTGACATTTGCGCCTCAGGCGGCGGTCTTGAGCGAGGTTTCCAGAACTGGAGCCGCTTGGCCGGCAAGAACAAGAGCCGAGGCGGGGTTCATGCTATCGACCATGGAGGTCGGGATTAGGATGGTGGTCCCGCGCTCCTTCGTCGTCTCGTAAATGATGTTCATGGCGCGAAGTTGGAGCGCCGACGGATGGTCGGCGTAGATCTTGGATGCTTCGACAAATTTGCCCGCGATCTCAGCTTCGGCGGACCCGAGAATGACGCGGGCCTGCTTCTCGCGTTCGGCCTGCGCTTGGCGGGACATGGCGTCCTGAAGCGCCACCGGGATGGCAACGTCACGAATCTCGACGGAAGTCACCGAGATACCCCAGCTCCCGGTCTTTCGGCCGATCTCGTCTCTAAGGTGCTCGTCAGCCGCTTTCCGGTCCGACAGAAGCGCCGCCAGCATCGAGGAGCCGATCATCTCGCGGAGTGACGTCTGCGCCACACGGTCGATGGCCTGCCGGTAATTGGTGATTTCAAGCGCCGCCTTTTGCGCGTCGTGCACGTTCCAGAAAATTATTGCGTCGACATTGACCGGGACGGTGTCCTTGGTGAGCGCCTGCTCGGCGTTGAATGCTGTGGTCTGAATGCGCTCGTCGATGACCGCAGCCACGTTATCCACGATGGGAATGATCAAGAAAAGACCCGGACCCTTGACACTTTGCAGCTTGCCGGCTCGCAGGATGACGAATTTCTGCCAAACGTTCGCCATCTTGAGCGAGAGCGCGATGATGATCGCGGCGACAATGAACGGCGCGGCGACGTAGGGGTTAGTCAGCGAGCCCAAACCGACGCCCACGAGGGCGCAGGCCGCTGCCAGAAAGAAGGTTATCGGATTCATGTTCGTTGCTTCCTATATCGGCGATTGGTGCGACAATTCATTTCGGCGCGCCGGTACCCCGGCTCGCCGCGCTATTGCGGCTGCTCGTCGCCATGGTGCTCGAGGTGATATTTCGTGGCTTCATTGCCGTGGCGAACGGCATGTTGCATATGGCCATGCGCGATAAGCGCCTGATGCGCCGCATGCGCATAGTCTTTCTCGGCATAGTGTTTCGATGCCTGGCGATGATGCGAAGCCGCCTGCTCATGATGCTCCGCCGCGGCTACGTGATGTTCCGTTCCTGTGAGAGTTTTGGCCACACTTCCTCCGATTTCGGGCATGTGCTCGCGAAACGGCTTCGTCTCATGCCCTCGCCATATAGCCCACCAACTTGTTTTGCAGGCCGATTTGTTAATAGTCCGCACTTTCCATGCCGCCGCCGGCCGTTGACTGAGCGCTCTTTTCCGGCCTGTCGGCGACCATGGCCTCGGTGGTGATGAGCAGTCCCGCTATGGATGCGGCGCCCTGCAGCGCCAAGCGGACGACCTTGGCCGGATCGATGATCCCGGCCTTCATCATGTCGACATAGGTGCCGGATTGCGCGTCGAAGCCGTAACCGGCGTCGTTCTGCTCCAAGAGCTTCCCGACGATGATTGAGCTGTTTGCGCCGGCATTGTCGAGAATCTGCCGAGTGGGCGCCTCCAGCGCACGGCGTACGATGTCGATACCGACCTTCTGATCGTCGTTCTCGGAATTCAGCCGGCCGAGTCCCTTGCTTGCGTAAAGGAGCGTTACGCCGCCGCCGGCGACGACGCCTTCCTCGACCGCCGCGCGGGTCGCATGCATGGCGTCCTCGACTCGATCCTTGCGCTCCTTGGCCTCGACTTCGGTCGCGCCACCGACGCGGATGATCGCGACGCCGCCTGCTAGTTTGGCCAGGCGTTCCTGGAGCTTCTCCTTGTCGTAGTCCGAGGTCGTCTCTTCGATCTGCGCGCGAAGCTGCGTGCAACGGCCCTGAATGTCGGCCTTTTTGCCGGCGCCATCGATGATCGTGGTGTTCTCTTTGTCGATGCGCACCTTCTTGGCCTTGCCGAGCATGTCGAGCTTGACGTTCTCGAGCTTGATGCCGAGATCCTCGCTGACGAGCTGGCCGCCGGTCAGGATGGCGATATCCTCGAGCATGGCCTTGCGCCGGTCGCCGAAGCCCGGTGCCTTGACCGCCGCGACCTTGAGGCCGCCGCGCAGCTTGTTGACCACGAGCGTCGCCAGCGCCTCGCCGTCGACGTCCTCGGCGACGATGAGCAGCGGCTTGCCGCTCTGGGCGATCAATTCAAGCAAGGGAAGGATTGCCTGCACGCCGGGCAGCTTTTTTTCATGCAAGAGGACGTAGGCCTCCTCAAGCTCGGCGAACATCTTCTCGGCATTGGTGATGAAATAGGGCGAAACATAGCCGCGGTCGAACTGCATGCCTTCGACGATGTCGAGCTCGGTCGCGAGCGATTTCGCGTCCTCGACCGTAATCACGCCCTCGTTGCCGACTTTCTGCATCGCCTTGGCGATCATCTCGCCGATTTCGCGATCGTCGTTGGCCGAGATGGTCCCGACCTGGGCGATCTCGGCATTGGTGGAGACCTTTCTCGAACGCTTCTTGATGGTGTCGACGACCGATTTGACCGCAATGTCAATTCCGCGCTTCAAATCCATGGGGTTCATGCCGGCGGCGACCGCCTTTGAGCCTTCGCGCAGGATCGCGTGGGCCAAGACCGTCGCGGTCGTCGTGCCGTCGCCGGCGAGATCGCTGGTCCGGGTGGCGACCTCCTTGACCATCTGTGCGCCCATGTTCTCGAACCGGTCGGGGAGCTCGATTTCCTTGGCTACCGTCACGCCATCCTTGGTGATGCGCGGCGGGCCATAGGATTTGGCGAGGACGACGTTGCGGCCCTTGGGGCCGAGCGTCAGCCTCATGGCGTTTGCGAGAACCTCGACGCCGCGCAGCATGTGGTCGCGCGCGTCGCCGTTAAATCTGACTTCTTTGGCGGACATGATTTGTCTCCGATTGCTATGCAGCTTTCTTTTTCGAGACGGCTTGCTCGATCACGCCCAGGAGATCGGACTCCTTCATGATCATGAGGTCCTTGCCATCCAGCTTGATTTCGGTACCCGACCATTTCCCGAACAGCACGCGGTCCCCGCTCTTGACGTCGAGCGGGTGCAGCTTGCCTTCCTCGTCGCGCAGGCCCGGGCCGACGGCGACGACTTCGCCTTCCATCGGCTTTTCCTTCGCGGTGTCGGGGATGATGATGCCGCCGGAGGTCTTCGCCTCCTGCTCGACAAGGCGGATCAGAACGCGGTCGTGCAGCGGACGTAATTTCATGGCTCGTCTCCCTGTACCGACCCGTGATGACAGGGGCTGGCACTGTCGGTCCGCGAGTGCCATCCTGTATTTCGCTAAAATGGGGCTTCGGCCGGACAAATACAATGAAGAAAGCGCCTTAAGGGCGTCTATTGGGATCGAAATCGCAAAATAATTAGCCGTGAATTCACTGGATTTTTAAGAACAGAGTATTTTCGGATTCTCGCTGATTTTGGAGGGAATTCAGCAAAAACGTCCAAAACGACTACGAAATAACTGGATATTTCTCCGAGGAAGCACCATCTACATCCTGCGCCCGTCTGCGTCACGCGTCGGAGTCAGTCGGAGTTCGGGCGCGATCCCTGGAAAGCAACAATGGCAGGGATGACATAACCACTAGGGAGGAGGCGCCCAATATGACGGACAACCGAGGTTTTCTAAGGAATTGGGAGGATTACCAGGCATCGAAGAAGGTGCTTTTTTGGTCGTGCGCCGCATGCGTCGTCGCCACCATGATCGTCGGCTTCACTTGGGGCGGCTGGGTCACCGGCGGAAAAGCAGGAGCGATGGCCGGTAAGGCGGCCGCCGAGGCACGAGCGGACGTGGCGGCCACGATCTGTGTCGACCGGTTTGTGAGTGCGCCGGGCGCAGCCGCAGCACTTGCATCGCTGAAAAGCAGCGATTCCTGGAAGCGCGACACGTTCATCACGGACGGTGGCTGGGTCACGATCGCCGGATTCGAAAAGCCCGTCGATGGCGCGGCCATGCTTTGCGCCCAGCGGCTGTTAGAGACCGCGCTCCCGGCAGCCCCGGCCAAGGCGGCAGGAGCCTCCGGTTAAGCGGCAATTTTGCTGCGCGCAGCAATAGCGCTGCGCAGCAAGAGATTTCGCGAGCCATGACAAACGACCCGGTCGATCTCGACGAGCACCGCGGCATGTCCGCCCAGAAGTTGACGGAGATTCGCCGGCGCCTGCACGAGGTCCAAGCCGATCAAGCGGCTTTGCGCCATCGGCAGGAAGAATTCGAAAGTTTTCTCCTCGCCGCGCCGGCAATGACGTGGCAGGAGGCGGCAGCGAAGGCGCGATATCTCATCCAGCTCTTTGCCATGACGGCGGAGGCTCAGGATCCGCGCCGCAAACAGCTCATCGCAACGGCCCTGGAAGAACTCGCCCGCCTGTCCGATTAGTGAGTGCGGCCCGGCTTAGAAGGCAGCTGCCTCCTGGGTCAATCGCCGTTTTCTTTGAATGGATCCGGTTCGGGCGCGGCAGTCTCGATTCGTTTCGACGCGGTAGGCCGCTTCCTTTTCGGGGGCGCCGCCGCTTTGATCTCGGCCGCGATGCGTGCGGCTACGCGATCGCTTTCTTCTTTGGCTAGGCGCAATGCGCGCAGCCTCGCCATCTTGGCGTCACTGATGGCGCGATCGGTTTCGATCTGCTGATTGACCGCTACGGCACGGTTCTTTTTCGACTTGAAGAGCTCGAACGCCTTGCGGCGCGCCCCATCGCGTCCGGGTGCCGGCGGGCTTGTTCCCTTGCCGGAAAACATGGAGTCGGTCATGAGTGGGCCATTTTTGTGTGGACACGGAGCACCGGCGGCAGGTTTCGCCGCCGCCGGTTTTCGCTCGCATTCAAAACGGCTTAGACGGCCTTGAGATTGGTCGCCTTGGAGCCGCGCGCGTCGGGCTGGATGTCGAACGACACCTTCTGGCCTTCCGCGAGCGAGCCGAGGCCCGCCGCTTCGACGGCCGAGGCGTGGACGAAAACGTCCTTGTTGCCGCCCTCCGGCGCAATAAAGCCGAAGCCTTTAGTGGAATTGAAGAACTTTACGGTACCGATTGCCATTTGCGTTTCCTTTGCAGCATCGGGCTCCACCCGCGCGACAATCGCGCGGGCGGACGCGGGAAAAACGAGTGCATCAGTTTCGAGAAGGGGTCTGTTTCGTCCGGCGCGCCGCGAAGCGGGTCAGTGTCGACAGAAGCGCTTCGTCTGACGGGACGTAAGAACCACGTGAGCGCAATATGGGCGCTATCGCGCCAAATTGCAACTCGTCTGCGAGATTCGACGATTTCCCGTCACCAGCCTCGGTGTCTCTATTTGCGTGCGAAAGCGCCATCGGCCGGCAGATTCCGCCTTATTTCCACATAGCGTTTGCAATCCTTATGCGCTATTACCACATATATACGAGCGGCAGAGCGTTGCCGCATGCATCCAAAGATAAGCTCAGATCGACTAACGCGCCCGATACGAGGGCGGAATCGTTGTCCGCCGACGCAACAGGGCCGGCAACCAAGCCAAGACGACGTCGGGTGACATATTCGCGACTTGTTTTCCGGCAGTGCGTCAGATGCCCGCGCGCAGGGCGATTGCGTAAGCGAACGCCGTGTATGCGCGATTTGGGCTTGAGCACGCTGGGGTTGGCGGCGGCGGAGCGGCGGACGAGTGCTTCGCCTGCTTCGTCGCCGCCCACTATTCCGATTTCGGTTCCAACGGTCTTTCCATGGGAGGGGAAGCAAGTGACTATCCGAACGTCGACGACGACGGTCACATTCCGGCAGCCCTTCATCTTGAGCGGCTTCGAACAGCTTCAGGCTGCCGGTACCTACACCGTGGACACCGAGGAAGAGCAGATCGAGGCAATTTCGTTTCCCGTATGGAAGCGGATTTCGACCGTCATCCGGCTGAGCAGGTCGGGTGGCGTTGAGCATCGGCAGATCGATCCGGATGAATTGCACGAAGCGCTGAGGCGCGATAGTGGGCGCGCCGACGCGAACGGCGCTCTTGATAGACGGTGAACATGAACAAGACGATGCTTAGCGAGACATTCGGCGGCGCCCGAGAACCGCGCCGGCAGGAAGTGACGCCCCAGCGCAAGCGCGCGGACGAGTTCTGTCTTGCCGATCTTATTTCGGTGCTTCGGGCGAGCCCCGGCGGATTGCGCCGCTGGAGCGTGATGCGCGCCATGCGCACGCTTGCCGAGAAAGCGAACCGCGAGGTCACGCCGAAATTCGAGGGCGATGTAGAGCGCGTTTTTCGGCGTCATTGCGCCGGGGATACGGCGCGCGGCGGAATGGCCGCCGATCCGGCCAGCGAGCTGTTCTACCGCCCTAAGGATAAGGCGGGCGAAGTATGGGCGTTGAACGCCGCCCGCGCCGAAGCATGG
>DASQHM010000082.1:0-13453 GCA_035632095.1 Candidatus Cybelea sp. | reverse complement strand
TCCAATTTGACGAGCTGGCGATACTCGCTGCGATAATAGGTGCCGTAGTCGTAGTTGCCTTGGCCTTGCGTCACCTGCGCCATGGAGCGATAGGCGGCGTCGAGCGCCGTATCCGGCACCACGTAGCCATGCTCCTTGGCGCGGACGAGAAAGTCGGTGATGTAAGCGCCGAGCCAGGGCCGCGCCGCGCCGTCGCCCGAGCGCCAGAGGCCGAACGAACCCTCGGCGTCCTGACGTTCCAGCAGCGTGTCGATGGCCTGCTGCACGCGGCCGCGAATCTCCTGGTCGGTCTTGACGCCGGCCAGCAGGCTCAGGTCGTTGAACACCAGCAGCGGCAAGGCGCGGCTCGTGGTCTGCTCCGAACATCCGTAAGGGTAGCGGTCGAGCGATTGCAGCAGGCCCGGCACATCGATCCCCTTGAAGCCGGCATAGCCGATCGAGACGCTCGCCGTGCCCGGCAGGAAAGCGTCGAGCAGGCGCGGATCGAAGCGATACGCGGTGCCGGGCGCTTGCAGCGCCGTGTCGGCCAGGGTGATGGGAAAGCGCGGGGTGCGCACTTCCAGGTTCCAGGTGCGCGTGACGCTGAACCCGCCGGGCCCGTTCACGCTGAGCTGAAAATGTCCGATGCCGGGGTCGCCGGCGGCGAGCGGCACGGCGGCGGTGATCTCGGCGCCGGAGGGCAAGTCGTAGTCGGCGGAAAAGGTTCCGCTGCCGACCGCGCCGCTGGCTTCGACCGCTGCATGGTAGGTGCCGGCGGCGCCTTCCACGTTGTGCAATTGCAGGGTCGCCGACGCGGCGTCGCCCGGCGCCAGGAAGCGCGGCAGGATCAATTCGGCCACCACCGGATCGCGCACCGTGACATGGGCTTCGGCCCGCCCGAGCGCGTGCGCGCCATAGGCCACGGCCATCAGCCGGATCTCGCCGTTGAAGCTCGGAATTTGCAGGGGCACATGCACCGTGCCGTCGGCGCCCACGGCGAGCACGCCGGAGAACAGCGCCACGGTCTCGGTCGGCACCACGCTCAAGCCCGCGCCGCCGCCGGAGTCGCCGCCCTGGCGCAACACGCCGACCTGGCCGCCGCCGTTCTGGAGCAGGCGCGCGTAGTCGTCGCGGATGTCCACGCCGAGACGCCGCTTGCCGAAATAGTACTCGTTCGGATCGGGCGAGATGAAATCCGTGAGCTGGAGGATGCCTTCGTCGACGGCGGCGAGCGTCACGTAGACCGGCTCGGCCTTGGCGGCGCCGCTGATCTTCACCGGCACGTCCAATGTGCCGCGCGGCCGCGCCAGGTTCGGCGCACCGAGCGCGACGCCAAGCGTATGCGCCAATTGATCGAGCGGAACCCAGGTCAAGCCAATGGCGCGCACCGGCTCGTGAACCTTGACCGCGCTTTGCGGCCGGTACAGCGTCGCCAGCACATAGGCGCCGGCGCCCCATTGTTCGCTCGCCGTGACCTCGATGCTGGTCCCTTCGGCGGGAACGAAAAGCGTGCGCGTCTCAAGAACGCTGTCGGTCGCGACGGCGATCTGCACCTCGCCGGCAAACGGCGGATGGATCGTGATGGTGACCGGCTCGCCGGGTTTCGCCCGGTCCCGGTTCGCGGTCACTTGAACCGTGTCCGGCGTGTCGCGCTCGACCGTGGCGCCCCAGCCGGCCCAGAACCGGATGCTGGTCGCGGCGCCGCTGGTCCGATCGCGCACTTCCAGGCGATAGCTGCCCCAGTCGAACGCATGGTTCAGCTCGGCCGGCTTGTCCGCCGCGACGTCGAGTTTGCCGTCGGCAATCGGCCGGTCATGGACGATGCGCTGGTAATGCCAGGCGCGATCGTCTGTGTAGTACCAGTCGTAGCTCGTGACCTCGTGGATGAAGCTGTAGTCGAGGCCTTGCCGCGCCACGGGAGTCCCCGCTTCGTCGAGCGCGATCACGTCGAAGGCGGCCGCGGCGTTCTCCTGCACGCGGTCGCCGGTGAAACGCGGCCGGATGCCGATGGCGAGCGTCAGGTTGCGGATCGGCAGGGTGATCGTGCTCGGCGTGACGCGCCCGCCCGGCTCGACCACGCCCACGTCGATCTCGGCCGCGAGCGGCTGGGTGGTCTTCGGCAACGGCGCCACGTCGAGCGCCAACGCCGTCTTCCCGGCGTCGTCCGTCTTGCCGATTTCCAGGGGCCGAATTTCCGGCTTGAACTTGTCGTCGACCAGGCCGAAGCGATAACCCTTGGCAGCCGGATAAGGGCTGGGATCGACTTTGAGCTTGAGCTCGCCTTCCGCCGCAAGGCCGGCCGCGGGCGCGCCGTAGAGATAGCGGCTGTCGATGGCGAGAGGGGTCGCGGCGCCGGGCTTCAGGAACGTCGCCGATGCGGTCACGGCAACCTTCAACCGCTGGGGCACGAAATCCTCGACGTCGAATACGGCGCTGCCGACCGTATGCTTGCCGCCGTCCACGGAGATCCTGGCCGACCAGAGTCCGCGCGCTGCCGTTGCGCTCAGCCCGTAGGGAAGATGGAAACCGCCGGCTGGCGCCGCGTCGAGCTGCACGCGCTTGGCCTCGACGCCGTCCGGCCTGAGGACGATGGCCGTGACCGGCGTGTCGGCGACCGCCGTGCCCAGACTGTCGCGCAGCAGGGCGACGAGCTGCACCGTCTCGCCCGGCCGATAGACGCCGCGATCGGTATAGACGAAAGCGTCCACCGGCCCCGGCGCCTCGCGGCCGCCGACGCCGCGGTCGGTGAGATCGAACCCTGCGCGCGAAAGATCGAGCGCGGCGAAATCGTCTTCGGCGCCATAAGCCATGACCATTTTCGGCCTGAGCGGCCCGGCGCCTCGGGTGAGGCCGGCGGCGAACGCGGCGTGGCCATCGGCGTCCGTTTCGGCGGTGCCGAGCTGGTCGTTGTTTTCGGCGATGAGCGCCAGATTGACCTTCGCGACCGGCTTGGCCGTATCCAGCGAGCGCACGAACACGTGCAGGCCGTCGGCGCCGCGCATGGCGGTCAGCGCCAGATCGGTATCGACCACCCACTGCACGGCGACGCCGCTGCGGTCGTCGTCGTCGTCGCCGGAGCCCGATTCGGCGAACTTCTTGGCCGTCACGATATAGGCGCCCGGCCGGCGCGTCTTGATCACGTCGGCGAGCGGAATGATCGTGGTCACGCGTTCGTTGTGGACGCTCGCGATCGGCATTTCCCCGGTCCACACCGGGGCGGCCACGCTGGAATCCGGGTTGTAGTAATACGGCTCCCCCTTGCTGTTACGGCCGAAGGCGGAGCGGGCCAGATTGCGGTCGCCGATGCGGGTTACTGCGAGCTTCACCTTGGATACGTTGATCGTTTCCAAGGCAAGCCCGTTGGAGCCTTGGCGCGGCAGGATAAATCCGTTGCCGGCGAAGGCCACCAGCGCCGGCCGGTCGCCGAAGCCGACGGTCTGGGTTTCGTCTTCGGCGGTCTTGTCGCCCGATTGCGCCGGCAGGCCTGCGGCGATCGTCACCTTATAGTCGCGGCCGAAACCGAGACCGCCGATGCAAAGCCGGTCCTTCGCCACGTTGAGCGCCACTTTGGCCGTCGGGGAGAAACGCAGATAGTCCTGGTAGTTGATCGCGCCGCTCTCGACCAAGGGCTCGGAGAATTGCAGGCAGGCTTGCGGCTGTTCCTTGCTGGTGTCCGTGAAATAACGTGTGAAGCGCATTTCCGCTTTGGTTCCGCCCGCTGCCGGATCGGCTTGCGGCGCTTGCGCTCGAAGCGCGGCGGAGGCCGGAGCGGCCGGAGCGGCGGGCGCCGCCGCCGGCGGTCGCGGCGGCAGCTTGTTCGCCGCGACGGGCTGCACTCCGGGGCGGAAAACCAGCCATGCACCGGCGAGAATAGCGGCGGCAATGACCAGGACGGCCAGCGCCAGCACTGCAGTCTTCTTGAACACGTTCCCAGCTCCGCGTTTTGTATTTGCTTATGCGAACGGGCTTCGCTTGACGGGCTTCGCCTCGAGAGGCGGCTACGTGTGAGCGGGACGCAAGACGCCGTGCGGCCCAAACGGCGGCCGGCGAATGGCAGCGCAATGTAGCGGCAACGGAGCGCCTTGCTGTCCGTCGACTACTATCGCGTGCGATTGTGACGGAACTTTGTTGTGAGCGTCGCCGCCGGATGATCTCATGACGAACAGCGCGTGCTGCTTGACAAGAATTTGCCGAGAGCGAATGCTATTCTAGTTGTGAACATTTGTTCGATGGTCGAACCTCTCATGATCCCTGGAACAGCGCCGTGACGCGGCCGAGCGAGGTGAAGCCGCGGGAAGGCAGCGCGCCCGGCACGCCTTACGCGACCTATGTCGTCGGCACGGAGCTGCCCGAACTTCGCTTCACCGTCACGCCGGCGATCGTCGAGGAATACATGGCGGCGGTGCAAGCCGATCCGTCGGTCTATCGCATCGACGGCCGCAAGGTGGCGCCGCCCAACGTGCTTTGCGTCTTCATGACGGCCCTGATCTATCGCAAGTATCCGCCGATCCAGGGCATCGTGATGTACGAGATCGACATGGAATCCCACAATCCGATCTGGGCCGACGAGGAAACGGACGTGGTTGCGACCGGTCGCGTCACGGGCAAGAGCGAAAAGCGCGGCCGTTACTTCATTCATTGGGAAGCCGAATACCGCCGCGGCGACGGAACGCTGCTGGCGCGCCTCAGAAACACGTTCAACGTTCCGGAATGAGGCGCCAATGGAAAAACGCATAACCATGCGCCAGGACATGATCGACCAATACGGCCGGATCAACGGCGACAACGACATCGTGCATTACGACGCGGCCTATGCGAAGGCGCGCGGCTTTCGCGGCACCTTGGCGCATGGGCTGCACGTCACGGCCTACGCGGCCGAGGTGGCAGCGCGCACCTATGGTGCTTCCTGGTTCACCGGCGGCCGGATCGCGACCAAGTGGATCGCGCCGGTCTGCCCGGGCGACGACGTCCGGGTATCGCTTGGCGCCGACGGCGCCATCGATGCCCGGGTACAAGGCGGGCCGGTCATGGTCGGCCGCGCCGAATTGCTGAAGCGATAAGGGAACATCGGAATGAGCGTGCCCCAACTCGGACTTGAGGATTTTGCCATCGGACAAAGCTATCCGGGCCTGCCGCGCCGCATCACCGCGGAGGACTTTAATGCATTCGCCGCGCTCACCGGCGACTCCCATCCCATCCACTACGATCAGGCTTACGCCGCGAAGACGCGCTTCGGCGACTGCGTCGCGCACGGCTTGCTGCTGACGGCGCTCGGCGCCCTCGGCGCCACGCCGCTTTCCGCGCGTCTGGAGAATTGCATGGTCGCGATGATCGAGCAGGGCTCGAGCTTTCGCGCGCCGGTCTTCGCCGGCGATACGGTGCAGGTGGTTTTCACGGTGCAGCGGATCGAGCGCGTGCCCGACGGCTCGAAGGGCCGCGTACGGTTCGCCGTCACCATGCGCAAGTCGAGCGGCGAGCTGGTGATGGAAGGCTTCCAGACGTATCTGCTGGCCGCGCGCCAGGCCGCGGCCGCTTGAAGCGGGCATGAGCGGGTTTCGCGCGCCCGTCTACCAACGCATCGTGCCGGATGGCGTCGCTTGGTCCGATCGGATCACGTTCTCGCCGGCGGTTCGCGTCGGAGACTTCATCTACGTCTCCGGCCTGACGGCGACGGACGACCAGCATCGCATCGTCGGCGTCGGCGACATCGTGGCGCAGACCCGTCAAATCTTCGCGAAAATGGCCCGCATCCTGGCGGCGGCGGGCGCCGGCATGGAGCACGTGGTGGAGACCACGGATTATTTCATCTCGCTCGAGGACTATTCCCGCACGGCCGAGGTCCGCCGCGAGGTGTTCCACGGTCCGCCCTATCCGGCCGCGACGGGCGTGCGCGTCGCGGGCTTGATCCGGCCCGAGGCGCTGATCGAGATCAAGGCGGTTGCAATCTGCCCGAAGGCATCGCCATGAGCGGGGAGCGTTCCGTTGCCGATGAGTACGTGACGTTGCTGGCGGAGCGGGGCATCGAATATCTGTTCGGCAACGCCGGTACCGATTTTCCGCCCATCATCGAAGCGCTGGCACGCGCCGCCGAAGAAGGCCGCCGCGTCCCGGTGCCGTTCGTGGTGCCGCACGAGAACGTCGCCGTCGCCATGGCGCACGGGCATTACATGATATCGGGCCGGATGCAGGCGGTGATGGTCCACGTCGGCCTCGGCACCGCCAACGGCATCAACGGCCTGTTCAACGCCGCGCGCCAGAACGTCCCGATGTTGTTTACCGCCGGACGCACGCCGATCACCGAAGGCGGCCCGCTTGGCGCGCGCAACAACTACATCCACTGGGCGCAGGAGATGTTCGACCAGGCGGCCATGGTGCGCGAGATCGTCAAATGGGAATACGAGCTGCGCCATCCGGCGCAATTGACCACCGTGGTGGACCGGGCATTGGCGGTGGCCTTGAGCGAGCCGCGCGGCCCGGTCTATCTGACCTTGCCGCGCGAAGTTCTGGCCGAACCGGCGGCGCCGCGCGCCCACGCGGGCGAAACGTCGAGCCTGGCGCCCGCGAGCGTGACGCTCGCCGATCCGGCCGCGCTTGCGGCGCTGGCCGAGGCGCTCGGTGCGGCGCGCCGGCCGCTGATCGTCACCGCGAACCTCGGGCGCAACGCCCACGAAACCGAAGCGCTCGGCCGGCTGGCCGAGGCGCTGGCGATCCCCGTCGTGCAATATCGGCCGCGCTATGTTTGCCTGCCGCGCTCCCACGCCATGCATGCGGGTTTCGATCCGCATCCTTGGCTTGCCGAATCCGATCTGGTGCTGGTGATCGAATGCGACGTGCCGTGGATTCCGGACCAGGCGAAAATCCGGCCGGGCACACGGGTGGCGCAGATCGGCGCCGATCCGCTATTCGCGCGCTACCCGATCCGCGGTTTCCGCGCCGATTGGAGCATCGCGGGCGCCGCGGTGCCGGCGTTGCGGACATTGCGTGAGTTGACGCACGCCGACGCGGCGGCGGTTTCGGAGCGGCGCGGCGAGATCGAACTGCGGCGCGGCCAAATGCGCGCCGCCTGGTCGGCCGCGCGGGACCATGCGGCGCGCGAACCCGAGATCACGCCGGTCCATTTGACCGCATGCCTCGACGGCGTCAAGCCGGATGACGCCATTGTCATCAACGAGTATCCGCTGGCCTTGGAGCATTTCGGTCTCGAGCATCCCGGTACCTTCTTTGCCCACTCGCCTTCGGGCGGATTGGGCTGGGCGCTTGGCGCGGCGCTCGGCGCCAAGATCGCGGCGCCGGACCGGCTGGTGATCGCGGCGGTCGGCGACGGCGCCTATATGTTCGGGAACCCGGTCGCGGCGCATCAGGTGAGCCGCGCCGCCGGGCTGCCGTTCCTCACAGTGATCCTGAACAATGCCATGTGGATGGCGGTGCAGCGCTCGACCCTTGCCATGTACCCGAAGGGCTATGCATCGCGCGCCAACCAGCCGGTGATGTCCAGTCTGTCGCCCTCGCCGGACTTCGAAAAGGTGATCGAATCCTGCGGCGGCTACGGCGAGCGGGTCGAGCGGCCGGGCGATCTCGTTCCGGCGTTGAAGCGGGCGATCGATGTGGTGCGAAACGAGCGCCGGCAAGCCCTGCTCAACGTGATCTGCCGGCCCGTCGTCGAACGCACCAGTTGAGGCGATTGCCATGGCTCCGGTCGCCGCCGAAAGCCTCGATCCCGCGTCGGACGAATTCGTCCAGGCGCTGGCGCGCGGGCTCGCGGTGATCTGCGTGTTCGGCGAAGGGGCCGAAGAACTGAGCTTGAGCCAAGTGGCGTCGCGCGCCGGCCTCACGCGCGCGGGCGCGAGGCGGCTGCTGCTGACCTTGAAGCGGCTCGGCTATGTGGGTCAGCGCGAGCGCGCGTTCTTCCTGACGCCGCATATCCTCGAACTCGGCTATGCATATCTCTCGTCCATGCCGCTTTGGCGGTTCGCCGAACCGATCCTGGAGGAACTCGCGACGTCGCTCGAAGAGACTTGTTCGGTCGCGGTGCTGGACGGGACCGAGTCCGTCTATCTGCTACGTATGGGCACGGCGCGCTTGCTCAGGCCGGGCGTCAGCGTCGGCAGCCGCTTGCCCGCCTACGCCACGTCCATGGGGCGCGTTCTGCTCGGCGGCCTCTCTCCGCCGGAGCTCGACCAATATTTCGCCCGGGCGAAATTCACCCGCTATACGGCGCGCACCGTGATCGACCAGAAATCCTTGCGGCGCATAATCGGGGAGGATCGCGAACGCGGCTGGTCCTATGTGAGCGGGGCGCTCGACGAAGGCATACACGGACTTGCCGTGCCGATCGTAGCCCGCGACGGCCGCGTGATCGCGGCCATGAACGCATCCGCCAGCACCCGGCGCGTCACCAAGGCGGACGTCCTGAAGCGCTTTTTGCCGGCGCTTCGCAACGCCGCGCGCAAGGTCAACGCGCAGCTCGCCGTGCGGCGCTGACCGCACGCCACTTGCTCCCCGGCGGCGGGAAGTGCAGGCTTGTCGGGGTCACAAGCGGGGAGGCGGACGTGGCCGACAGCGACACGATCTTCACCGGCAACATCGCCGCGCTCTATGATCGATACCTCGGCCCGTTGCTGTTCGAGCCTTACGCCGAAGACATGGCCCGGCGGGTGTCCAGTTTGGTATCGGGGCGGGTGCTGGAAATTGCCGCCGGGACCGGCATCGTCACGGCGGCGATCCGGCGGGCGTTGCCGAGCCAGGTGTCGATTCTCGCCACCGACCTTAATCAGCCCATGATCGATCACGCGGCCGAGCGGCGCGGCGCGAACGGCATCGAGTGGCGTCAGGCCGATGCGCAGTCCCTCGACTTCGGCGACGGCAGTTTCGACGTGGCGATCTGCCAATTCGGCGTCATGTTCTTTCCCGACAAGGTCAAGGCGTTCGGCGAGGCGTTTCGCGTGCTGCGGCCCGGCGGCAGCTACCTGTTTAGCGTCTGGGATCGCATCGCCGCCAACGAGATCTCAAAGGTCGTCGAGGACGCCGTCGCGGAACTGTTCCCCGCCGACCCGCCGCGATTCCTCAGCCGCACGCCCTATGGCCACCACGATCCGGCGCCTCTTGCCGCCATGGCCAAGGCAGCGGGGTTTTCGTCCGTCGCCGTCGAAACGGTGACCAAGCGATCCCGCGTCAACGCCCATTCCGACGTGGCGATCGGCCTGTGCCACGGCTCGCCGCTGCGCGCGGAGATCGAAGCGCGGGCGCCCGGCAAACTTCAAGACGCGACGGCGTTGGCTACGGCCGCGCTCGAACGCCGGTTCGGGGCGGCGCCGTTCGACGCGAACCTTCGGGCGCAGGTCCTCACGGCCGTCAAATAGTGCCGCCGGCGGCGAATTGCGAGGCGATTAGGAAATCCGCTCGGCGTCGCCGCTGAATTCGGCGGAGGCAAATCCGCCGCCCTGGAACAACTCGCCGATCGGGTCGCGCGGCAGCTTGGCCTGTCCCGCCAGGGCGAACGCCAAATGATCCTCGGCCCGGTGCTTCGGCCGATAGCCGAGCCGCTCGGCCGCCGCGTTGTCCCACCAGCTTCGCTCGTTGGCGGAGGCGCCGTAGACCACGTCGTAATGCAGCGCCGGGTGCTCGAGGCCGATGCGGACGAGCGCCGCCAGGTCTTCGGGATGGATCCAAATGCTGAGCCGCCGATGATCCACCGGCCGGTCGTCGAAATTGCCGATGCGAATGCAAAGCGCGCCGATGCCGTGTTTGTCCGCATAGAGCGCCGCCAACGCCTCGCCGAAGGCCTTGCTGACGCCGTAGCGGGAATCGGGGCGGACCTTGTTGTCCGTGCCGATGCGGCGCGAGCGGCGATAGAAGCCGATGGCGTGATTGGACGAGGCGAAGACGATGCGCTTCACGCCGTGCCGGCGCGCCGCCTCGAACACGTTGTAGGTGCCGACGATGTTGCTCTGCAGGATGGTGTCCCAGTTGTTTTCCAGCGCCATGCCGCCGAGATGCACGATCCCTTCCATGCCGGCGACGGCTTTGTCGAGGGCGGCGACATCGGTGAGTTCGGCGGCGGCAAACTCTTCGTGCGGCGCCAGGTCGTTCGGCGTCACCCGATCCGACAGACGGATCTTCGGATAGACACCTTTGAACAACGTGCGAAGCCGCCGGCCGATGCCGCCGCTGGCGCCGGTGATGAGAACGCGCTGCATGGACCTGCTTCCCCTCTTTGTCCGCCTTGACCAACGACCGAAGGATAGGCCCTGAGCCGCCGCCAAACCATGCCGGGTGTCAGCGCCGCTTGGATTTCGGCTTGGTCCGTGCGTTGTCGGCGGAGGATTCGGCCGCGTCCGGCAGCGGCGCCGGCGGCGGCGGTTCCGGCGTAGGCTCCGGCGCCGGTTTCGCGACTTGAACCGCCGGCCGCCGCTGCACCAGCGTATTCACCAGTTGCACGAAGGCCGGCAGCGCCTTGGTGCGAAGATCGTAGCGCTCGATGACGGTCTGGCGCGCTCGCTCGCGCATCGCTCGGTTGCGGTCGGGCGAGGCGAGCGCTTCGACGATGCGGTCGGCGATTTCCGCCGGATTGAAGATGTCCGCGAGCAAGCCGTTCTGGCCGTGGGTGATGACTTCCTCGACCGGCGCCGTGCGCGAGCCGATCAAGGCGCAGCCGGAGGCCATGGCTTCCAGCATCGACCACGACAGCACGAACGGGTAGGTGAGATAGATGTGCGCCGACGAGACTTGCAGCACCGCCTGGAAGACGTCGTAAGGCACTTTGCCGAAGAAGTGGATGCGCGACAGGTCGAGCTTGCCCTCCAACTCGGCCAGCATGGCCGCGCGCCAGTTCGGATGGTTCTTCGGCGGACGGCCGTATGACACCTGGTTGCCGCCGACGATCAGCACTCGCGCCTTGGGCCGCCGCTCCAGCACCATGGGCAGCGCGCGCATGAAGCTATGGAAGCCGCGATAGGGCTCAAGATTGCGCGAGACATACGTCACCACTTCGTCGCGGGCGGTCAGCGTCAGGCCGATTTCCTTGATGGTGACGGCGCGGTCGGCCAGCGGCCGGATGACCTGCGTGTCGACGCCGTCGTGGATCACCGAAATCTTCGGATGATAGATTTCGGGATACTGCCGCTTCTGCCATTCGGTCGGGCTGACGCCCCAATCGCAACTGTCGAGGCTGAGCAGGTTGATGGCGTTCTTGCTGCGCACGCGCAGCGCGTCGTCGGCCACGGCCGGAAACTCGGCGTCGAAATTCAGATCGCTGCCGCGCGAGCGGTAGAAGAATTCGAACAGATTGACCAGCCGGCTCTCGGGGAAAATGTCCTTGAGGTAGAGCGCGTCCCCCCAACCCGGATGCGCGAAGATGACGTGCGGAATGAAGCCTTCCTGGCGCAGGCGAAACGCCTCGCGCGCGGTGACCTGACCACGACGGACCGCCGCCTCGAGATCGCGGATGTAGTGGTGCGTCGCCGCCGTGGCGCCCTTCGGCGAGGGATAGGGCCGGTATTCAACTTTTGTGTCGGCGGGGGAGATGCTCTTGCGCTCGCCCATGGCGACCACGCGCGATCCCGCCACCGCCGCGAAGGTCGGCGCCAGGTGCTTGTACTGCCCCGGGAAATTCTGATGCAGGAACAGGAAGTTCATGGCTCTCCGCCGGGCTCGGTCCGGCGCCTTGACAGAGTGCAACCCTGAGTATCGACAGCTTCGTCATCACCGACAAGTAGAACCTCAGTACGCGAATAATATATGTATACATATTATTATTGAGATCGAAGTATTATCGGAATTATTGTTTGTATTTACACAAACATTTCGGAACATAGACGAGCTTGCTACGGATATTTTCTTGATAGGTACTTGCGTCGATGCTACCCATTGGTCGCGCGTCTTGGCGAACGATGGGGAAACTCTTGTATACGTTGAATTATTTTACGATGGAGCCGGGGCCCGATCGGGCCCGGAACGGTGCGGATCCCGGCATTTCCAGGGGCTATAGGGGCAATCCCAAACCGTCGCGCCACAACTTGTGGTTGGCATTGGCGCTTGTGATGGCGGCATCAGCTGGGGCCGTGCACCCCGCCGCTGCCGTGACTTTGGAAGAAGCGCTGACCCAGCTTGCCGAGCAGAATCCGCAAATCCAGGCGGCGCAGCATTCGGCGGACAGCGCGGAAGAAGCCATCGGCATCGCCCGTGCGCGATATTTCCCCACCGTCAGCCTGAGCACCGACGGCGGGCGGGAGGTCTTCGACGGACCGGTGCAGCGCGCCGTACCTCCCGGCAACGATGACTTCAGCCGCGGCCGCAGCAAGATGTCATTGAGCTTGACCCAGAACGTATTCGACGGTTTTGGGCGCGAGTCGGCCAATCGCCAGGCGGAGCTGCAACGCGACATCGCCAAGACCAATCTGGCGAACGCACAGCAGTCCGTGCTGCTCGACGGCGCTACCGCCTATATCAACGTGCTGCGCCAATACCACCTGGTCGATCTGGCGCGTCAGAACGAAGGCACCATCCAGCAGCAGCTGCGGCTCGAAGACGAGCGGGTCCAGCGCGGCTCGGGGATCGCCGTCGATGTGCTGCAGGCGAAATCGCGGCTGCAGCTCGCCAAGGAGCGCCGCGTCGCCTTCGAGGGCGGGCAGGCGGATGCTTTCGCGCGCTATCGCCAGGTCTTCGCCGCCGCGGCGGAGCCTGCCTCGATGCGCGAACCGCAATTGCCCGCGGCCGTGCTGCCGCAGAACCTGCAGGCGGCGGTCGAGGCGGCGACGCGCAACAACCCCTCGGTCACCGCGAGCCAGCAGCAATCGCGGCTGGCCAACGAGCGCATCCGCGGCGCCGAGTCCGGCTATTACCCGCGCGTCGATCTGGTATTGCGGCGCGACTACCAGCGCAACGTGGACGGCGTGCAGGGCATACAGCGCGATTACGTGGCCCTTGTGCAGTTGACCTGGGAACTGTTCTCCGGCTTCGCGACCACCTCGGGCGTATCGGCGGCCGCCGCCGACTACAAGGCGGCGCAAAGCAACGCGATGCAGGCCAATCGCCGCGCCGCCGAAGCGGTGGAACAGGCCTGGGCCGATCTCGGCACTGCGCGCGAGCGTCAATCCTTGCTCGAAAACGCGGTCAACATCGCCGGCGAAGTGTTCGACGCGCGGCGCAAACTGCGCGATTCGGGGCGGGAGACGGCGTTGAACGTCCTCGATGCCCAGAACGAGCTCTATACCGCCCGCATCAATCTGGTTTCGGCCACCTACGACTATGACGTGGCTTACTACCGGCTGCTGGCGGCGATGGGACAGATGGCGGCGAGCGGAGCGGCGGCGAACACCGCGCCGGCGAAGAGCATGCCGGCGAAGTGATCGAACCGCTTCGGCGTGCGTTTGGGTGAGGCAATCCGTAGCCGCAATGCGGCAGGGGGAATGCGATGATCGACCCGACAGCGAAGACCGTCCCGGGCGGTAGCGGCAGAACGCTCGATTTCGAAGGC
>DASQHM010000081.1:0-11554 GCA_035632095.1 Candidatus Cybelea sp. | reverse complement strand
CGCTCCGCGACACCGGCGCGTCACGTCCGGCCCGGCCTGTCGTCCCGCGAGACGGCAGCCGGGAGAACCGGACGTACGGCGCCGGCGGCGTTCCGTCCGAACCGACTACTTCTCGATCCAGTACTCTCCTTCGGTCCCGTTTTCGCTCAGGTTCTTGAAATCGGTCGCCGCGATTCCTCTAAGGGTGCCCCGAATGCCCTTGAACTTGCCGGTACCGCCGGTCAGCGTGTTCGTCGAAACCGTCCTTGTTGTCTTGGACCCGTCTGCGCCCACCGTCGTCTGGGTCACTCCCTCAATGCGTCCGAATATCTTGTCGCCGTTTTCCATGATGGCGACGGTGTAACCGAAAATGTGTCCGTTGGCGTCCGTGTAATCGCTGAACGCGCGGAGCCATCCTTCCTTTTCCTTCACGCCGTCAAAGACCGGAGCGTCGCCCGGGAACACCGAGTGAAGCTCCAGCAAGCGAACTTGATGACCCGGCACATCGCCGACATCGATCATGGTCTGCTGAGTGTACTTGGCGCTGCCGGGCGGCGGCTTGAACGCATATTTCTGCTTGTCTTGTGCCCACACAGTCGCAGCGGTGAACGCAATCATGCACATCGCCGACAGCGCGAAGAGCACTGTCACGCATTTCGCACTTTGCCTGTTCATAGAGCCCTCCCGCTTGAGTTGTTCCAGCGCTCTTCCATTGGGCGCCGGCGCCACTCGAATCTGCGACCGTTTCGTGGTCCTCGCAAGCCCGTCGCCGTCCGCCGTTGCTGGGAGAACAATCACTTTGGTGAGGGAGAAAAATGGAATCTTACGCTTGGTGTCTACCTAGCGTGCGGCATGCAGTGTCTTATCATCCCGGCTAGAGAGGGTTGCGCACGAGCAGGACGAACACCGATTCAAAGATTCGAAATCCGGGAATGACTTCCATCGCCGCGTCCAGGAATAGCATAGCGGCGCGAATCTTGGTCGCTCCCCTCGGGCCAGCGCTCCAATTGCAAAGCCTATGAATGGGGCCCCCAATGCGCGCCAGCCACATCGTGGACGACCGGCAGACGATATCGCCACGACGACTTCGGAACATCTTGATCAGCTTGCTCGGCAAAATCGCCGGATGGTGCGGCAGCGCCATCTGCCAGTTCTTTTCAGGAAACAGCCGCACCCGTTTATAGAAATTCCAATTCGTCAGCGCGTGATACAAGTTGCCGAGGCGCGGACGCCAATAGGTCCACCCCGATACCGTGGAAATGCTGATGTATCCGCCGGGCTTTGTCAGCCTCACCAGGGCATCCAGCAATGCGTGCGTGTCCTCGACGTGTTCGAACACTTGCGAACACACGACGAAGTCGAATTGCCCCTTCGTCTCGTTGAATGACGCATTGGCGAGATGCGCGCGCGGCACCAAGGCGCGCGAAATCTCAAGGCTCGGCTCGTTCGTGTCGATCCCATGGAGTTCGGCGTTGTCGAAATGCAGTGCAACACGACCCAGAAACCGGCCAAGCCCGCTTCCAACATCGAGAATCGAAAATGTGTCGCTTTGCCTGAACACTGCCATCAGGTTCGTGAAGTGGCGATCGGCAATCACATCATCGCAATTGGCAAAGACGCGCATGACCGGCGACTGGTCGTTGTCGAAACGCCTAATCGTTTCAACCCGCTCGGTGATTTGCTCATCCTGCAGCGAATCCCAAAATGACATAGAACGGAATGTTATATGTCTCAAAAGCATTTTCCAACTGCTACGCAAAACCAAATGGTTGGGTAAATTCTGCCAAGCTTCTCGGACGACTAGGTCCGGGCGAGGCATAGAGGTCTGTCACCAGTCGTGAGATTGAAAGAGACTTCAATTGGGTGGTGGCACAAAAGCAACCGCTGCGAAGCAGCGCGATGCACTTCGTTGCGTGACCCGCAATGGGTACGTTCAGGGCAACGAGTGAAGCGGTTGTGGGGGTGCACCGTGGGCGCGTGTTTCGAGCCGCCGCGTAGCTCATTGATGTAACGCCTGTATTTCGATCGCGAGCAAGATGGCGACCCCAACGGGATTCGAACCCGTGTTTTCACCTTGAAAGGGTGGCGTCCTAGACCGGGCTAGACGATGGGGTCCCTAACGGCGTGAGCGGCTTTGTGTATCGGCTGGGCCTCGGGAAATCAAGCGGGCGGAAAATCAAGCCGATGCGTAGCGCGCCTTGATCTCGCGGGCGGCCTCCGCTTCCGGCAGGGCCTTTCTCCCGGCGAGCCAGACCGAGGCCACGCGGCCGCGCCGGTCGCGCACCAGCCGCACGGCCTCGCCGTGGCTGTAGAAGCCGTTGGCCTGGTCGACCCGTCCGCGATCCTTCGCCGTCACCACGATCTCGCTCGCGTCCAGGAACGGGTTGAACCAATGGGGCGTGGCCACGAGCACGCGCTCGCCCATGGGCACCAGGTCGGCGGCGCCCCAGAGGCCCCACCACCGTCCCGTCCAATCGCGCACGCGCCGCGCCGGCGCGCCGTGCTTGTGGAAGCTGCGGAAAATCTGGATCACGCCTTCGAGCCAGACGCCGGCAAGTCCGTCGCTGGCATTGGTTAGCACGGAAACGGTGACGCTGCGCTCGCGCAATACCGCGGTCTGCGAGACGGTGCCTTGGAAGCCGCCGCTGTGCCCGAACCACTCCCAGCCGCCGGTCGCGCCGCTGATGATGCCGAGGCCATAGTGCCGTTCCAGAGCGGCGTGCGGAATGCGCCATTGCCGCCGGATCATCTCGCGCCGGCTCGCCGCCGAAAGGATGCTGCGCTTCGCCGCCGGATCGAGCTGCGCGAAAAAGCGCGTCATATCGCGCGCCGTGCTGACGAAGCCGGTCGCCGGCGCCAATGCGTTCGTGGGATTGTCGCCCGGGATGATCATGCGCTTTCCGGTGAGCAGCGTCGCCGTATGGCCGCGCGCCAGCCGCACCGCATCCGTCCGCGGCATGTCGGGCAGGGTTTCGTTCAGGCCCGCCGGGCCGACGACGGCGCGCGCGATCCATTCCACGTAAGCCGTTCCCGTGACCACTTCGATGACGAGACCAAGCAGCCCGTAGCCGTGGTTGGAATACTTGAAGCGCGTGTTCGCCTCGATCACCGGCGGATCCTTCAGCGCGGCGCGGAGTTCGCGCGCGTTGAGAAACTTGCGCCGATCCTGCCATTGGCCGGCGTCGGTACCGTCGCGGATGATGCCGGCGCTATGCGACAAGAGCTGCGCGATCGTGGCCGAGGCGACGGACTTGTGCAGGCCTCTGACGTAGCGGCCGACGGCATGGTCGAGGGCGAGCTTGCCCTGCTCGCGCAGCTTCATGATGCCGGCGGCGGTGAAGCTCTTCGAGTGCGACGCCACGCGAAAACGGTGACGCGGCGTGAGCGGGATACCGTTGGCAAGGTCCGCGTGACCGAAAGCCCATTCCCCGGCGAGCTTGCCCTTGTCGGCAACGGCGGCAACGACGCCCGGAAGCTCCGATTGCCGGTGCTGAAATTCGAGCCAGCGCGGCACGTAGTCGAGTGCGGCCTTGAGCCATGCGTCCATTGTTAAAATTCCCCTGCCCCGCTCCGCTCAAGGAGCGGCCGCGTCCTCGATGATGAGTTGGGCCCGGCGCTCGCCACGCCAATGATCGGCCCGCAGCGCACCGGCCACATGCAACGGCGCGCCCGCCGACTTCAGTAGCGCCTCGCCAAGCGCGCTGTCGAGGGCGCGGAACGCCACGGCCTTGAGGCGCGAACCGTCCTGGCCCTGCAGGATGCAGCGCACGTGCTTTTCGCCGACCACGCTTGCCTGCACCACGCGGGCCGAGGTCACGGCGAAGCGCGGCTCGGCGTGTCCGGCGCCGTATGGTCCCGCGCGCTCCAGCAGATCGATCAACGACGGCGTGGCGCCCGACACCGCAAGCGCACCGTCGAGGCCGAGGCTATGGGCGCTGCTAATGCTCGACATTTGCGGAGCCAGTCGCTGGCGCAGGAAGGCGGTCAGCTCGGCGATGCGGTCCGCCGCCACGGTGATCCCGGCCGCCATGGCGTGTCCGCCGCCATTGATCAGCAAGCCGGCCTGCCGCGCGGCGGTGACGGCCGCGCCGAGATCGACGCCCGGAACCGAACGGCCGGAGCCTTTGCCGATGCCATCGTCGATGGCGATGACGAAGGTCGGCCGCCGGTACTGTTCCTTCAGCCGCCCGGCGACGATGCCGATCACGCCCTGATGCCAGCCGGCGCCGGTCGCGACCAGAAGAGCATCCTCGGTATTCCCTGCGGCGATCTGCTTCGCCGCCTGCTCCTGCACCATGGCCTCGATGGCGCGGCGCTCCGCGTTCAGGCGGTCGAGTTCCAGGGCCAGCGCCTTGGCCTCGTCCGGGTCTGTGCAGGTGAGCAGCCGCGTGCCGAGATCCGACTTGCCGACGCGGCCGCCGGCATTCACGCGCGGCCCCAACAGAAAGCCCAAGTGATAGCAGCCCGGCGGCTCGCGCAATCCGGCGACGTCGGCAAGCGCGGCGAGACCCGGATTGGCGCGCTCGGCCATCACCTTGAGGCCCTGGGCTACGAACGCGCGGTTCAATCCAGTGAGCGGCACCACGTCGCAGACGGTGCCGAGCGCCACCAGGTCGAGCCACTGCAAAAGGTTCGGCTCGGGCCGGTCCTTGAACCAGCCTTCGGCGCGAAGAGTCCGGTTGAGCGCGACGACGAGCAAATAGGTAACGCCCACGGCGGCCAGTTGCCGGTGGCCTGCGGTCTCGTCGACGCGGTTGGGATTGATCACCGCCACGGCGCGCGGCAACGCGGGCTCGGCCAAATGATGATCCACCACCACCACGTCGAGGCCCGCTTCCGCCGCTGCAGCGAGCGCGTCGAAAGCCGATATGCCGCAATCGACCGTGATCACCAGCGTCACCCTGTCCCCCGCCAGCCGTTTCATGGCAGCGGCATTGGGACCGTAGCCTTCGCGCATGCGGTCCGGCACATACACGCCCACATCGACCCCGACGGAACGGAAGTACAACTTCAGCAACGACGCGGAAGTCGCTCCATCCACGTCATAATCCCCAAAGATCACGATCCGCTCGCCGGCTTTGACACCCAGGCCCAATCGGGCCGCCGCCACATCCATGTCGCGAAAGCTCGAAGGATCGGGCAACAGCGCCTTGAGAGTTGGATTGAGGAATCCGTCGCAGTTCTCGAGGCCGACGCCGCGGCCTGCCAGCACGCGCCCGACCACTTCCGGCACGCCGAGGCGCTGGGTCAGCGCCAACGCCAAACGGTCGTCGCGGGTGCGGGCGCGCCAGCGCCGTCCGGTGAGGGAGCGGGCGATGCCGAGAAAGGCGGGCTGATCGCTATCCATGTCGCGCCGCCGCCCTAGGCGCGGTGGCGCGTCTTGATCCAGCGTACGGTGCCGCGCGCCGATCGCATGACGATGGAATGGGTGGTCATCCCGCCTGGCACAAGATGCACGCCTTCGAGCATCGATCCGTCGGTAACGCCGGTCGCGGCGAAAATGACGTCGCCCGCCGCCAGATCGGTCAGGCCGTATTTGCGGTTCAGATCGTTGACGCCAAGCCGCCGCGCGCGCCCCTTCTCTTCTTCATTGCGAAACAGCAACCGCCCTTCCATCTGGCCGCCGATGCAGCGCAGCGCCGCGGCGGCGAGCACGCCTTGCGGCGCTCCGCCCGAGCCCATATATATGTCGATGCCGGTTGAAGGATCGGTTGTCGCGATGACGCCCGCCACGTCGCCGTCGCTGATGAGGCGGATGCGCGCACCCGACGCCCGCACGGCCGAGATCAATTCCGCATGGCGCGGCCGGTCGAGAATGCAGGCGACCAGATCGCCGACCGGGACTTTTTTCGCGGCCGCCAGTGACTTGAGGTTCTCCGCCGGCGAAGCGTTGAGATCGATGACGTCCTTGGGCAGGCCGCCGCCGACGGCGATCTTGTCCATATAGACGTCCGGCGCGTTCAGGAAGTTGCCGGCCTCGGCGAACGCCATCACGGCCATGGCGTTCGGTCCGCCTTTCGCCGTCAGGGTCGTGCCTTCCAGCGGATCGAGCGCGATGTCGATGGCCGTACCTTTGCCCGTGCCGACCTTCTCGCCGATGTAGAGCATCGGCGCCTCGTCGCGCTCGCCTTCGCCGATCACAACCGTGCCCTCGATGTCGAGCCCGTTGAGCGCCGTCCGCATGGCATCGACCGCCGCCTGATCGGCCGCCTTTTCGTCGCCCCGCCCCATCAGCTTGGCGGCGGCGATCGCCGCGGCTTCCGTGACCCGCACCGCCTCCAGCGAAAGATTGCGTTCCATCGCGGACTTCTTGGCCATTTCCGGCTCCTTCTTGGATCCTCAGAGCAATTCGATGCGGATGAGGCGCGGCGGCTCGATCACGGTGCCGAGCTTGCCGATGCGCTTGAAGGCACGCACCATCGCCGCTTCCTCCGCTTCGTGGGTGGTCATGACCACCGGCACCGCCTCGCCCGCCGCGGCGCGGCCGTGCTGCAACAGGGATTCGATGGAGATCTTCTCGTCGCGCAGCACGGCGGCCACGTCGGCGATCACGCCGGGACGGTCGGAAACCATGAGGCGCACGTAATAAGGTCCGATGTGCCGCTCCATGGGAGAGCGCTTCGATGCCGCCAGGTTTTTCGCGGGCACGCCGAATGTCGGCGCGCGCCGCCCCGACGCGATGTCCACCAAATCGGCGACGACCGCGGAGGCGGTCGGGCCGGCGCCGGCGCCCCGCCCGACGAACATGGTGCGGTCGACGAAATCGCCTTCGGCGACGACAGCGTTGAACACGCCGTCCACGTGCGCGATGGCGCTGTCGGCGTCGATCATGCAGGGATGCACCCGCTGCTCGATGCCGAGCGCGGTGCGTCGTGCGATCGCCAGCAGCTTGATGCGATAGCCGAGCTCGCGCGCGAAAACGATGTCCTGGGCGGTCACGTGACGGATGCCTTCCACATAGACCGCGTCGAAATCGACCACGCTGTTGAACGCCATGCTGCTGAGCACGGCGAGCTTGTGCGCGGCGTCGATGCCGTCCACGTCGAAACTCGGATCGGCTTCGGCGTAGCCTAGGCTCTGCGCCTCGGCAAGCACCGTGTCGAATCCGCGACCGGTCTCCTGCATCTGCGTCAGGATGTAGTTGCAGGTGCCATTCAAGATTCCGAACACGCGCGTGATCAGGTTGCCGGCGAGGCCCTCGCGCAAGGCCTTGATGATGGGAATGCCGCCGGCGACGGCGGCCTCGCAGGCGAGAGCGACGCCCTTGGCTTCGGCGGCCAGTGCCAACGCCGTACCGTGGCGCGCCAGCAGCGCCTTGTTCGCCGTGACGACCGACTTGCCGGCGGCGATGGCGCTTTCGCACAAGTCCTTGGCGACGCCGTCGCTGCCGCCGATCAGTTCCACGACCACGTCGATTTTCGGGTCGCGGGCGAGATCGAGCGGATCGTCGCACCAGCGGACGCCCGCGAGGTCGATGCCGCGCTTTTTCGACTTGTCGCGCGCCGAGACCGCCACGACTTTCAGCGGCCGCGCCGCACGCAAGGCCAGGAGCCCGCGGTGCTCGGCGATGAGCTTGACGACGCCCGCGCCGACCGTGCCGAGGCCGGCGATGCCGATGTTGAGGCTCTCGGTCAAGACGCGAGCGCCCGCGTCTCGGCGAGCTTCAATACCTTGTCGGGTGAGCTGAGAAACTTCTTGATGCTCTTGCAGGCTTGGCGCGTGCGCTGTTCGTTTTCGACGAGCGCGATACGCACATGGCCGTCGCCGTACTCGCCGAAGCCGAGGCCGGGCGCAACCGCAACCTTGGCCTCCGCCAACAGAAGCTTCGAGAACTCGAGCGAACCGAGCGGCGCAAATGGCTCCGGGATCGGCGCCCAGGCGAACATGGACGCGGCCGGCGAAGGCACGCTCCACCCCGCTTGGCTCAAACCCTTGATGAGCACGTCGCGCCGCGACCTGTAGGTCTGGCGCATTTCCTCGACGCAATCCTGCGGGCCGTTTAAGGCCGCCGCCGCCGCCACCTGGATCGGCGTGAAGGCGCCGTAATCGAGATACGACTTGATGCGGGTCAGGGCGTGGATCAGCTTGCGATTTCCGGTGGCGAAGCCGACGCGCCAGCCCGGCATGGCGTAGGTCTTGCTCATGCTGGTCAACTCGATGGCCACGTCCTTGGCGCCCGGAACCTGCAGGATCGACGGCGGCGGCTTGCCGTCGAAATAGATTTCCGCGTAGGCAAGATCGGAAATGACGTAAAGCCCGCGGTTGCGCGCGAAGGCGACGACCTCGCGATAGAAGTCGAGATCGACGGTCATGGCCGTCGGGTTCGCCGGGAAGCTCACCACCAGCGCGATCGGCGCCGGCACGCTGTGACGAACCGCCCGCTCGAGCGATTGCAGAAAATCGATGCCGGGACCGATTGGCACATGGCGGATCACGGCACCCGCGATGATGAAACCGAAGGGATGGATCGGGTAGCTCGGGTTCGGGACCAGGAACGTATCGCCGGGCGCTGCGATGGCCTGGGCGAGATTGGCCAGCCCCTCTTTCGAGCCGAGCGTGACGATCGTCTCGCCCTCGGGGTCGATATCGACGCCGAAGCGCCGGCCATAATAGGCGGCCACTGCCCTGCGCAGGCCGGGGATACCGCGCGAACTCGAATAGCGATGGGTTCGCGGGTTGCGGACTGCTTCGATCATCTTCTCGACGATATGCGGCGGGGTCGGCATATCGGGATTGCCCATGCCGAAATCGATAATGTCTTCGCCGGCGGCGCGGGCCCGCGCCTTCATGCGGTTGACTTCCTCGAACACGTAGGGTGGTAACCGCTTGATCCGATGAAAATCGCTGTCCATAGCTCCGACACCTGATGCCCTTGCCGGGCAAGCTTGGGCCCTCTTCGGGCCTTTCCTGGGTTTACGCCTTTTCGGGCGCACAACAGACGCCCCGTACCGCTCGGAGTACGCCCGCAGCGATTAAAATATCGCTGCTGTGTAACGTAAATAAGGCTAATTTTCGAGGAAGATTTCCGCCCGCCGTCCCTCCGCCGAACCGCCCGTCGCCGGGCCGTCTTCGGCGGCTTCGACGAAGATCGAATTGGATTTGGCGCCGAGCTTGCGAAGCTCGCCCGCAACGGCCTCGGCGCGCCGCTGCGAGATGTCGAAATTGGCCAATTTCTGCTGCCACGGATCGGAGCTCGACCCGTCGTCCGAGGCATGGCCGACGATCCGGATGATGCCGCCTTGGGTCTTGTGGCGGGAAACGACGTCGCGCAGCGCCTGGCGGTCGTCGCCGCTCAGATTGGCACTGCCGCGGGCGAAGAACACCGTGTCGGCGAGTTGGGATCCGGCGGCGGCAAAGGCCGGATTGCCCGACCGGGCCGTGGGCGTGCCCGCGGGCGGCAGGCTCGGGACCGGGGTCGCCATGGACGCATTGTAGTTCTGCTGCATCAGCGGCGGCACGGCGGTCGCAAAACGCTGCACCGGAGCCCCGCGCGGTGCCGAGAACGCGGCGTTGGCGGGCGCCGTGGTCACTGTCGATGCCGATTGGGCGAGAGCCTGGGCGTAGACTTCGTCCACCGAATTGCCGGGGACGGGCGCGGCCGCAGCCGTGCGAATTTGCGGCGGCGGCGCCGAGTAAGGCGCCGGGGCTCGGGCCGGCGTGCCGGGCGGCGTTGCCGGCCCTGCTGCGGGCGCCACGGAAGGGGCGCTCGGCGGTACGGGCGTCGGCACTGGGACCGGCGCTGCCGCCGGTTGCGGCGGCTCCGGGGCCGCCGCCGCCGTCACGGCGGGCGCCGGCTGGGGCGACACCGGTGCGGCCGAAGGCGGCCGGCCACGCAAATCCTCATCGGAATATTGCGCGCCGCTGCGGTCCGCGGCGAGGCTTTGCTGCAGCGCCTTGCGATCTTCCGGCGAAGAGGTCTTCGGACGATCCGGCACCGAGGACAGCCGGGGGAATTTCTGAGCGCCGCCGGACGCCTTTTCCTCGTCGGCGGATGAATCGCTCTTGGCCGTGTCGGCCTGGTTTGCCGTCGACGCCGAGGATTCGGCCGGCTGATCGCCGAAGGTGTTGTCGTACCACGAGACGGGGTTGGCCCAATCGGGCACGGCAGAGCAGCCCTGCAACGCCACGACAGCGGCAAAGACGGCGGCGGATCCCATGACCCACCGGATCGCCGTAGGTAAATTGCGTCGAACGCGGTAATGCCGCATCAGGTCACCTTAGCGCCAATCGAATCGGTTCAATCTTATCGCCGCCCGCGCCTACCTGTGAAAGCCTCGATAGTAGAGTGCGCCGCTCAATTCCGTGCAATAGCTGGGCCCTTACTCGCGCTTGGCGTTTCATGCTATATGGCGCGTTCGTCTGGGGTCCGGCACGGTCGGGGGCCGAAATCCAGGCCAGAATAAGGGATTGTGCGATGGCGGATCAACCTGACAACGACATAAAGTTGCCGGACCCGACCGAATTCTCCAAGAATCTCGTAAAGATTGCCGCGCAAAGCCAGCGCCTGGTGGCCGATTTCCTCAAGCGCCAGAAAACCGATGGAGGCGGCGACGTCGACCCGCTCAACATCGGCGGCGCCTTCATGGAGATGACGGCCAAGATGATGTCCGATCCGGCTCGCCTGGTGAATGCCCAGATCGAGCTTTGGAAGTCGTACATGGATCTCTGGCGCAACACGACGGCGCGCTTCCTCGGCACCGAGACCGGTCCGTTGGTCGTTCCGGAGAAGGGCGACCGGCGCTTCAAGGACGCGGCCTGGGACGAAAACCAGGTGTTCGACTTCATCAAGCAATCCTATCTGCTGACCGCGCGCTGGATGCAGAACACGGTGCGCGACGTGGAAGGCCTCGACCAGAAGACCGCCAACAAGGTCGACTTCTATACCCGGCAATTCGTCGATGCCATGGCGCCTTCGAACTTCGTGCTCACCAATCCCGAAGTCCTGCGCAGCACCTTGGAAAGCAACGGCGAGAACCTGGTCAAGGGCCTCGCCCACATGCTCGAGGACTTGGAGCGCGGCAAAGGCCATCTCGCCATCAAGATGACCGACATGACGGCGTTCAAGGTCGGCGAAAACGTCGCCGTGACGCCGGGCAAGGTCGTCTTCCAGAACGCCCTCATGCAGCTCATTCAATACACGCCGACAACCGACGAGGTCTACGAGCGCCCGCTGCTGATCGTGCCGCCCTGGATCAACAAGTTCTACATCCTGGATTTGCGGCAGGACAATTCGTTCATCAAATGGGCGGTGGCGCACGGCTACACGGTGTTCGTGGTCAGCTGGGTCAATCCCGACGAAACCCTGGCGGACCGGGATTTCGCGGACTACATGCGTGAGGGCATTCTTGCCGCCCTCGACGCCGGCCAACAGGCGACCGGCTCGAAGGACGTGACGGCCATCGGATATTGCATTGGCGGCACGCTCATGGCGGCGACGCTTGCCTATATGGCAGCCGTCGGCGACCACCGCATCAAGGCGGTGACCTATTTCGCCGCGCAAGTCGATTTCTCGGAAGCAGGCGAATTGCAGATTTTCATCGACGAGGAACAGCTCAAGCACATCGAGGGCATGATG
>DASQHM010000080.1:0-9162 GCA_035632095.1 Candidatus Cybelea sp. | reverse complement strand
TTTGCCTTGGCGCTGCGCGAAATCGGCTTGTCCGGCGGCGAGCCGCCGGCGGCCAAGGGCTATACCCCGACCGTGTTCGCGGAATTGCCCAAGCTGCTCGAGCGCGCGGGTCCGGGCACCGGCAAAGGCACGATCACCGGGTTGTTCTCGGTTCTGGTGGAGGGCGACGATCTGAACGAGCCGATCTCCGATGCGGTACGCGGCATCCTGGACGGGCATATCGTGCTCGACCGGCAAATCGCCGAGCGCAACCGTTATCCGGCCGTAAACGTTCTTCGCTCAATCTCCCGCACCATGCCCAATTGCAATACCACCGCCGAGAACGACTTGGTCAACCGCGCCCGGCGCCTCATCTCGATCTACGACGACATGGCGGAGATGATTCGCCTCGGCGCCTATCGCCGGGGTTCCGATCCCCTGGTCGACGAGGCCATCCACTATCAGCCGGCGTTGGAGAATTTTTTGGCGCAGGACAAGGCGGTCAGCGCCGATCTGGCGTCGGGTTACGCTGCATTGGCGGCGGTTCTGGCATCGCCCGCGCTTAAAGGTGCCGCATGAAAGCGATGCATACTCTGATTCGCCTATACCGCCGGCAGCTGGACGACAAGCGGCGCAACCTGAACGATCTCGAACGCATGAAAGCGGAGTTCGAAGGCCAAGTCCGCCGGCTCGACGAAGAAATCGCCGCCGAGCAGAAATGCGCCGACAGCGAGGAAACCCGGTTCGCCTACGGCACATATGCGGAAGCCGCGGCGCGCCGCCGGATCACGCTCGCCAAATCGATCGGCGACCTGGACAGCCAGATCAAGGCCGCGCGGGAAGAGGTGGCCGTCGCCTTCCAGGAAGTGAAGAAGTTCGAGATCCTGCACGACCAGCGCCAGCGCCGCACGCGGCAACAGGCCGAGCGGCGCGAACAGATCGCCCAGGACGAAACGTCGATCCAGACATATCGACGCCTACAAGGCGGCGATTGAAGCCCGCGTCCGGCTAAACAACGACCGCGACGCCACTGCTGCCGCGGCGCACTTCGTCCAGCGGGTCGAACTGGAATTGCGCGACAGACTCGAAGGCAATGGCGCCGCGCCGCTGCATGAGCGTAAGCGAATCCTTGAAAATCGCGCGGATGTCCCGGCAGATTTCCGTCGCCAGCATGGCGCGCGTCCGCACGATCAGATTGAAGCTCGCGGCTTGTACCAGCCCGTCCAGTTGTATCGGGCCGAGCGTGGGAAGTTCGCCATCGATCACGAAACGCGTTCCGGCTTCCCGCTCGCCATCCTCGGTCGCTCCGCCGTGGCGTCGGGCGAACAGCATGATTTGCGTGATGAAGTTGCCGTTCATCAACGGCACCAGAAGCGTGCGCCATTGGCCCTGGGGCGCGGGCTGGCCTAGCTTGGCGATCTGATCGAAATCCTCCTGTAGCCGCCGCGCCAAATCGTGCCGGCCGATCTGCTCAAGGCGCTCAGACGCGCCGCGCCCGAGCCATGGGTTGCTGCTGGCGCCGCGAAGGGCTGCGAAGAAAAAGAGAAGGCTGCTGGCAAGACGGCTCTCGGGCCTGGGCAGCAGATCCTCGACAAGGGAGCGGCCCAGCACCGGATCGGCGGCCAACAGGGCTTGCACCGCTTCGCGCAGGCTCGGCCAGTCGTGCGACAGGCGCGAGAGCGTATCGCCGACGGTCTCGGCGCTTCGGTTGAGGCGCGGTGCGGCAATGCTGAGCACCTCCAGGCTGAGCACCAGCCCGACCGGGAGCGGCGCTTCGGTCGCGATCGATAGCAGCCCGAAGGACGTGCGGATCAGCACTTGTCCGGCGATCGGGCCCGAGACGACGGCGCCCGCGGTGACTGTGCCGACTGTTGCCGCGGCGAGCCCGGGAAGGGGCGGCAGATTGGCCGCGAGGGCTGCGCGGCTAGCCGCGTGATGAGCGGCTGCTTGCGCTGCTGCGGCTAGACCCATGGCCGCGTAGGATGGCGCCGGTTGCGCTGCGCTCCGCGTAATCGACGGTGCCGATGAAGCGGCTGCGGCCGGCTCTGGCGCTCCCGGCGGCGCGGCCTGTGGCGCAATCCTGCTTTCCTTCGACAAGCCTCCAACCGGCGCCGCCGGAGCCGATGTCACTTGGGCTTGCGTGCGGACCAGAGGTTGGGCAGCCGGAGCGCTCGCGGATGAAGGTGCCGACTGCCGCTGCGGCGGCGGTGGCGGTTCCGGACTGACCCGAAACACCAGAGAGGTTCCCGGCGGCAGTTGCCGAACCTGGAAAGGGGCGGGCGCTCCCGGCTCCGGCAAAACGGTCGCGCTGAGTCGCGCATCGGGCGCGATTACCGTGAATACGGCTGTCGGATCGACGGCCGTTTCGGCCAAGACCTCGGCGATGAACTGGATATCCGGTCGCAGCAACGTCAACTGCACCGGCGGCGGCGGCTGGAGCGGCACGCCGTCCTGCATCAGGATTTCCGCCTGGATCGGATTTCCACCGCCGACGACTTGCAAGACAAGGCGCGAGTTTTGCGGAACGGCTTGATCCGTCTGAATGACGAAACTGCCGCCGGCGGTGCGCAATATCGGCATTCCAGCCGAGTTCTCGCCGATCACGACGCCTTCAAGGCGGTCGCCGACGCGCGCTTCCGCAAGGGCTCCGCCCAGGCTTACCGCAGGCGCGGCTTGCGCCGGCGCCGGCGCCACGGTGGTAACGGCGGGAGCCGATGTGGGCGTCGCACTCCCGCTGCCGGACAGGATCGGTGCCGGACTGCTGCCGGGTGTGAGACGGATCTCGCTCATCCGTCCAGCGCCAACCTCGCCGTGAGCGTCTCGACGTCCGCCGCCGCGCTCGACGTCGGGTGGCGCGCCAGCAGAAGAGTTTGGTGCCGGATGCTGTCGCGCACCTTGTCGTCGCGCCGGATAATTCCCGCAAGCTTCGGCGAGAGCTTCAGAAATCCCTCGCAGGCCCGCAGCAGCTTGGCAAAGGTCCGTTCGCCGTCGCGAGCGCTGGCCGCCATGTTGACCGCGACGCGGAAGTCGGTTTCGCGCTTGTGCAGGGCCGATAGTTTGATGAAGGCATACGCGTCGGTCAGAGCCGTCGGTTCGTCGGTGGTGACCACGAGTACCGTCGAAGCCGCGCCCGCCAAGGCCTGCACCGGGCCATCGACGCCGGCGCCGAGATCGAGAACCACATGGTCATAGCGCTGCGCAAGGTCGATCAGATCGGCACGCAGGCCGGTCAGGCGCTTCGCTTCCAGGGAAGCGAGAGAGCCGCTGCCCGAGCGCCCGGCAATAACGTCGAAGCCGCCGCCGGCAAACGACAGTACCACGTCGGAGAGGCGCAATTGGCCCGCCACGACGCTGCCGAGATCGCGATCCGGCGTCAGGCCGAGCTGTACGTCGACATTGGCGAGGCCGAGATCACCGTCGAACAGCAACGTGCGCCGGCCGCGCCTGGCAAGGCTATGGGTCAGCGTGATGGCGAGCCAGGTCTTGCCGACCCCGCCCTTGCCGGATGCCACGCACACGATCTTCGCATCGCGTTTGCCGGCGGGGGAATTCATGTCGCCGGCGTGCGCCGCGGAGAGGGTGCCGATCTTGGTCATACGCTGTCCTCACTGAATACGGCGGCGAGATCGGTTTTCGCCGGATTTCGCAACAGAAGCCGGGCGACGGCGCCGGGGGTCAGCGCGTGAAGGCCTTGCGCGACAAATGAACTGCTGCTCGCCAGGTCGAGGCTCATTCCGGCGGCCTTTGCCGCCGCAAGTGCCGCGCCGTACCGCCTGGCGACGTCGAGCCTTGTGATCAACAATCGGCGCGCGCCGACTTCCGCGAACTGGCGCGCGGCGTCCGTTGCCTCGGCGCCGTCAAGTCCGGCCGGCAGGACGAGAATGTTGTGGGCGTTGCCGCCGGCCGCGAGAAAACCCTGCAGATCGGCTATTTCAACGGCGTTGAGCGGGTTGGTGCCCGGCGTATCGATCAGGATCGTGTCGCGCTCGGCGGCTTCGGCGATTGCTTGGCACAATTCCTCGGGTCCGGCGACGGTTACCAGCGGCTGCCCCAGCAATTCGACGAAAGCCGAAAGCTGTTCGACCCCGCCGGCCCGCACCGTATCGCAGGTGATGACGGCGACGCTCCGGCCGGCCATGACCGCGCGCGTGGCGAGCTTGGCGACGGCAACGGTCTTGCCGGCTCCCGGCGCGCCGACCAGGACCAGCGGCTGCCGGTTTCCGGCAGGCAGCGGGTCGAAGTGAAGCTCCGACGCGAGCGCGGTCGCCAGGCGCCGTTCCAAAGGATCGGACGAATCTAGCAACGCAAGCGCACGCAGACGTTCCGCCAGATCTTCCGGCACCGCGTGATAGGCGAGGCTTTGCGCCAGTTGCTCCGTGGTCGGCGATTTGACGGCGGCGCCGTTCATCGCAACGGGCGCAGCAGTTGCCGCATCCCGCGGCTCGATGGCCGCGGTGACTTCGACGCCGCGCCCGCGGCGGCTCCGGTAGCTCGACACGATGACGGCTTCGTCGCCGAGTTCGACGCGCACGAGCCGCATGGCCTCGCTCATGGTCGGTGCGTGATATGTCTTCAGCCGCATGACGGTGCCGGCCTAGATTTGCGCCAGCGTGCGCAGTTTGGCCTTGGGGTGGATTTCGCTTTGCGACATTACGGTCGTCGCCGGGCGGAACCGCTCCACGATCGAGCGCACGAAAGGCCGGATGTTCGGGCTGGTGAGCAGCACCGGCATATGTCCTTCGCCGGCGAGCCGCTCGAAGATCTGCCGCACGCTGCCGATGAATTCCTGCAGCTTGCTCGGCGTCATGGCGAGCTGGCGGTCGTCGCCCTGGCCGACGATGGCTTCGGCGAAGTTCTGTTCCCATTGCGGCGAGAGCGCGACCAGAGGGATGTAGCCGTCGGGACCCTGATGGGCGCTGGAAATCTGCCGCGCGAGGCGCGCGCGAACGTGCTCGGTGATCTGCGTGACGTTGTGGGTGTAGCCTGTCGCTTCCGAGACGCCCTCGAGGATCGTCGGCAGATCGCGGATCGAAATGCGTTCGGCGAGCAGGTTTTGCAACGCGCGCTGCAGGCCGTTGAGCGAAATATGCTGCGGTATGAGGTCGGTCACGAGCTTCTGATGTTCTTTCGGCAGCTCATCCAGAAGCTTTTGCGTTTCCGCATAGGACAACAGGTCCGCCATGTTGTCCTTGAGCACCTCCGTCAGGTGCGTCGTGACGACCGTCGCGGGGTCGACCACCGTGTAGCCGCGGAAGGACGCTTCCTCGCGATACATGGTTTCCACCCACATGGCGGGCAGGCCGAACGTCGGCTCCACGGTCTCTTCGCCCGGCAGCGCGATTTTCTCGCCCCGCGGATCCATGACCAGGAATTGGCCCGGTCGCAGATCGCCGCGCCCGGCCTCCACTTCCTTCACGCGGATGACGTAGGTGTTCGCGGGAAGATGCATGTTGTCCAGGATGCGCACCGACGGCATGACGAAGCCCATGTCCGTCGCGAGCTGGCGCCTGAGCGCCTTGATCTGGTCGGTGAGACGATAGCCGCGCGCGTCGTTGATCAGCGCCAGCAGCGCGTATCCCAATTCGAGCCGCAGATCGTCGATGGCAAGCGCGGCCGAGATCGGCTCTTCCGCCGCCGGCGCCGCGGTTTGCGCCTGCTGCTCCGCCGCCGCAAGCTCTGCCGCCGCGCTCTCGCGCCGCCGCCATAGCGTCCAGGCGCCAAGCCCGGTCACGCCGCCGAGCGCAATGAAGGGCAGCATCGGAATGCCCGGCAGAAGCGAAAGCGAAACCATCAGGAACGAGCTCAAGGCCAGCGCCTTGGGATAACCGCCGAGTTGGGCGAACAAGGCCTTGTCGGCCGATCCTTCGTTGCCCGCCTTGGAGACCATGAGGCCGGCCGCGGTCGAAACGATCAGCGCCGGGATCTGCGATACCAGACCGTCGCCGACCGTGAGGTTGGTGTACCCGTGGGCTGCCTGGGTGAACGTCAACCCCATCTGGCCGACGCCGATGATCATGCCGCCGATGATGTTGATGAATACGATCATCAGGCCGGCGACCGCGTCGCCGCGCACGAATTTCGCCGCGCCGTCCATGGCGCCGTAGAAGCCGCTCTCGTCTTCCAGCGACTTGCGCCGGCGCCGGGCTTCCTTTTCGTCGATCAGGCCCGCCGACAGATCGGCGTCGATCGCCATCTGCTTGCCCGGCATGGCGTCCAAGCTGAAGCGCGCCGCGACTTCGGCGATGCGGCCGGAACCCTTGGTGATGACCACGAAGTTCACGATCACCAGGATCGAGAACACGATGATCCCGATGATGAAGTTGCCTTGCATGACGAAGCCGCCGAACGCTTCGATCACGTGTCCTGCCGCGTCGTTGCCTTCGTGGCCGTGGCTGAGAATGAGCCTGGTCGACGCAAGATTAAGCGACAGCCGCAGCATGGTTGATATCAGCAGCACCGTCGGGAAGGAGCTGAATTCCAGCGGCTTGGCGATGAACAGCGCCACCATCAGGATCAAGACCGAGAAGGTGATGGAAACGGCCAGCGAAAAATCCAGCAGCCATTTCGGCATCGGCAGGATCAGCACCACGAGGATCGCCACCACGCCCATGGCGAGCATGATGTCGCTGTGGCGCATCGCCTCGTTCAGGCGCCGCACCCAGCCGTTTTCGGGAGCCGTGCTGCCGCTGACGTCGGTCATGGGGGTAAGACGCTACCGGTCCGGCGCGCTACATCGCCGCGCGCTGACCTTCGCCCGGCAGGGGTACCGCGGCGCCTTCTTCGGTGTACTGCTTCAGCTTGTTGCGAAGCGTACGGATCGAAATGCCGAGGATGGTCGCCGCATGGGTGCGGTTCCCGAGGCAATGGTGCAATGTGTCGATGATGAGGTCCCGCTCCACGTCCGCCACGGTGCGGCCGACCAGGCCCCTGGTCGCCATCACGGCCGCCGCGGTCGGATCCTGCGAGGCATTGGCGCCGTCGAACGTCACCGCACCCGGCCTCGAGCCGTCGGGAAGGCGGATCGCCTCCGCTCCGATCTCGTTGCCGTTGGCGAGAAGAACCGCGCGGTGCATGGTGTTCTCGAGCTCGCGCACGTTGCCGCGCCAGGGAGACGCCTGCAATTCGGCCATGGCATCGGCGGAAATAGGACGTTCCGGCACGCCGTTGGCGGCGGCGTATTTCTTCACAAAATGGTTGGCGAGGACTTCGATATCCACCGGCCGCTGGCGCAATGGCGGGACTTTGAGGTTGAGCACGTTCAGACGGAAGAGCAGGTCCTCTCGGAACGCGCCCTTGGACGTTTCCGCGGTCAAATCGCGGTTCGACGTGGCGATGACGCGGATATCCACGCGCACCGGCTTGGTTCCACCCACGCGGTCGATGACGCGTTCCTGAATCGCCCGCAACAGCTTGGCCTGCAAGCGGGTATCCATCTCGCTGATTTCGTCGAGCAGCAGCGTGCCGCCGTCCGCTTCCTCGAATTTGCCGATACGTCGCGCGACGGCGCCGGTGAACGATCCCTTCTCGTGGCCGAACAGTTCCGATTCCAGCAGGTTCTCCGGAATCGCCGCGCAGTTGACCGACACGAACGGCTTCGACGCACGGTTGCTTTTGCTGTGCAGATAGCGCGCTAGCACTTCCTTGCCGGTGCCGCTTTCGCCCGTGATCAGGATGCTGGCGTTGGATGCCGCCACCTGATCGGCGAGTTTCAGCAGTTCGGCCATGGACGGGTCGCGGTAGATCAGCGCCTTGTTTTCCTCGGCGACCGCCTCCAACACCGCCGCAATCAGCTCCGGCTGCGGGGGCAGGGGCAAGTACTCCTTCGCGCCGGCGCGGATCGCCGCCACGGCCGCCTTCGCGTCGGTGCCGATGCCGCAAGCCACCACAGGCAAGCTGAAGCGCTCGTTGGCGAGACTGTCGACCAGGTGCTTGATGTCGAGGCCGACGTCGATCATCGCCAGGTCGGCGCCCTGGCCGTTGCGAAGGGCGTGCAGGGCGGATTCGATATCCGCCGCGTGCGCGACCTTGGCGCCCCGGCTCATGGCGATCTTGCTGGCCGCGCCGATTTGCCCGTTTAGGGATCCGATGATGAGCAGACGCATGTGTGTTCTCCAGGGCTCTGGCGGTTGACGGGCGCTTAGCCGTGATCGCCTTTGATGATTTCGGTCATGGTGATGCCGAGGCGATCGTCGACGACGACCACCTCGCCGCGCGCCACCAGGCGGTTGTTAACGAAGATGTCGATGGCTTCGCCGACCTTGCGATCGAGTTCGACCACGGCGCCGCGGCCGAGCTTCAGCAACTGGCTCACCTGCATGGTCGATTTGCCGAGCACCGCGGAGACGTTCACCGGGATATCGAAGACGGCTTCCAATTCACCCGCGGTGTGAGACGTCTCTTGCGGAACGGGCGCCGGCTCGGGCTCCGGCGCGGCGGCAGGCTGCGCCTGCTTGGCCAGGTCCTGCAATTCCAAATCGTCGTTCTCTGCCATCGTTCTCTCCTACGCGCCGGCGGGTCGGTCCCGCCGCGGCATCAAATCTGTTTGCTCTTCAGCAGCCGGTCGACAGCATCGCCGATCATCTGGGCGAGGGACGCTTCGTTGCGATCCATGCCGCCGTCGGCCCATTCGATCCGGCAATCCGATCCGCGCATGGTGTCGTCCGGCAGCAACACGACTTGCCCGGGGAAACCGGTGCCCGCCGTGACTTCGTCGATCCGGTCCTTCATTTCCGCGATGATCGCTTCGCTCGCCCGCACGACCACCCGAGGTTCGTCGTGCAGTTCGGCCAAACACTGTTTCACCAGCGCCTCGACCTCGGTCATGGGATACTTCTGCACCAAGGTTCGCGCCAGCTTGAGGCCGATCTGCTGTGCCAGCTGTGCCGCGTCGGCCGTTATTCGATCGAGAGTCTCGGTCTGTGCCTCGCCAAGCGTCGCCAATTCGCGGGCGATGCCGGTCAGGGCCTGGGCCGCCTGATGCTCCGCTTGGGCGCGCGCATCCGCGAGGCCCGCCGCGTGTCCGGCGGCCAGTCCTTCAGCCCGGGCGGCCTGTAATTCCTCTTCGGTCCGCGTCGGCATGGGCCGGCTGTCGCCGCGCGTGGCACGGTCGTTGCCCCGCGCCTCGAACGAGGTATCAAAGAGATATTTGCTGGCTTCTCGCATGGTTCAGTACACCAGCTCGTC
>DASQHM010000079.1:0-20957 GCA_035632095.1 Candidatus Cybelea sp. | reverse complement strand
CAAAACGCAGCCAAATCAGCCCCATACTCCCAACAGGGCCAACCAGACCGCGTCAAAGGAACGCGGGTTATACGCCCCGCCCCATAGAGCGTCAACGACGTTTTTTCCCCACAAAATCGGCGCGGCGTTAACCTTGCTTTTACGGCGGCGCAGCAAGGTGAAGTCCTTGAGCAAGGCCACGGATTCGATCAGTCGATGCGGTGCGAGACGGCAGTTCCAAGGTTGACAAGAGCCGCATCCGCCCGCATCTTTGCCCGGCGCACATTAACCTTACTGTCATCTGGGTTGCTGGCGCACAAACAGGGACCAGGGGGACAGTGACCCAACGCCAGGATTTCTTCGAACGATTTTCGGCTGTTAGCGACCAGCAATTCCGCGGCAACGCGCTCCCATTCGCTCTCGGGACCGCACTATTTGCGACAGCGATCGGCATCGTCGTTCTCGGCCATGACAGCCACCACGCCAAGGCGACGCGCGCCCATCTCCTGCGGGCGGCCGAAAAGACCATCGCCTGGGTGAGCAATTCAGAGGCGCCAGCGAGCGCCCCGGCCGCTTCGCAAGACACGCCTCCTCGCGCGGCGCCCGAAATCGTTTTCGGCAACGGCGTTTTGAACACCCCGCAAACGACGTTCGCCAACGTCACCGTGACCCGCGGCGACACGCTGATGAAATTGCTGGTCGACGCTGGCGCCGGCGCCGATGAATCGAGCGACGCCATTGCGGCATTGAAGACGATCTACGATCCGCGGCGCATGCAACTTGGCCAGGAAATCACGCTCACGTTCTCGCAAACCCGCGGCACTCGGACCCTGGCGGCGGTCGCGCTCGATCCCTCGCCCGAGCGGTCCGTATCGGTCATCCGCGGCGAAAACGGTTTCGACGCCAAGGAAATCACCCATCCCCTGGCGCCGGTCGTCATTCGCGCAGGCGGAACCATCGACTCAAGCCTTTTCCAATCGGCTCAGGCGGCCGGCATTCCGGTCGCCGTGCTGAACGACGCCATCCGCCTGTTCAGCTACGACGTCGACTTCCAGCGCGAAGTGCAACCGGGCGACACGTATGAAATCTATTTCGAACGCATGGTCGACGATTCCGGCAAAGCGGTGCGCAATGGCCGCATTCTCTATGCCTCGATGACCTTGAGCGGCCATGCGGTGCGCTACTATCGCTATCGCCCGAGCGACGATCAGGACGCCGATTACTTCTCACCCGAGGGCCAAAGCGTTCGCAAGGCGCTGCTGCGCACGCCCATCGACGGCGCCAAGCTCACGTCGGGCTTCGGCATGCGACAACACCCCATTCTGGGTTATAGCGCCATGCACAAGGGCGTCGATTTCGGCGCGCCCTACGGCACGCCGATCATGGCGGCCGGCGACGGCAGCGTCGAAATGGCGGGATGGAACGGCGCCTACGGAAAGTACGTTCGCATCCGCCACAACGGCACCTACGCGACCGCCTATGCCCATATGTCGGCAATCGCTTCGCTCCACCCCGGCCAGCACGTGCATCAGGGCCAAGTGATCGGCTTTGTCGGAGCGACGGGACGCGCGACCGGTCCGCACCTGCATTACGAAGTGCTGATCAACCACGCACAGGTCAATCCCCTGTCGGTGCGGCTGCCGACCGGGCGGAAGCTCGAAGGCAAGGAGCTTTTGCGGTTCAAGCGCGAGATCGGCGATCTCGACCAGAAGGTCGCGGCGGCACCGTTGAACAGCGAGATCACGACCGGCCGCAACTGACGCCGGTTGGCCGGCCGGCTAGGCCGCTTCGACCAATTTCCCGTTCAGGGTCAATCCGCCTTCGCGTGCGCCAACACGCACCATATCGCCGTCGCGGATGCCGCCTTCGAGGATCAGACTCGCCAGCGGATTCTGCAGGCTGCGCTGCATGACGCGCTTCAACGGCCGTGCGCCGTAAATCGGGTCGTATCCAGTATTGGCGAGCCAGGCCTTCGCCCGGTCATCGAGCTTCAGCGTTATGTTGCGGTCGGCGAGCAGCTTGCCGAGGCGCGCCAGCTGAATGTCGACGATGCCGTCCATGTTCTTCCGCGTCAGGCGGTGGAACAGGATGATCTCGTCGAGCCGGTTCAGGAACTCGGGCCGGAACGCCGCGCGAACGACCTCCATCACGGGCCCGCGTACGGCGTCCGTTTCCTGGCCGTCCGGCTGCGCCGCCAAGATATCGCTGCCGAGATTCGACGTCAGGATGATGACCGTGTTGCGGAAATCGACCGTGCGTCCGTGGCCGTCCGTGAGCCGGCCGTCGTCCAGCACCTGCAGCATCACGTTGAACACATCCGGATGCGCCTTCTCGACCTCGTCGAACAGCACGACTTGATAAGGCCGCCGGCGCACGGCTTCCGTAAGGGCACCGCCTTCGTCGTAACCGACGTAGCCGGGCGGCGCGCCGATCAGCCGCGAGACCGCGTGCTTCTCCATGTATTCCGACATGTCGATCCGCACCATGGCCTGGTCGTCGTCGAACAGGAATTCGGCGAGCGCCTTGGTCAGCTCGGTTTTGCCGACGCCGGTCGGTCCGAGGAACAGGAACGAGCCGATCGGCCGGTTCTGGTCCTGCAGGCCGGCGCGGGCGCGGCGAACGGCGTTCGCCACGGCGCCGATCGCTTCGTCCTGGCCGATGACCCGCTTGCCGATCCGTTGCTCCATTTCCAGAAGCTTCTCGCGTTCGCCCGCAAGCATCTTGTCGACCGGAATGCCGGTCCATCGCGACACCACGCCCGCAATGTCCTGTTCGGTCACCGCCTCGCGCAGCATCGTTTCGCCGGTGCCCTCGGCCACTTTCAACTTCCGCGTCAGGTCTGGAATGATGCCGTACGCAAGCTCGCCCGCACGCGCCAGGTTTCCTTTGCGTTGCACGGTCTCGAGTTCGTTCCGCGCCGCATCCAGCTGCTCTTTCAGCTTCTGCGCATGGCCGAGTTTTTCTTTCTCCGCTTGCCATGCCGCGGTCAGGTCGGCGGAGCGCTTTTCCAGATCGGCCAATTCGACTTCGAGCTTGGCCAAGCGGTCGCGCGAACCTTGGTCGGTCTCGCGCTTGAGCGCCTCGCGCTCGATCTTGAGCTGGATGATGCGCCGGTCCAGTTCGTCGATGGCTTCGGGCTTGCTGTCGACCTCCATGCGGAGGCGGCTCGCCGCTTCGTCCACCAGATCGATTGCCTTGTCCGGCAGGAACCGGTCGGTGATGTAGCGATGCGACAACGTTGCGGCAGACACGATGGCGCCGTCGGTGATGCGCACGCCATGATGCACTTCGTACTTTTCCTTCAGGCCGCGCAGGATCGAGATCGTATCGGCGACGCTCGGTTCGGCCACGAAGACCGGTTGGAACCGCCGCGCCAGCGCCGCATCCTTCTCGATGTACTTGCGATATTCGTCGAGGGTCGTCGCGCCGACGCAGTGCAGCTCGCCCCGGGCCAACGCCGGCTTCAAAAGATTAGAAGCGTCCATGGCCCCGTCGGCCTTGCCGGCGCCGACCAGCGTATGCAGCTCGTCGATGAACAGCACGATTTCGCCGGCTGCTGCCGTCATCTCGGACAATACGGCCTTCAGCCGTTCCTCGAATTCGCCGCGGAACTTGGCGCCGGCAATCAAGGCGCCGAGATCGAGTGCCATCAGGCGCTTTTCCTTCAGGCTTTCGGGCACGTCGCCGTTGACGATGCGGATGGCGAGACCCTCGACAATTGCCGTCTTGCCGACGCCGGGCTCACCGATCAGCACCGGATTGTTCTTGGTCCGGCGCGACAGAACTTGAATCGTCCTGCGGATCTCTTCATCGCGGCCGATCACCGGATCGAGCTTGCCGTCGCGGGCCGCCTGGGTGAGGTCGCGCGCATATTTCTTCAGCGCATCGTAACTCTGCTCGGCGGTGGCCGAATCGGCCTTGCGGCCTTTGCGCACATCATTGATCGCGGCGTTCAACCCTTGCGCCGTGACGCCCGCGTCTTTCAAGGCCGTGGCCGCGGGCGTTCCCGCCGCCATCACCAGAGCCAGAAGCAGCCGTTCGGCGGTCACATAGGAATCGCCCGACTTTTCCGCCAGGGTCTCGGCCGCCTCGAACACGCGCGCCGTCTCCGGCGCGAGAAAAACTTGTCCGGCGCCGCCGCCCTCAATTTTCGGAAGCTTGCCGAGCGCCAAAGTCACCGATTGCAGCGCTTGTTCAGGGCGGCCGCCCGCAGCGCGAATGAGGTTCGCCGCCAACCCCTCTTCGTCATCGAGCAGAACCTTGAGCAAGTGCTCGGGCGTGAAGCGCTGATGGCCGGAGCGAGCCGCCAAGCTTTGCGCCGACTGGACGAAGCCGCGCGAGCGCTCGGTGTACGTATCGAATTCCATGCAAAGCCTCCAACGGGACAGCTTGTCCGCGGCCGATTTGGCGGAAAGTGCCGCAACTGGCCACCCGGCCCAACGAAGGGCCCCACGGACCGTTTGGATATGGTGTTGCCGCCCTTCGGCGCAAGGCCGGATGGGCGAAATTTCTCAACTTTGCCAAAGGTGCAGCCGGGGGTATGAATTCGCTTTCCGCAAGCACGGCAATATCATGGCCTTGGTTACCGATCTCTATCGCTACCCGGTCAAAGGCCTTAGCGCCGAGCCGCAAGGACGCGTCACTCTGGCCGTCGGGGAAGGCGTGCCGCTCGACCGCGCCTTTGCCATTGCCCACGGCACCACCAGATTCGATCCGGACGCGCCGCAACCGTTGCCGAAAACGCATTTTCTCATGCTTGCGGTGAACGAGCGAATGGCGGCACTCAAGAGCGCCTATGACGATACGACCGGCGTCTTGACCATCAATCGCGACGGCCGCGCCGTGGTCCGGGCCAAGCCCGATCAGCCGGGCGGCAGGCAAGTAATCGAGCAGTTTTTCGCCGCATATATGAAGGACGAATGCCGCGGCGCGCCGCGCCTCGTGCACGCGCCCGGCCACACGTTTGCCGATTGCAAGGCGAAGCGCCTGTCGCTGATCGGATTGCCGTCCATTTGTGATCTCGAACGCGTGGTGCGCCAACCGGTCGACCCGGTGCGGTTTCGCGCCAACGTCTATTTCGACGGCACCGAACCCTGGGCCGAGTTTGGCTGGATCGGCCGCGAGATCATTATGGGTACGGCGAGACTTAGGGTTGTCGCCCGCATCGATCGATGCCCGGCGACCGACGTCAATCCCGGGAGCGCACGGCGCGATATGAACATCCCGCGGGCGTTGCAGGCCGGGTTCGGCCATATCGACATGGGCGTCTACGCCGAAGTCGTGCAGTCCGGCGACGTCGCCGTGGGCGACCGGCTCGATGCCGGCTAGCGCAGCTTGGACGAGCGCCGGCTAGACGCTGGCCGGATCCGGAGTCGGAGAGAACTCCGTTTCATCGTGCTGCTCCGAATCGAGCGACACGGTCGGCTGCTGCATCGGCTGTTGGCCGTGCTGCGGCTGTTGCTGGCCGTTCATGCGCTGATTGAACGCGCCGTTTGCAACCATGATCCGGTAGTAGTGCTCGGCGTGCTGCAGATAGTTTTCCGCCCCGATCCGATCGCCGCCGGCGTTGGCATCGCGCGCCAACTGGCAATATCGATCGAAGATATGCGCGGCAGTACCGCGAATCTTCACGTCCGGACCGTTGCTGTCGAAATTCCTCTGGCCACCCATCTGGTGCGGCTTGCGTCCACCGGAACGCCCGCCGCGCGAACGCTTCTGATTCACTTGTCTCATATCTATGTCTGATTCTGTTTTCCCTACAGTCCCGCTCTGGCCGACTTCCATCGGCGGCTGCGTACGGCGAGCGTCCGTAACGACGGCGAGACAACCACACAGTCTATACGGCCGGCCTTAACGAAATCGTTTCTGTAAGCCAGCCAGATCTGGTGGATTGGAACCGTTGGCCCCCCGGCCCTTAGAAAGAAAGCGCTCTCGGTTCCGTGAATGACCCTAGTCCGAAGGCGTGCCAATTCCAACCACTTTTTTCAATTGACAGCGATGCGCCCCTCGGCCCGGAAGACCAGGCAGCGCGCAATGCCGGCGAGATCGCGCCCGATTTGCCCTAGCCTGAGTTCCTTCGCTTCGAACAGACCGGTAACGGCTTTTGCCTGATCCACGCCGATCTCAACGGCAAAAGTCCCGCTTTCATAAAGTCGCGGGCGGGCATGGTTGCTCAATTGCCGATAGGCCTCCAGACCGTCCACGCCCCCGGACAACGCCAATCGCGGCTCGAAACGCGCGACCTCGGGCGCCAGGCGGTCGATCTCGGCGTCCGGAATATAGGGCGGGTTCGATACGATGAGATGAAACCGCTCGGATATTCCTTCGGCCCAGTTGCCGGGCCGGAACCGTGCCCGTCCGCCAAGCCCGAGCCGTTCCGCGTTGTCGGCCGCGACGAGCAGCGCCTCGGCGCTGACATCCACGCCAAGCCCCACGGCATTGGGCAACTCACGGAGCAACGCCAGAAGCAGGCAGCCGGAACCCGTTCCAAGGTCGAGAACGCGAATGGCTGCGTTCCGGTCCGGCACGGCATCGAGCGCGGCGGCGACCAAGGTTTCGCTGTCGCTCCGTGGATCCAACACGTCCGCATTGACGCGGAACGGCAGGCTCCAAAATTCGCGCTGGCCCAAAAGATGCGAAACCGGCTCGCGCGATTCGCGGCGGCGAACCAAGTCGGCGAACTTTGCCGATTCTCCCGCGGACATTTCCTGTTCCGGTTCGCTTATCAGCGCTTCGCGCCGCACGTCCAGCGCATGACACAGCAGTATTTGCGCGTCGAGGCGCGCCGTTTCTATCCCCGCCGCCCGGAAGCGAGCCATGGCGTCGTTCACCGCCCTGCGCCGCGTCGTCATCCCTCGGCGCCGACTTCGGCCAATCGGTTCGCTTGATCCTCGGCGATCAGCGGTTCGATCAACTCGTCCAGCGCCTCGCCCGAGATGACTTTGTCGATCTTGTAGAGGGTCAGATTGATGCGGTGATCGCTGACACGGCCTTGCGGAAAATTATAGGTGCGCACGCGCTCTGAGCACTCGCCGCTTCCCACTTGGCCCTTGCGGTCGGCGGCGCGCGCCGCCGCCTTGGCCTCGCGCTCCATCTCGTAAAGGCGGGCACGAAGGACCTTCAATGCCTTTGCCTTGTTCTTGTGCTGCGATTTCTCGTCTTGCTGCTGCACGACGATGCCGGACGGGATATGCGTTATGCGCACCGCGCTGTCAGTCGTGTTGACCGACTGGCCGCCGGGACCGGACGAGCGGAAAATATCGATGCGCAAGTCCTTGTCGTCGATGTGAACGTCGACCTCTTCCGCCTCCGGCAGCACGGCAACGGTCGCGGTCGAGGTGTGAATGCGCCCGCTCGCTTCGGTGGCCGGCACGCGCTGCACGCGATGCACGCCGCTCTCGAACTTGAGCCGAGCGAACACGCCGCGACCGGTGATCGAGCCGATCGCCTCCTTGTAGCCGCCAAGGTCGGTCTCGGAAATGCTGATCACCTCGAAGCGCCAGCCGCGCAGATCCGCATAGCGCTGATACATGCGAAACAGCGCGGCAGCGAACAAAGCGGCCTCGTCGCCGCCGGTGCCGGCACGCACTTCGAGAATGGCATTCTTCTCGTCGGCCGCGTCTTTCGGCAGCAACAAAAGACTGAGCTTCTTCTCCGCTTCGGGCAGGCGCGCCTTCAACCCGGGCAACTCGTCCTCGGCGAGCTGGCGCATCTCCGCGTCGGCGCTGGTCGCAAGTTCCGTGAGCTCGGCGATGTCGCGCACCAGTTTGCGGTACTCGACGATGCCGCTGACCACTGGCGCGAGTTCGGCGTATTCTTTCGACAGCTTGGCGAAGCTTTCACCGCCGCCGCGCGCCGGATCCGCCAACGCCGCCTGCAGAGCATCGTTTCTCTGCAACAACCGCTCAAGTTTTTCCGCCGGAATCATCGATGGTGCCTCAGCGGTACCGGGCGAGCCGCGCGGTCAGTTCGGCAAGCGGCACTTCGGATTGCTCGCCCGATGTCAGGTCCTTCACAGTCACGGCTTGGCGGGCCATTTCGTTGTCGCCGATCAGGATAGCGCAGGTTGCGTTGAGCTTGTCGGCGCGCTTCATGCGCCGGCCGACGTTGCCCTTGTAGGCCAGATCCACCACAAAGCCAGCATCGCGCAGCGTCTTCGCCAGCTTCAACGCCGCCGACTCGGCCGCCTCGCCGACGGGCACCAGCGCCACCGGCCGTGGCGGCGAGACCGGATCGTTGGCCAGCATGGACAAGCGTTCGATGCCGCCCGCCCAGCCGATGCCGGGCGTCGCCGGGCCGCCCAGGTGCTCGATCAAGCCGTCGTAGCGGCCGCCGGCCAGCACCGTTCCTTGCGCCCCTAGCGCGGTCGTCACATATTCGAAAGCGGTGTGAGAATAATAGTCGAGACCGCGCACCAGCCGCGGATTGACATTGTAGGGCACGCCGACGGCATCGAGTCCGCTCCGCACGGCGGCAAAAAAGTCGCGGGAAGCGGCATTCAGATGATCGGGCAGCAACGGCGCACCGGCAATGATCTCCCGATCGCCCCGATCCTTGGAATCGAGAATGCGCAAGGGATTGCGGTCGAGACGCCGCAAGCTGTCTTCCGAAAGGTTGCCGCGATGCTTGTCGAGGTAGGCGACAAGCGCCGTCCGGTAGTCGGCGCGACTTTCCGTATCACCCAACGAATTCAGTTCGAGCGAGCAGCGGTCTAGGATCCCGAGCGCCGCGAGAATATCGGCTGCGAGCGCAATCACATCTACATCGGCCTCGGGCTCGGGCGCCCCGATGATCTCCACGTCTATTTGGTGGAACTGGCGCTGTCGGCCCTTTTGCGGCCGCTCGAAGCGGAACATCGGCCCCTGGGCAAACACCTTGAACGGCACCGATTGCATCAGTCCGTTCGAGATAAACGCGCGGCAGATTCCAGCCGTGTATTCGGGCCTGAGCGTCAGCGGCTCGCCGCCCTTGTCGAGGAAGCTGTACATCTCCTTCGCCACCACGTCCGACGTCTCGCCCATGGAGCGAGCGAACACCTCGGTAAATTCGAAGATCGGCGTGGCCATCTCGGCAAAGCCATACCGTTCGGCGACACGCCGCGCGGTTTCGGCAACGTGCCTGTGGCGGCGATATTCGTCCGGCAGCAAGTCGTGCGTACCGCGAACCGGCTGGAATGCGGGCAAGGTGGGTCTCCGAATTGTGTCGCTAGTGGGCGGCGGTAAGCGGACGGACGGCTACGTTCGGCGTTTCGCCGGCGCTGCGCGCGGCCTCGATCTCGCGGGCCTTTTGTTCGACCAGCTGCACCAGATGATCGACGATATTCTGGTCCTTGAGCCGGTGGGAGGTGAGGCCGCCGATGTAGACCTGATGGGTGCCGTTGCCACCGCCGGTGAAGCCGATGTCGGTTTCGCGCGCTTCGCCCGGTCCGTTCACCACGCAGCCGATGACCGAGAGCGTCATGGGCGTCGTGATATGGGCCAGGCGCTGCTCGAGCGTTTCCACGGTCTTGATCACGTCGAACTGCTGGCGGGCGCATGACGGACAGGAGATCACGTTCACTCCGCGATGACGCAATCCGAGCGCCTTCAGCATGTCGAAGCCGACTTTGACCTCTTCCACCGGATCGGCCGACAGCGACACGCGCACGGTGTCGCCGATGCCGCTCCAGAGCAGCATGCCCATGCCGATCGACGATTTGACCGTGCCGGGCCGGAAGCTGCCGGCCTCCGTGACGCCGAGGTGGAGCGGATAGTCGCAAGCGTCCGCCAATCCCTGATAGGAGGCGACGGCGAGAAACACGTCGGATGCCTTGACCGAAATCTTGAACTCGAAGAAGTCGTTGTCTTCGAGGATGCGCGCGTGATTGAGCGCGCTTTCGACCATGGCCTCGGGGCACGGTTCGCCGTATTTTTCGAGCAGGTCCCGTTCCAGCGATCCGGCGTTGACGCCGATCCGCATGGAACAGCCGTGATCCTTGGCCGCCTTCACCACTTCACGCACCCGCTCGGCGCTGCCGATATTGCCGGGATTGATGCGCAGGCACGCCGCGCCGGCGTTGGCGGCTTCGATGGCGCGCTTATAATGGAAATGAATGTCGGCCACGATCGGAACGCGCGCGGCGCCGACGATTTGCCGCAACGCCGCCGTCGACTCCTCGTCCGGACACGAGACCCGCACGATATCCGCACCCGCATCCTCGCAGCGCCGGATCTGATCGATGGTGGCGCCGGCGTCGGCCGTCGGCGTATTCGTCATGGTCTGCACCGTAATCGGCGCATCGCCGCCGACGAGTACATTGCCGACGCGAATCTGCCGGCTTTTCCGGCGGACGATGTCGCGATAGGGGCGCAGGCTCATGGCAAAATTGCCTTCGGGCGATTCGCGCAAAGGGCCAAGGGAGTTTCCGGCTCACGATCGCGCGTTGGGCCATAACATGGCTCGCACCGGACCTAAGATCAAGCGCGGCGCCCGGACCTCGTGCCGACGGTCAACGTCCGCCGGCCAGCAGGTTCTTCGGGTCGAGCGAAATGTTTCGTTTTGCCTCGCCCTGGGCGCCGAGGCGCGGCACCGGCTTGCCATCCACGGTTATGTCGAGACCTCCCAGATTCCCCGACCAAAGCACGACATCGGATCGGTTCGGCACGCGGTAGGTCTCTCCCTCATGCAGGACATGTCCTGGAAACACCAGTTCGTTGCCGGCGCCCCGTACCTCGATCCAGCTATCGGTGCGGGCCTTGAGCACCACACGAACATTGGAGTCGGTGCTCCCATAGACCTGGGGGCCATCGGCAGGCGAATTCGGGGGCGAAGGCTGCGCCGGCGCGGCAGCGGGCGCGTTTGCCGCGGTAGGCTCCATGGTCGGCATCGGCGCCGAAGTCGCGGGCGGCGCATTGCCGGGCGCGGTTGCCGGCGTTGAAGGCGGCGTGCCCGCCAAAGGCGACGCGTTGCCAACCGCCGGTTGGGTAGTAGGGGACTCCGCAGGGCGCTGGGGCTGCGGCGTCTCGTTTGCGGCGGGGCCGGCCGGCGGTGGTTCGGACGACCTATTCGGCGCTTCGGCCGCCGGCGGCGGCGGTGGTGCGACCGCCTCGGTCGCAACGCGCCCGCGCTCCTGATTGTAGTACCAGGCGCCGTAGAGGGCGCCGGCGATGATCAAGGCCAAGAGAATCAGCCAGCCGCGCGGCGTTCGCGTCTCCGGCGCCGGGACCGGAAACACCAGCCGGCCGTGCGGCGGCTGTGCCGCGGTTTCCACCTTGAAGGCTTCGACGACGGCATCGGTATCGAGCTGCAGAAACTCGGCATAGGTGCGCAGGAATCCGATGGCGTAGATGCGGCCCGGCAGTTCGTCGAACCGGCCTTCTTCCATCGCCTTGAGGTGAGGAAAGCGGATGCGCAATTGACCGGATACGGCACGCAGGTCGAGCCCGGCCCGCTGACGCGCGCTGCGCAGCGTATAGCCCACGCCCTGATAGAGCGCCGAGGAACGCTCCTCGCCGAACTGATTCGCCATCGCTGGTTCAGATTGCCGTTGCCGACGAGGCAATTAATCAGACGGAGCCCAAAACCGCAACCTAGATTACGATCCCGTGATCCTGTGCGAAGTTTTGCAACCGCCCACGCAAGCTATGGTCGGCCAGGGCATATAAGCCGTCCATATAGGCGACGAGCGGCGGCACGGAGAGGCTGCGCAGCATCTCCTTCACCGGGCCGATCGATGCCGCCGGCATGGACAGATTGCGGAACCCGGCGCCGATCAGCGCCATGGCCTCGATCGGACGTCCCGCCATTTCGCCGCAGAGCGCGACCGGCACTCCGGCGCGGTCGCATTGGCTCACGACCCAGCGGAGAAATCCCAGCATCGCCGGCGACAACGGATCGTAGCGGTCAGCCAATCGCGGATTACCGCGATCGGTCGCGAACAGAAACTGCCAAAGGTCGTTCGAGCCGACGGATATGAAATCGGTCAATGGCAGTAGTGCGGGAAGCTGCCAGGCAAGCGCCGGCACTTCCAACATGGTGCCGACGCGGATGCGGCTCGGCAGCGCGCGCCCGGTGCCCCTCAGGCGGTCCACTTCGCGATCGAGGATGTCGCGCGCTTTGACGAATTCCGCAACCTCGGAAACCATCGGGAACATCAAGCTGATGGGCCGGCCCGCACCCGCCTGGAGGAGGGCGCGGACTTGACTGCGGAGCAGAGCGGGCCGGTCGAGCGCAATGCGAATGGCGCGCCAGCCCATGGCCGGGTTTTCTTCCTCTTCAGCCTCGACGTAAGGCAGGATCTTGTCGCCGCCGATGTCGAGCGTGCGGAACACCACAGCTCGGCCGCCCGACTGATCGAGCACTTTCGAATAGAGATCGGTTTGCGCCTCGACCTTGGGGAAGCTGGCGCGGATCATGAACTGCAGTTCGGTGCGGTAGAGGCCGACGCCGTCGGCGCCAGTTTCTTCGAGGTGCGCCAGATCGACCAGCAACCCGGCATTCATGTTGAGAAAGATTCGTTCGCCGCTTCGCGTCACCGCCGGTTCGTGACGCAGTGCCGCGTATTTGGCCTGCCGGGCTTCCCGCAACGCCGCGTTCTGCCGAAACGCCTGCAGCACGTCTTCGCCCGGCCGCACGAACACTTGCGCATGATCCGCGTCGACGATGACCGCATCGCCTGGATCGACTTTCGACACGGCCTCTTCGCAATGTCCGATCACCGGAATGGCGAGCGCCCTCGCGACGATTGCGACATGCGAGGTCGGCGAGCCTTCTTCCAGCACGACGCCGCGAAGCTTGGTGCGGTCGTAGTCGAGAAGCTCGGCCGGCCCCATGGCGCGGGCGAAAAGCACGGCATCCTCCGGCAGCGACTCGCGGGCGGCCGTGCCGGACCGCCCGGACAGATGCAACAGCAACCGGTGGGCCAGATCGTCCAGGTCGGCCAGGCGCTCGCGCAAATACGGATCGGTGATCGATTGCATGCGATGGCGCGTATCGGTCTGCACGCGCAACGCCGCCGCCTCCGCCGTCAGGCCGCCCTCGACCGCCTCGTTGAGCTTGGCAAGCCAGCCGGAATCGTGGGCAAACATCTTATAGGTCTCGATGATGTCGCGGCTCTCGCTCACATCCGCCAGCTCCGGCTTTTCCAGCATCATGTCGAGGGACGCGCGAAGCGAGCACACCGCGTGATCGAGCCGCTGCTTTTCCAGCCCGACATCCTCGGCGATGGTTCGCGCCACTTCGATGCGCGGCTCGTGCAGCACGGCGACGCCAAGAGCCATCCCTTCCGACAGCATGCGGCCGTCGAGCCGCAGCGGCAGGGTTGCGTTGCCGTCGACCCGCGCCAGTTCGTCGCGGCCGATCAGCTGCGCCGAGCCGACGAGCTCGGCCAACACCATGGCCACTGTCTCGAGCGCCTCGACTTCTTCCTCGGAGTAGCGGCGGCGTGTGCGGTTCTGCACCACGACGACGCCAATCACGCGGCCGCTGCGCAGGATCGGCACGCCCATCAGCGAGTGATAGACCTCTTCGCCGGTCTCCGGCTTATAGGCGAACTGGGGATGCGATTGCGCGTCGGCGAGATTGAGCGGCCGCGCATGGGCGGCGATATCGCCGACCAGGCCTTCGCCCACCCTGAGGCGCGTGACGTGCACCGCTTCGAACTTCAGGCCTTCGGTGGCAAAAAGCTCCAGCACTTCGCCTGCGCGCAACAGATAGATCGAGCAGACTTCCGCCACCATGTTGGCGGCGATCACGCGAACCACGGTCTGCAGCCTTGCTTCGGGCGCGCCGCCGCTCGCCATCACTTCGCGGAGCTGGCGCAGCAGCAACCGCGGCCGGGTGGCGGGCGGCCGGGTCGCCATCAGGAACCTGCCGTGCGGGCTGAAGACACCGATGCGCGCATGCACGCATGATCGCCCTGCCGCCGGCGTGCGGGATCAGGCCGCATCCAGTTGGAACGCCGAGTGAAGCGTGCGCACGGCAAGCTCGGTGTACTCGGCGGCGATCAGTACGCTGACCTTGATCTCGGAGGTCGAGATCACTTGAATATTGATGTTCTTGTCGGCCAGTGCCTGAAACATGGTTCTGGCAACGCCGGCGTGCGTTCGCATGCCGATGCCGACCACGGACACCTTGACCACATCGCGGTCCGACACCAGCCGCTCGAACCCAATCTGCGCCTGCCGCGACTGAAGCATGGTCAGGCTGCGCTCAAGGTCGGCGCGCCCGACCGTAAAGGTCAAATCGGTCGATTTGCCGTCGAGGGACACGTTCTGCACGATCATGTCGACGTTGACGTTGGCATCGGCCAGCGATCCGAAGATGTTCGCGGCCACTCCCGGCCGGTCGGCCACGCGCAGCAGGGTGATCTTGGCCTCGTCGGGAGCGTAGGTGACGCCGCTTACGACCTGCTTTTCCACGATCTCGTCCTCATCCACCACCAGCGTTCCCGGCGCGTCTTCGAAGCTCGACAGCACTTGCAGCCGTACCCGGTGATTCATCGCGAGTTCGACCGAGCGCGTCTGCAAGACCTTCGCGCCGAGCGACGCCAATTCCAGCATTTCCTCGTATGTGATCTTAGCAAGCTTGCGCGCACGCGTCACGATTCGAGGATCGGCGGTATAGACGCCGTCGACATCGGTATAGATATCGCAGCGGTCGGCCTTCAGGGCGGCGGCAATGGCGACCGCCGACAGGTCCGATCCGCCGCGGCCGAGGGTGGTGACCCGGTTGTCCGGCCCCAAGCCTTGAAAGCCGGGGATCACCGGCACCTGCCCGTCGCTCAGGCGGCGATCCAGCTCTCCGGTCTCGATGGATTCGATCCGGGCGGCGCCATGCTTGCCGTCGGTGCGGATAGGAATCTGCCAGCCGAGCCACGAGCGGGCGGTGACCCGCATTTCCTGCAACGCCAAGGCCAACAGGCCGACCGTCACCTGCTCGCCGCTCGCCACAACGGCGTCGTATTCGCGCGCGTCATGCAGCGGCGCGATCTGCCGGCAAAGCTCGACGAGCTTGTTGGTTTCTCCGGCCATGGCCGAGACCACCACGGCGACCTGGTGGCCCGCGTCCACCTCGCGCTTCACCTTGGCGGCGACATTGCGGATGCGGTCGACGCCCGCCACCGAGGTGCCGCCAAACTTCATTACGATGCGCGCCATAGCGTTCCGGCCCCCGGGTTCCGGCCTTCGGATCGCAGGCCCGGCACCCGCAACCCCCTGCGCCGGCTGGCAAATTATGGACTCGTTGAGCCTTGCCGCCGGCTGGGCGGGTATACATACTCCGGGGACCGGAGCGAGGCAAGCACGGCTCGGTTCCGTGCGGAAAGCGACCAGCCATGAGCGCCGAACCTGCCAGCGCCGCATCCGTCGACAGCGCCGAGATCGCGCGGTTCGACGCCGAGGCCGGGGAATGGTGGAACCCGAAGGGCAAGTTCCGCCCGCTGCACCGGATCAATCCGGTGCGCATCCGCTTCATTCGCGATCACCTATGCTCGCGCTTCGGCCGCGATCCGCTGGCGCCGAACCCGCTCGGCGACCTTCGGATCGTCGACATCGGCTGTGGCGGCGGTTTGATCTGCGAGCCGCTCACCCGGCTCGGCGCCCATGTGGTCGGCATCGACGCGGCGCCGGAAAGCATCCGCATCGCCCAGGCCCATGCGGAAGACTTCGGCCTTGCGATCGACTATCGCTGCACCGCGGCAGAAACCTTGGCCGCGGCCGGCGAGCAGTTCGACGCAGTGCTGTGCCTCGAAGTGGTCGAACACGTGGCCGATGTGGCGGGATTTCTCGAAGCGGCCGCGTCGCTGGTCGCGCCAAGTGGATTGCTGATCGCAGCGACTCTGAACCGGACGCTAAAATCCTTCGCCTTTGCCGTTGTCGGCGGCGAATGGGTCCTGCGCTGGCTGCCCCGCGGCACCCACGACTGGCAGAAATTCATCCGGCCGCATGAGTTGGCGCGCATCCTGCGGCGGGCGGGAATGGAGCCGGCCGAGGCCGTCGGCGTGACCTATGATCCGCTGCACGACCGCTGGAACGAGAGCCGCGATCTCGACGTCAACTACATGATGCTGGCGCTGAAGCGCTAAGGCGGCCCGGCTCAGTCGTTGTGGCGGGGCACCCAGGGGATGCGATTGACCGGAATGTCCTCGTCGATCAACTCGCGCGCCTGCTCGTCGGTCGCTTCGCCGTAGATGTTCCGCTTGGCCGTCTCGCCATAGTGAATGCGCCGCGCTTCCTCGGCGAAGCGCTCGCCGACGTAGTCGCATTCCTTTTCGACCTGCTGGCGAAGCTGGTACAGCGCCCGCGTCGCCTCGGCGACCGCGGCCCGCGCCTCGTCGGAGGATTTTTCCTTGGCGGTCGAAATATTGGGCGCCATGACCGCCTTTGCGATCTTGCGGTCGCCGCAGACCGGGCACGACACTTCGCCGGCCCCATTCTGAATCTCAAAGGCTTCGCTGTCGCGGAACCAGGCTTCGAACACGTGGTTCTTACGGCACCGCAAGTCGTAGACAATCATGGTAAATGGCGCCTCGAGGCGTTCGACATATAAGATACATGGCACGCCCGCCATGTCGGGACAAGTGCGGAGAAACCCCGTGGTTGCGGAACGCGATCAACATCTGGTAGTCGCGCCCTCGCTCTGGGTGGTTCGATGGGCGCATTTGGTGCCGCCCGGCGGTGCGGTACTGGACGTCGCGGCGGGCGGTGGGCGGCATACGCGTTATTTCGCCGGGCTCGGACACCCGGTGCTGGCCATCGACCGCGACGTCGCGGCGTTGGACCGGGATCTGGCGGGCGTCGCCGCCCTCGAGGCCGACTTGGAAGACGGATCGCCCTGGCCGCTGCCGGGACGCACCTTCGCCGCGGTGATCGTCACCAACTATCTTTGGCGGCCGATCTTGCCGTTCGTGGTTGCGAGCGTGGCGCCCGGCGGCGCCTTGATCTACGAAACCTTCGCCCGCGGCAACGAGCGCTTCGGCAAACCGTCCAATCCCGCCTTTCTGCTTGAGCCGGGCGAACTGCTCGAGGCGGTCCGCGGTCAATTGACGGTACGGGCCTACGAACACGGCGAAGACGATGTTCCGAAGCGGGCAATGCGGCAGCGAATAGCGGCGGTGCGGCCGGAGCTGTGACCTATTCCGCGGCGCGGGCCGGCGCATCGAGCGTGAACGGCCGGTCGCCGCCGAGCGACGGCACTTGGCGGCGCGCCTCGTCCACCTTGGCCGGGTCGATTTCCGCGATAACGAAGCCCGGATCGTCGCCGCCGTCCGCCAGCACCTCGCCCCACGGCGCCACGATCAGCGAATGGCCGTAGGTCTTGCGGTTGCCCGGATGCACGCCGCACTGCGCCGGAGCGAAGACAAAGCAGCCGGTCTCGATGGCGCGCGCGCGCATGAGCACATGCCAATGCGCCTGCCCGGTCGGCCGCGTGAACGCCGAGGGAATGCTGAGGAAGCTCGCGCCGGCCTGGGCCAGCGCACGGTAAAGGTGCGGAAAGCGCAGGTCGTAGCAGACCGTGATGCCGAGCATGCCCCAGGGCAGCGGCACGACACGCGCCGTCTCGCCCGGCCGGTAGGTGCGCGATTCGCGATACTTCTCGCCCGTCGCCAGTTCGACGTCGAACATGTGGATCTTGTCGTAGGACGCGACCACGCGCCCCGCCGGGTCGAGCAGATAGGAGCGGTTGGCGATTCGCGGCTCGCCCGGCAGTTTGACCGCAAGCGATCCGATCAAGAGCCAGGTCTTGAGTTCAGCGGCCAGGGCGCGATAGGCCGCGAGCGGGCGATGTTCCGATTCGACTTGCGCCTTGGCGAGGACAACCTCGCTCTTCGCCGCCATCAACCCCGTGTTTTCTGGCGTCGCGATCAAATCCGCGCCGGCCAAATGGGCGGCGTGGATGAGCGCCGACGTCGCTGCGATGTTGGCTTCGATATCGTCCCCGGACGTGATCTGCACGCATGCCAGATTGAAGGTCGCCATCCGCGCCTCCCGAATTGGCCGAATTCACCCGGCCGCGAGCAGCTTGTCCAGTTCGCCTTGGCGGTCGAGAGCGTAAAGCTCGTCGGCGCCGCCGATATGCCGGCCATCGATGAAGATCTGCGGCACGGTCCGGCGCCCGCCGGCGCGTTGCGTCATCTCAGCGCGCTTTTCCGCGTCCACCGTCACGTCGATGTCCGTAAAGGCGACGCCCTTTTTCTGGAGCAGCTTTTTCGCCCGGTAGCAATATCCGCACATTTCGGTGGTGTAGAGCACGACCTCAGGCATCGTCCGTCTCACTGACCCATTGTACCGTAACTATATGGTATCGCCGACGGCGCGCACAACCCGCGCCAGGGTGAGGACATCGACGCCCGCCGCGCCGGAGGCACGGAGCGCTCTGGCGCAAGCCTCGACCGTAGCGCCCGTGGTTAACACATCGTCGATCAGCACCACGCGCTTTCCCGAGACAGCCGCCGCGCGCCCCGGCCGCACCGCGAACGCGTTTCGCACGTTGCGCCGCCGCTCGCGGAAATTCAGACCGGCTTGGCTCGGCGTGGAGCGGACGCGCCGCAGCAGATCCGCCGCCACGGGCTTGCCGGCCTGCCGGCCGAGCGCGTGAGCCAACACGGCGGACTGGTTGTAGCGCCGCCTCAGCAGCCGCCAGGCATGGAGCGGCACCGGCGCGATGACATCCGCGTCTCGCACCAGATCCGCGCCGGCCCGGGCGAGCCAGACGCCGAACGTGCGGGCGCCATCCAGCCGGTCGGCATGCTTGAAGCTCAGGATGAGCCGCCGTGATTCCTCGCCGTAGCGAAACACGGCGCGGGCCCGGTCATAGAACGGGCGGCGGCGAAGGCAGGCGCCGCACAACGCGGCCTCGCCCACGTCATAGTCGAAGGGCAGGCCGCAAGCATCGCAGCACAAGCCGACGATGAAATCGATTCCACTCCAGCAGCGGCCACAAAGGTGCCCCGGCCGGTCCACCGGCTCGCGGCAGTTCAAGCATTGCGGCGGCAGCAGCGCATCGAGAAAGAGCCGCCCGCCGGCCGCAACCACGGCTGCCGCCGGCCGCAATCGTTCGATCAGTTTTGCGGACCGCATGGGCGAAGTGTCGCGCCTTGTCCGGTTGCATAACAGCCCCCGGCTTTGCCACGAAACCTGGGGCGTGCCATATAGGCGCCATGCCGGATACCATGGACGTATTCGATCGACGGATGGTGCGGCGACATCGCGAGCGGGCCGTACCCGCCTTCGACTCCCACAATTTCTTGCTGCGCGAGATCTCAGCGCGTTTCGGCGAGCGGATTCTCGACATAACGCGCGAATTCCCGCTGGTTCTCGATCTTGGTTGCCACGACGGAACGCTCGGGCGGGCGCTGAACGGTCATCCGCGCATCGGGCGGCTTGTGCAATGCGATTTGTCGCACGCCATGGCGCAGCGCACCGGCGATCTCGCGCTTGTCGCCGACGAGGAGGCGTTGCCGTTCGCGGCCGAGAGCTTCGATGCCGTGTTGAGCGCGCTCACCCTGCATTGGGTCAACGACCTGCCGGGCACGCTGGCGCAGATCAACCGCTGCCTGAAACCCGATGGGCTGTTCCTTGCCGCAATGCTCGGCGGCGAAACCTTGAGCGAACTCCGCCGCTGCCTGCTGGATGCGGAGGTGGAACTTGAGGGTGGCGCCAGCCCGCGTGTATCGCCCTTTGTCGATATCCGCGACGCCGGCGCATTGTTGCAGCGGGCGGGTTTCGCCTTGCCGGTCGCGGATTCGGAGCAAATCGTCGTGCGCTATCGCGATGCGTTCGCGCTCATGCGCGATCTGCGCGGCATGGGAGAAGCCAATGCTTTGATGAGCCGCCGCAAGACATTCACGCGGCGTTCTACGTTGTTCCGGGCCGCAGAATTCTATGCCGAACGATTTGCCCGGCCCGACGGCCGGATCGACGCAACCTTCTATATCGTCACGCTGACCGGCTGGCGCGGTCATACCGGTCAACAGCAGCCGCTTCGTCCCGGCAGCGCCGCAGCACGGTTGGCCGACGCTCTCGGCACGACGGAGAGACCCGCGGGCGAAAAGGCCGGCCGCTAAAGCCAGTCGCGCAGCATGGCCACGAGCGGCATGTCGGCCGGCGGCATGGGAAACTCGGACAGCTTCGCCGGCCGCACCCATTTGAGCGCTTGTCCTTCCCGTGGCGTGACTGTCCCCTGCCAGCGCCGGCACACAAAGAGGGGCATGAGCAGATGAAAATCCGCGTAGGCATGGGAGGCGAATGTGAACGGCGCCAGGCATGCGAGGGACACGTCGATGCCGAGCTCTTCCTTGAGTTCGCGGATTAGCGCCGCTTCCGGCGTCTCACCGGATTCGACCTTGCCGCCGGGAAACTCCCACAGGCCGGCCATGCTCTTGCCTTCCGGCCGCTGCGCCAGCAGCACGCGCCCGTCGGCATCGATCAGCGCGACCGCCGCCACAAGAACGCTGTTCACGACCGATAGTCGGCGTTGATGTCGATGTAGCCGTGCGTGAGGTCGCAGGTCCAGATCTTGGCGGCGCCTCCCGCCTTGCCGCCGGCGACGCCCACGTCGACCGCAATGTCGATCTCGCGACCCTTCAGATGTTCGGTGGCGCGCGCTTCGTCGTAGGCAGGATCGACCATGCCGCGCCGCGTCACCACCTGACCGCCGATGCGAATGACCAGGCGGTCGCGATTCGCCGTCTCGCCCGACCTGCCGATGGCCATGACGATGCGGCCCCAATTGGCGTCCTCGCCGGCGATAGCCGTCTTGACCAGCGGCGAATTGGCGATTGCCAGCGCGATCACGCGCGCCGACGCCGCGTTGGCGGCGCCGGTGACGCGGATCGTGATCAGCTTCGATGCGCCCTCGCCGTCGCGGGCGACCTGCTCCGCCAAGTCGGCGGTCACGCGCCCAAGCGCCGCGCGGAAATTCTTCAGGCGCGGATCGGCGGCGTTGCCGACGCGCCTGTGTTGCGCCTGCCCGGTCGCGAACAGGAGCAATGTGTCGCTGGT
>DASQHM010000078.1:0-12630 GCA_035632095.1 Candidatus Cybelea sp. | reverse complement strand
AATATCCTTTCACTGTCACTCAAAGCGAACTCCGATTCGAATTGGCCGCAAACATAGGTGCAATCGCTTCCAGCCGAGATCATGACCCGCTAGGGACGCATGAACTCGTAGTCGCGCTCCTCGATGTTTTCGATCGCGAATGCGAGTTCCGAGGCGATGTCCTCTTTGGTGCGGTGCTGCTTCAGGATCCGCACCGCCTCGGCAATCAGATTGCCGGCTACGGTCTCCGGAGGAACCGAATGCCGCTCTCCCTCCGCCAACGCGGCGGCGACATGACGGTGGACGAGTTCGTACGCGCTTTGCATCGCTCTATCCGGTTCCCGACAAATTGTTTCGTTTCGAACCGCTCATTTCGATCGGGTGCCGCCTTGCTCAAGGTGGGCGGCGGATTGCTTGCGGCCGAGCGCCTTGACGACGGCATTGCGGATCGTCTCGGGCGACGCCGGTTTCGGAACGGCGATCACGTGCGACAAAGTCGCAAGGTTTGACCGCTCCGTCGCCGAGGCGTACGTGACGATGATCGGCGTTGTTCCGAGAGCCGGATTAGAGCGAAGCCAATCGATCGCCAGGAGACCCGGAACGTCGCGCAATTGCAGATCGATGCAGAGCACAACGGGCGCAATCGAGCGCGCGGCGACCACGGCAGCCACCCCGCTGTCGGCCTCCTCAACGTGGAGGCCTTCGCTCTCCAAGACCTTCCGCCACATTTCCCGGTGCGTCACGTCCGCGGAGATGAGCAGCGCGTCCCCTACCAAGCCGCGGACCGGCGCGACCGGAGTTTTGCCCGCCGGTCTCGGCCCCTCGACCGAAGCGCCGGCGGAGAAAGGCCCCTTCTGGTGAATGTGGTCCATGGGAACTCCGGAACCTTGCCGTCAGCGGTCAGAGGTCGCTGTCAATTCCACCCGCCGCCACCTCTTCGAGCTTCTCCCGGTCGCAAATCCCGATGTGGGCCGGCGTGGAAAGCGATATCAGGCCGTCGCGTTTGAGTTTGGTGAGCGTGCGGCACACCGTTTCGATGGTCAGTCCGAGATAGTCGGCGATGTCGTTGCGGCTCATCGGCACGTCGATGCCTTCCGCGTCATCGCCGCCTTGTTGCTCGGCCATCATCAGGATGAAGCTGGCGACCTTCTCGGTGGCCGTCTTGCGTCCCAGCAGAAGCATCTGGTCCTGAGCCGCGCGCAGCTCGTGGGAGGCGGCCGTCAATAAGGTGCGGGCGAAACCGGGATGTTGATCGATCAAACGCTCGAAAGCCGCCCTTCGATACCGGCAAACCGTCACTTCAGTGACAGCTTCGGCGGTGTAGATGAAGTTTCTTTCGGGAGCCAGGCCTAGCAGGTGTCCATTCCAGAGGAAGCCGACGATCTGGCGGCGGCCGTCCGGCAGGAGCTTGTATAGGCGCAGAACGCCGCGCACGACTTCGAAGACGCTGTCCGCCTCGTCTCCGTCGGCAAAAAGCGTTTCGCCCGGCGCCTTTTTCTGCAGCGAGCTGATGGCCATGATATTGCTGCTGGCCTGCCGGCCGAGACCGTGCAGAACGGCGAGGTTGGTCAAGTCGGCGTTCGCTGAATGGACTTGCGCATGCATGGCTCGATCTCCTGTGACCGCAGTGCTTCGGGTTCGCTGGGAGGAGTTTTAACCACGCCATGTCACCGGTTTATGCCGGTCCGGTTGTCTTGGGTGACAAATGGACACAAAATGTGACGGTTTGTGACAGCTCGTCTGGCGCCGCCGTGACAGTCCTTTGGTCGACGCAGAAACATGAATAGCGGCCCCCACATCCTGGTTGTCGATGACGAGCGGCGCATTCGAACCATGCTGCGCCGCTACCTGACGGATGAAGGGTTCAAGGTCGCCGAGGCCGAGAGCGGGGCGGCCTTGCGGGCGGTTCTTGAGCGGGAGCATTTCGACGTTGTCCTGCTCGATGTCATGTTGCCCGACGAAGACGGCCTGTCCCTCGCGCGCTACATCCGGCAACTTTCGCAGGTGCCGATCATCATGCTGACCGGCAAGAGCGACGTGATCGACCGCGTGGCGGGCCTCGAGGCGGGCGCCGACGACTACATCGCCAAGCCGTTCCATTTGCGCGAGGTTCTCGCACGTATCCGCACCGTGATGCGCCGGACCGGCCCGCGCGCCGAGCCGGCCGCGCCGCCGGGGTCTGCCAACGCTGGCGCCCGGGCGGGGGAAACACTGGTGTTCCAGGGTTGGCGCCTCGACCTGCTGAAGCGTGAATTGCGCCGTCCGGGAGGCGAACTCGTCCCGCTGACCTCCGGCGAATTCGAGCTGCTCAGCGTGTTCGCACATCATCCCAACCGCGTGCTCAGCCGCGATCAGCTCATGGACCTGATGAAGGGACGCGAATGGGCGGCTTACGACCGCGCCATCGACACGCAAGTGGTTCGGCTGCGTAAAAAGATCGAGGCGGACCCGAGTCAGCCCGTGCTGATCAAGACCATTCGCGGCGCGGGCTATGTGCTTGCGAGCGCCGTGGCCAGCGGCTGACCGGATGCCGCGCGCTTAAAGGGACCGGCAAAGCCGATGCCTCAAGCCGGACGGACTTTCTTCCAAAAGCAACCGGCCGATTCGGACAAGCCAAGTCTGCGAATCCGCGATGCCAGGCGGTTCTGTGAGTCCGTCAACCTGATTTGCAGATAGCTGCAACGCGATAGCGCCGCCTCGCTCTCCGCCGCGTCTATCAATGCCGTGACCAGTTCGGCGGAGTTCGCCAAGTCGACGGCCGTGAACATATGGATGCAGAGAACCAGCCCCACATGCAAATCGTGCTCGACGCGATAGGCCAGGACGCCGCAGAAGACGCCGCCGCCGTCGTTGAATCGCAGAATGCCCGAGCCCTTCGTCGCTTGTGCGCCGCAGTAGAAGTCGACGAATTTCCGCCACGTCGGCAAATCGACGTCCGGCCAAGTCGCCTGCACCAGAGGCAGAAGTGGCGCCACCTCATTGGCGGAAAGTGATTCGCCTTGGAACGAGCGCGTCATGAAATGCTATCGCTCCAAAAGTGCCGGATTCGAGGATGCCCGCGACATACGATCTCTTCCATTTCGCCAAGTCTGTCGGTCACTCATTTCCTTAGGAGCTCCTGCCGTGCGCCGAAAAAGCGAGGCCGCTAGTGGGTCAGCAGGAGCGGCAACCGGCTTGTTCCGACGATGTGGCGCGTTGCGCCGCCGAACAGCGCCTCGCGCAGCGGAGAATGTCCATAGCCGCCCATGACCAGGAGGTCCGCGCCGTGGTCGCGCGCCGCCGCCAGCAGCAATTCTCCGATACCCGCGCCTTTTACCGGGTAGATCATGTCGACGCTCGCGCGAATGCCGTACCAGGCCAGATGCTGCGCCAGTTCCGACGCGCGGGTCTGCCCCACGGACAGCAGACGAACGTCGCGCGCGGTCTCCAGAAACGGCATTGCCGCGGCGAGCGCCTTCGCGCTCTCCGGCGAATCGTTCCAGGCCAGGCCGATGACGTCGCCGAACCGCTTCGGCGGCTCGGCAGGCGCAATCAGCACCGGGCGTCCGGTGGTCAGCAATGCCTCTTCGATGGACTCGCTGTGCGGTTCATCGACCACGCGGCCGGACCGACCGAGAATCAGAAGGTCGAAGAACCGCGCCCGATCCGAGATCTTCTGCGGCGCATAGCCGACAAGTTCGCTCCATCGGCCGGTGGATCGCCGTAGCAGCGCCGGATCACCGCCGACCGGCGGCGGATCGCTCTGTTGCGCGATGCCGTGGCGTCGTGCGGCCGCCTCGAATTCTTGGCGCGCCGAGGCGGCGGATTCGCGCGCCTCCTGTTCGGTCAGTTGGATGACATCGGTCAACACGACGCCCAGGCCGTCGGCCGCCGCCATCGCGAGTTCGCGCGGATCGGCGCGAACATGAAGCGCCTCCACGTGACTTTCGAAGCGATGCGCGACATTGCAGGCCAAATCGGCGATGCCGCGTCTAGCACTTCCTCCGCTGATGGCCGCCAGTATCGTGCGAATGCGCATGACTCTGATCCTTCCCGATCAGATGCTGCAAAATCATAGGCTCGGGGGCCAGTCGTTTGATTGAGGTGGATCAATACCCGAAACCGCAACACCGAAGCCTTGACGCATGTCAATGCTTCAAACTCGGGCGCGCGTAGGTTGATTCCTTCAGTATCGACAAAGCACGTTTTGGCGGGCGACCATCGTGCGGGGCGCCGAAACGCGACGCGCCGAAATGGCCGCTGCATTGCCGGCCGGGGAGAACGGCGAGCGCCGACCACCGCCTCGCGGACAAAGTTCAAAGAGGTTCGACGAATTCGGCCATGAACGCTTCCGCACAATGCGAGGTCGCCGCATTCCTGTCGGATCCTGCCAATTGGGGAGCCGGCGTGACGTCGATCGACGTCATCGAAACCCATGGCGCCATCGTCTACCTCGGCGGCGAATGCGCGCTGAAGATGAAGCGCGCGGTTCGCTACGACTATATGGATTTTTCGACGCTCGAGCGCCGGCGGAAGTTCTGCGAGGCCGAGTTGACAATCAATCGCCGCACGGCGCCGGCGATCTACACGGGCCTTCGCGCCGTCAGCCGGCAGGCGGATGGGCGACTAGCGTTCGGAACCGGCGGCGACGTCGTCGAATGGCTGGTGGAAATGCGCCGCTTCGACCAATCCCTGTTGTTCGACAGGCTCGCGCGTTCCGGCGGGCTGACGCCGGCGCTGGTCGAGCGGCTGACCGACACGGTGGCGGCGTTTCACGCGTCGGCCGAGAGGCACGCGGGCCAGGGTTGGGCTACCGCCATGCGCGACATCATCGAGTCCAACGGGGCCGGTTTGCGCCAGAATGGCGGCCGCGGGCTCGATCCCGCGCTGGTCGAAGCGGTTCTGGAAAATCAGACGGAGGCAGTGCGGTCACTGGAAACGGTGCTGGAGGCGCGCCAACGGGCGGGATTCGTACGGCGATGCCACGGCGATCTGCATCTCGGCAACATCGTCCTATACGACGGAAAGCCGACGCTGTTCGACGCCATCGAATTCAACGACGCGTTTGCGGTGATCGACGTCCTATATGATCTCGCGTTTCTGATCATGGATCTCGAACATTGCGGCCTGCCCCAATTGGCCAACGTCGCGCTCAGCCGGTATCTGGCGCACCAACCCGATCTCGGCGGCTTGGCGCTCCTGCCGCTCTATCTGTCCTGCCGGGCCACGGTGCGCGCCAAGGTCGGCATGCAACTCGCGGCTCTTCACCCGGCCGCCGCGCCGGGGCCGCACGCCGCAGTCAATGCCTATCTGGCCTACGCCAAGGCCTGCTTCACGCGATTGCCGACACGCCTGATCGCCGTTGGCGGACTGTCGGGAAGCGGGAAATCGACGATTTCGCGCGCCCTGGCGCCCTCGCTCGATTCGCCTCCGGGCGCGATCGTTCTGCGCAGCGACGTGCTGCGAAAGCGCCTGTTCGGCCGCCCGCCGACGGAACGGCTTGGGCCGGACGCCTATACGCCGGAAGTCTCGCGGCAAGTCTATGGGGACATGCTCCGGCGCGCGCGGCAGGCCTTGGCCGCCGGACGCACCGCGGTGGTTGACGCCGTATATGCGCGGCCCGAGGAGCGAGCCGAAGTCGAGAAACTTGCCGCCGATTCGGGCGTTCCTTTCTTCGGATTTTGGTTCGAGGCGCCGCCGGAGGTGCTGCTGTCGCGCATCGCGGCGCGGCATGACGATGCGTCGGATGCGGACGCGGCCGTACTGTCGTTCCAGCGCACTTTCGATATCGGCGAATTGCGATGGACACGGATCGATACCTCCGGCGAATTGGCGACGGTCGTGGCAGAAGTGCAGCGCTCGCTGGCGCGCGGCGCGTCGCACGATGGCTGATCCGGATACAAAAGCCGTTTCCGAAGCGGAGCCCCGGCCGCAATTCGCGCGGCCCCACCGCAGCCTGGTTCATCGCCTTTCGGCGGACGACGCGTTTGCCAGCCTGCGCAGCGGCCCTCGTGGGCTGACCCAGGCGGAGGCGGCGCGGCGCTTGCGTGAATTCGGCCCCAACAGCGTGCAAAAAATCCGCCGCGAACCTGCGGTGGTGCGCCTGGCGAAGGAGTTCGTGCAATTCTTTTCGCTCATTCTGTGGGGCGCGGCCGCTCTCGCGTTCTTCGCCGAGTGGAGCGCGCCCGGGCAGGGCATGGCGCGCATCGGCTACGCTTTGGTGGTCGTGATTCTCGTAAGCGGCACGTTTTCCTTCTGGCAGGAGTTCCGCGTCGAGCGCACCCTGGCGGCGCTGCAGAAGCTGATCCCGCCGCATGCGCAGGCGCTACGCGACGGCGTCATGCTTCAGCTGGCCGCGGAAGAGCTGGTGGTCGGCGATGTCATCCTGCTCGAACAGGGCGACAGCGTTCCCGCCGATTGCCGGCTCGTCGATGCGTCGCGGCTGCGGATCAACAATGCGACGGTGACAGGAGAGTCCCTGTCCAAGACGCGCGACGCTCGCAGTTCCGACGCCGAGGATCTGCTGCAGGCCAGAAACATCCTGTTCGCCGGAACCTTTGTCGATGCAGGCCGCGGAACGGCGCTCGTTTTTGCCACCGGCGAAACCACCGAATTCGGCAGGATCGCTCACTTGACGCAAATAAGCGGCGAAGGCGCTTCGCCCTTGCGCCGGGAACTTGCCCATCTCAGCCGATTGATTGCGGCCCTGGCCATCGGCATCGGCGTGCTTTTTCTTGCTGTCGGCATCGCGATCGACCTGCCGTTCTGGCAGGACTTCATCTTTTCCATCGGGATCATCGTCGCCATGGTGCCCGAAGGACTGCTGCCGACTTTGACGCTGGCGCTGGTTCTGGCGGCGCAACGCATGGCGAAGCGGAATGTGCTGATCAGACATCTTCCCTCGGTCGAGGCTCTCGGCTCGACGACGGTCATTTGCACCGACAAGACCGGCACGCTGACGGAAAACCGGATGGAGGTCAGGGAACTTCTGCTCGGGTTGCGGCATTGGCAGGCGGCAAGCATCGTCGGGCGGCCCGACATCGCCGACAGCCAGCGCGACCTCTTCCTTGGCGCCGCTTGTTGTCACGATCTGAAAGAGGCCGAAAGAAGTGGCAGACATGTGACCTTGGGCGACCCAATGGAAATCGCCCTTAGGAACATGGCGCAGGCGGTGGTTCCGGGAATTCCGTCGCCTGATCGATCGGACGAGATAGCGTTCGATTCCGACCGGATGCGCCAATCGGTCGTCTGCGAAAGCGGCACAGGCCGCACGCTGTATTGCAAAGGAGCGCCCGAGAGGGTCCTGCCGCTTTGCCGGCAGATCTTCGACTCGGGGAAACTCCAGCTTCTGGACGAGGCCCGCCGCGAGGCCATCGTGCGGGCGCAGGAATCCATGGCGGCGCGGGGATTGCGCGTTCTGGCGTTCGCTTCGCGCGACTTGCCGGTCCCGATCGAGCATTCCGCGTTGGAGGAGTCCCTGGTCTTTCAAGGTCTCGTCGGATTGGAGGACCCGCCCCGTGCGGAGGTTCCCGAGGCAATGCGCCAATGCAGGCAGGCGGGCATCAAGGTCATCATGGTCACCGGCGATCATCCGAATACCGCCGTCGCCATCGCGCGGCAGATCGGCATGGTGGAGAGCGCGGAGCCGGTCGTCGTCACCGGAGCGAGGATGCGCGAAAGCTCCGATGCGGAGCTTCAACTGCTGCTCGACGCGACCGAGATCGTCTTCGCGCGCGTCGCCGCGGACCAGAAGCTGCGCATCGTCCAAGCGCTCCAGAAGAAGGGTCACATGGTGGCGGTCACCGGAGACGGCGTGAACGATGCGCCGGCGCTAAAGGCGGCCAACATCGGCGTTGCCATGGGAATTGCGGGGACCGACGTGGCGAAGCAGGCGGCGGACGTGGTGCTGCTCGATGACAATTTCGCCAGCATCGTTAATGGTGTCGAGGAGGGGCGCGCGATCTTCCAGAACATCCGCAAATTCCTGACGTATGTCCTGGTGCACAATGTGGCCGAGCTGGTCCCTTACCTTGCCTTCGCGCTGTTTCGCATTCCGTTGCCGCTGACGCCTATCCAGGCATTGTCCGTGGACATGGGTACGGACTCCCTCACCGCACTTGGTCTTGGCGCCGAGCGGCCCGATCCGCAGGTCATGCGCCTGCGGCCCCGCCGCCCAAACGAACGATTGCTGAACTTGCCGTTGGCGCTGCGCGCCTATCTCTTCCTCGGCGTCATAGAAGCCGCGGCGTCGATGGCGGCCTATTTCTTCGTGCTGATGCTAGGCGGCTGGAAATACGGGCAGACGCTGGCCTGGAACGATCCGCTCTACCTGCGCGCCACGACTGCCTGCCTTTCAGCGATCATCGTCATGCAGATCGTGAACGTCTTCCTTTGCCGAAGTTCCGTCCGCTCGGTATTCGCCATGCGCCCCTTTGACAATCCGCTGATTGTCTGGGGTGTTGCCCTCGAACTCGGGCTGCTGCTGCTGATCGCCTATACGCCGATCGGCAATAGCCTGCTCGGCACGGCCGTCGTCCCCAACGCCTTGTGGCTGTTGCTCGCGCCGCTTTCGTTCGGGATGCTGCTCCTCGAGGAATTGCGGAAGTGGCTGGTCCGCCGGCGTCTTGACGAGTCAGCACGCCGGAATTGGCGCTGACCGTCAACCGGCCCGCATAGCGGACCCCGAAGCGCCGCCGACACTCCAACAAACGGACCGGCGGGCGCGCGCCCACCGGTCCGAGCGGCAATTTCAGGCCGCCTTGACCTCGATCTTCTTCTGTTGCTTCTGCGCTTCCACCGTCTTGGGCAAGGTCACGGTGAGAACGCCGTTGGCGAGGCTCGCGGCAATCTTGTCGCGATCGATGCCGTCCGGCAGCTCAAAGCTGCGCTGGAAAGCGCCATAGGACCGCTCGGAGACGTAGCGATTCTTGCCCTTCTCCTCATGTTCCTGGCGCTTTTCGCCTTTAACCGAGATTGTATCGCCGGTGACTGCGATGTCGATTTCCTTTTCGCTCATGCCCGGAACTTCGACGGCAATCTTGTAGGCCTTGTCGTCCTCGGTGATGTCAACCGCGGGCAGAGCGGCGCCGAATGTGGTCTCCGACCGCCAGAACGGCTCGACGTCGAACATCCGCCGAAACGAAGGAAATCCATAGGAGCCGGCAAAGCGATCGAACAGCCGGTCCATTTCGCTGCGGAAGGATTGCAAAGCCCCCGTCGGCGGACTTTGAACAGCAGTAGTCTTTTTCACGTCAACAGGTGTGTTGGCCATAGCCACCTCCTCATGATCTGATTGAAATCGCCGGACAACGGCTCTTTCTTTGGTGATTATGCAAGCGTGGAGAGCGTGTGCCTTGACCTAGCTCAATTCGACCCCGGGGAATTTCCGGAGCTGCCCCCTAGGCACTGAGATGGGTCAATGCCGCGGCGGCCTGAAACGGCGAAAGTGCCGCAAGCGGAACTGATGGAGAGATCCCATGATGCGCAGAGTGCGACTGGAGTTGGCGCGCTGCCACGACTTTCCCGATGGCAGCACCAAGCACGGCTATGAGCTGAATATTCCGTTGCAGGCCAATGGCAAGCTGGACCACGACTATTGGCTGGCGCATCGTCAAGGCAACACGTTCCGCCGATTCTGGGGTGACGAAGACGAACAGAGCGGCGAGCTCAGGCACGACGGCCGCGGCTGGATGCTCTCGTTCGGGCAACACGGCGACAACGAGATGATCTACAAGGCGGACGCCCATCGTTTTGCGGAGGGCGAATACATCTCGATCAAGGAGCGCGACGGCCACACGCGCACGTTCCGCGTCGTCGCGGTTCACTAGCCTAGACGGCGCCAAATCGTTTGAATCGCCTAATCAGGCGCTGAGCACGTAGCTGCCCGGCGCGTCAAGCAGCGCCGTGTATCCCCGCGCGGGCGCGCCCATGGCCGGCGGCGGCCCGGACCCGGAGGAGTGCTGCTCGAGCCAGCCGACCCAGGCCGGCCACCAGGAGCCTTGCTGCACGGGCGCCGCCAAGAGTGAATCCGGATCGACGTAGTGGCCTTCGTTCGGCCGGTGGCTCATTTGATAGGTCCGGCCCGGGTGGCCGGGCTCGCTGACGATCCCCGCATTGTGCCCGCCCGACGTCAGCACGAAGGTCACGTCCGTATCGGTGAGCAGATGGATCTTGTGCACCGAGCGCCACGGCGCCACATGATCGGTGCGGGTGCCCACGGCGAAGATCGGTATGTGCAAATCCGCGATGGCGACGGGGCGGCCGTCGACCAGGAAGCGCCCTTCGGCCAGGTCGTTGCTCAAGAACAGCCGCCGCAGGTACTCGGAGTGCATCCGATACGGCAGCCGCGTCGTATCGGCATTCCAGGCCATGAGCGCCGTCATGGGAGGGCGCTCGCCCTGAAGGTACTGCCGGATCAGCTCCGACCAGATCAAATCGCTTGACCGCAGAAGCTGGAACGCACCCGCCATCTGGCTGGCGTCCAGATAGCCTTGCTCCCACATGGTGTCCTCGAGATAGGCCACCTGGCTTTCGCCGGTGAACAGCGTCAGTTCGCCCGCCTCCGTATAGTCCGCCTCGGCGGCGAACAGCGTGATCGTCTTCAAACGCCGATCTTCGTCGCGCGCCATCGCCGCCGCGGCAATCATCAACAGAGTGCCGCCGAGGCAATAGCCGCAGGCATGGATCGGCTGTTCGCCGCAGATCGCATCGACGGCATCGAGCGCCGCGGCGATTCCAAGACGGCGATAGTCGTCCAGCCCGATGTCGCGCTGTTCCGCGGTCGGATTGCGCCAGGAGATCATGAAGACCGTGAACCCGCGCTCGACGAGATGGCGTACGAGCGAGCTCTCCGGCGTCAGGTCGAGGATGTAGTATTTCATGATCCAGGCCGGCACGATCAGCACCGGCTCCGAATGAACCAAACCCGCCGCTGGAGCATATTGGATCAGCTCGATCAGCTCGTTCCGGTACACGACCTTGCCCGGAGTGATCGCCACGTCGCGCCCGGCCTTGAAGGACTCGGTGCCGACCGGCTTCCTGCCCGCGACGGCGCGTTCCCAATCTTCGATCATGTGCAGGGCGCCGCGGCCGAAGTTCTGCCCTGCCTCGGCGATCGTCTGCTGCAACACGACGGGATTGGTCGGCACGAAGTTCGACGGCGAGAAGATGTCGAGGAGCTGCCGCATGGTAAACGCGACGATGCGTTCGTTCGCAGCCGAGACGCCGCGAACTCCCGTAGTCGCATTGTGCCACCACTGCTGTTGCAGCAGGAAAGCTTGGTAGATGTAAAGGAACGGCGGCTGGCGCCACGCCGGATCGGAAAAGCGCCGATCCTGCGGCAGCGGGTCGATGCACGGCTGCGACCCGCCTTCCTTCATGGAATGGGCAAGATAGATTCCGAAACGCGCCATTTTGCGCGCCGCCTTTTCCACCAGCGCAACCTGCTTGCCGGGCGCATTGGCGAGGTGCATCGCCCAATCGGCGAAGGGCAGCATGAGCCCCGCGGGTGAAAGCGAAAACGTGAAGCGGGCCTGCCAAGCGTGCAACAGCCGGTCGATGACGTCGGCACGCGCAACGTCGGCACCCATCTCGTCGCCGGCGGTGAAGTCTGCGATGGCGGGTTGCGGCTTGGCCTCCGCAACGGCGCCGCCGAGCGGCCGCGGATCATTCGCCGGCACCTTGGGCTCTGGTTCGGCGCTCGGCGCAGCACTCATGAGGCAAGCACCTTGTTGTTGGAGGCGTGCTCCTACAGCCGCTCCCAAAGGCCGGACTCTTCGTCGAGACGCGCCTGCTCCAATCCGCGAAAGTCGCCGTGGGAGACGACACCGATGATTTTTCCGCCAGCTACGACGGGGACATGGCGAAAACCGCCGTCCTGCATGACGCGCAGCGCCTCGATGGCCGTGCAGCTCGGCGGTATGCAGCGCGGCTCGCGCGACATCACGTCGGCAAGCGTCGTTTCGGACGGGGCCTTCCCTTCGGCCGAGACTCGGCACACGGCATCGCGCCCGGTGAAGATGCCGAGCAGATGGCCGTTCCTGTCGGCGACAAGAACCGCGCCGACGCGCCGGTCGCGCATGCGCTCGCATGCCTGCTTGACCGTCGTGGTCGCCGGCAAGATGAGCGGATTTTGATCCTTCACGAGTTCCGACATTTTTCTCATGGCGGCTCCACTGCGATTTTCGGCTACAGGTTATTGATACTGCATAGCCCGTTTCCGGGCACGCCAAATTGATGTACCTCAATCATCGCTGCGGACAAAATATGTCACGATGCGCCCGACGCGGCTTGTTGACCGAATCAGCCGGGGACCGCCCGCTCAGCGAGCGGGCTTTGCGCGAATCGTCCCGAAATAGGCGATCAGATCGTCGATCTCGCGTCGTGTCAGTGACAGGTTTGGCATCGGCTTGTGCGGTTGCGACAGGAAGCCGCGCAACTGATCGTCAGTGCGTTCGGCGGCGATGGTGCGGAACGTCGGGGGACCCTGCGGAACCGAATTGTTCGCTCCATCGGGCAGCACGTGGCAACTGGCGCATGTCCGCTCGGCCAGGCGTTGGCCGTTTTCGGCGTTACCGGCTGCAAAAGCCGGCGCGCCCGCCGCGACGAGAAGGACGGCACAAACAGCAGGGGCGAGCGTCCGGCGGCGGCCCCGCCGCCGCTCGCGCGGCCAAG
>DASQHM010000077.1:0-4505 GCA_035632095.1 Candidatus Cybelea sp. | reverse complement strand
GGAACACCACCATCGCCGGCACTTCCACCTGCCGCGCCAGCAGAATGTGCTCGCGCGTCTGCGGCATCGGCCCGTCGGGCGCCGAGACCACCAGGATCGCCCCGTCCATCTGCGCCGCCCCGGTGATCATGTTCTTCACGTAGTCGGCGTGGCCCGGGCAGTCCACATGCGCGTAGTGCCGCTTCTTGGTCTCGTATTCCACGTGGCTGGTCGAGATCGTGATGCCGCGCGCCTTCTCTTCCGGCGCCTTGTCGATCTGGTCGTACGCCGTGTACGTCGCCCCGCCCGTCTCCGCCAGCACCTTGGTGATCGCCGCCGTCAGCGACGTCTTGCCGTGATCCACGTGACCGATCGTCCCGATGTTGCAGTGCGGCTTCGTCCGCTCAAACTTTCCCTTCGCCATCGCTGTTCTCCGTATTCTTTGTTATCGGTGGCCTTAAGCGAGCTTGGCCCGGACTTCGTCCGAAACCGCCTGCGGCACCTGGGCGTAGTGATCGAAATGCATGGTGTATTGCGCGCGACCCTGGGTCATGGATCTCAGGTTGTTGACGTAACCGAACATATTGGCGAGCGGCACCATGGCGTTGATGACTTGCGCGTTGCCGCGCCGGTCGGTGCCGGTAACCTGCCCGCGGCGGCTGGACAGATCGCCCATGACATCACCGACGAAATCTTCCGGCGTCACCACTTCGACCCGCATGATCGGTTCGAGGAGCTTCACGCCGGCCTTCGGCGCCACTTCACGGAATGCCGCCCGCGCCGCGATTTCGAACGCCATGGACGAGGAGTCCACGTCGTGGCTGGCGCCATCGGTCAGCGCGACCTTGAAGTCGATGACCGGGAAGCCGGCGAGCACGCCGCCTTCCGCCACCGCCTTCAAGCCTTTTTCGACTGCCGGAACGAATTCCTTCGGAACCGAACCGCCGACGGTCTCGTTCTCGAACTCGAATCCCGAACCCGGAGGTTGCGGTTCGAAGCGCAGCTTGATGCGGGCGTATTGGCCGGAGCCGCCCGACTGCTTCTTATGGGTGTAGTCGATTTCGGCGACCTTGGTCAGGGTCTCGCGATACGCCACTTGCGGTGCGCCCACATTGGCCTCGACCTTGAACTCGCGGCGCATGCGATCGACGATGATTTCCAGGTGCAGCTCGCCCATGCCCTTGATAACGGTCTGGCCGGATTCAGGATCGGTGGTGACGCGGAACGACGGATCCTCCTGGGCCAGGCGGTTCAACGCCATGCCCATCTTCTCTTGGTCGTTCTTGGTCTTCGGTTCGACTGCCACCTCGATGACCGGATCGGGGAACTCCATGCGTTCCAGAACGACCGGATTGTTCGGATCGCAGAGCGTGTCGCCGGTGGTGGAATTCTTCAGGCCGGCCAGCGCGACGATGTCGCCGGCGCGCGCCTCCTTGATGTCTTCGCGATGGTTGGCATGCATCTGCAGCATGCGGCCGATGCGCTCGCGCTGATCCTTGACGCTGTTCAACACGCCCGTGCCGCTTTCCAGCACGCCGGAATAAATGCGGACGAAGGTCAAAGAGCCGACGAACGGATCGGACATGATCTTGAACGCCAGGCCCGCGAAGGGCTCGTCGTCCGCCGTCTTGCGCACGACTTCGATATCGGTGCCGGGCTTCACGCCCTTGACCGCCGCTACGTCGGTCGGCGACGGCAGGTAGTCGACCACCGCGTCGAGCAGCGGCTGCACGCCCTTGTTCTTGAATGCCGAGCCGCAAAGCACGGGCACGAACGCCGCCTTCATCACGCCCTTGCGGATGCAGCGTTTCAGCGTGTCCTCGTCCGGCTCCTTGCCTTCGAGATAGGCGGCGAGCGCCTCGTCGTCCTGCTCGACCGCAAGCTCCATCAACTTGGTGCGCGCCTCCGCGGCTTCGTCCTTAAGATCGGCCGGAACGTCGCCGTAGGTGAATTCGGCGCCGAGGGATTCGTCCTTCCAGATGATGGCCTTGTTCTTCAGCAGGTCGACCACGCCGACAAAATCGCTTTCGACGCCGATCGGCAGCTGCGTGACGAGAGGAACCGCGCCCAAGCGGTCGACGATCATGGCGATTGTGCGCTTATAGTCGGCGCCCATCCGGTCCATCTTGTTGACGAAGCAAATGCGCGGCACGTCGTACTTGTCGGCCTGGCGCCACACCGTTTCCGATTGCGGCTCGACGCCGGCGACGGAGTCGAACACCGCCACGGCGCCGTCGAGAACGCGCAGCGAGCGCTCCACCTCGATGGTGAAGTCCACATGGCCCGGCGTGTCGATGATGTTGATGCGATTGTCGCGCCAAAAGCACGTGGTCGCGGCCGAGGTGATGGTGATGCCTCGCTCCTGCTCCTGCTCCATCCAGTCCATGGTGGCGGCGCCGTCATGCACTTCGCCGATCTTGTGGGAGCGGCCGGTGTAATAAAGGATGCGCTCCGTCGTCGTGGTCTTGCCGGCATCGATATGGGCCATGATGCCGATGTTGCGGTAGCGCTCGAGCGGTGTGATGCGGGGCATGGTCAGCAACTTTCCAGAACTACGGCGTCACCAGCGGTAATGCGAAAACGCTTTGTTGGCTTCGGCCATGCGGTGCGTGTCTTCGCGCTTCTTGACCGCGCCGCCGCGATTGTTGGCCGCGTCCAGCAGTTCGCCCGAAAGGCGCTCCATCATGGTGTTTTCGGAGCGCGAACGCGCAATGCCGATCAGCCAGCGGATGGCGAGGGCCTGGCTGCGCTCGGGCCGGACTTCGACCGGAACCTGATAGGTGGCGCCGCCGACGCGACGCGAGCGCACTTCGATCTGCGGCTTCACGTTGCCGAGCGCATCGTGAAAGATGCGAACCGGATCCTGCCCGGTCTTGCCCTTGATGCGGTCGAATGCGCCATAGAGCGTATGTTCGGCGACGGATTTCTTGCCGTCGTACATCAGGGCGTTCATGAACTTGGTGACGACGATGTCGCCGAATTTCGGATCGGCGTGCACTTCGCGTTTCTCGGCGGCATGACGGCGTGACATGGTGCGTTACCCTCCGCCTATTTCGGCCGCTTGGCGCCGTACTTGGAGCGGCGCTGACGCCGGTCCTTGACGCCTTGGGTATCGAGCACGCCGCGGATGATGTGATAGCGCACGCCCGGCAAGTCCTTCACGCGGCCGCCGCGGATCATCACGACCGAATGTTCCTGCAGGTTGTGGCCTTCGCCCGGAATGTAGCTCGTCACTTCGAACCCGTTGGTCAGGCGCACGCGCGCGACCTTGCGAAGGGCCGAGTTCGGCTTCTTTGGCGTCGTCGTGTAGACGCGCGTGCACACGCCGCGCTTCTGCGGGCACGCCTGCATGGCGGGCACCTTGTTGCGCGCCACTTGCGGATGGCGCGCCTTGCGGATGAGCTGGTTGATCGTCGGCATTCGGCTCTACCTGTCCCGTGCTCTTGCGTTCTTCGCTCCGGCGCACCGTCCGCGTTTCACCCGCGCGCAACGATCCGCAAAAAGCATGACGGCGAGCAACATGAGCGCTGCTCGCTGTCGAGTTGTTTTCGCCCACTCGAGGGCCTATCGAAATCTGTCGCGATGACTTCGACGACTGGAGCTGAGCTCCACGTCTCCGTCGGCTTTTCCGCAGCCGCGTCTAGGCGAAAACCCTACCGCCGGCTCCAAAAGCGTGGCGCATACTATGAATCGGCCCCTACCCCGTCAAGCGTTAATCCCGGCATTTTGAGCGGCAGCGCCGAGGTTTAGGCTCCGTGACGATGGGCCGCAACTGCTCCGGTTTGGCCCTGCTGCCAGCTGGGCCTGGCGGGGTATCCAAATACCAGCCATGAGCATCAAGGCGAACCCACAAAAGCAACGCGGCGGAGGATCGCTCCCCCGCCGCTGAAGCAACCTATCTGGCTCGAGGTCAGTCGGCAGCGCCCTTGCTTTGCGCCAGTTCCGCCGCCTGAAGTTCGCTTTCCAGCGCGTCCGCAAACTCGCGATCGCGTTGTGCCGCAAGGGATTTCAGCCGGTTCATCATGGCGCCGGTGCCGGCGGGAATGAGCCGGCCGACGATGACGTTCTCCTTCAGGCCGATCAGGGTATCCACCTTGCCGGCGACGGCCGCCTCGGTCAGCACCCGGGTCGTCTCCTGGAAGGACGCCGCGGCAAGGAAGCTCGACGTGTTGAGCGAGGCCTTCGTCACGCCCAGGAGCACGGTCTGCGCCGTTGCCGGCTCGCCGCCCTCTGCCAGGACGCGATTGTTGACCTCCTCGAAGTCGAGCCGGTCGATCAGCTCGGTCGGGAGCAGCTCGCTGTCGCCCGGCTGGTCAATGCGCACCTTGCGCAGCATCTGCCGGACGATGATCTCGATGTGCTTGTCGTTGATCGTCACGCCCTGCAGGCGATAAACCTCCTGCACTTCATTCACGAGGTGCTCCTGCAATTCCTGCGGGCCGCAGATGTCCAGGATTTCATGCGGGTCCACCGGGCCTTCGGTCAACTGCTGGCCCTTCTTCACCGTGTCGCCGCGGAAGACAATG
>DASQHM010000076.1:0-44042 GCA_035632095.1 Candidatus Cybelea sp. | reverse complement strand
ACGCCAAAGCAATGACGAGGTTGATCTGCCCGACGCGGCGCAGCGCCGAGAACATCCACACGCCCGCAATCGAACCGATCAGTCCGCCGGCGACCATGACGCCGCCGAGCGTCATGTCCACGTTGCCGCGCCTGAGGTGCGCCAGGACGCCCGAGACGGACGAGGCCAAGATTTCCGGCGATTGCGTGGACACGGCGACCACCGGAGGCACGCCGATGAAGATCAAGGCGGGCGTCAGCAGGAATCCGCCGCCGATGCCGAACATGCCCGACAGCACGCCCACGAGCAGGCCGAGACCGAAGACCATGAACACGTTTACTGACAATTCGGCGATCGGCAGATAAAGCTGCATCGTTCGTGGCCGGCCGGAAGAAGCTGCGAGGCTGGATCACAGTCCTACGCCGATTGCCGCCATAGTCAAGAACGGGTCGCGGATGGGGCGCCCAGCGCCGCGCTTGCTCCTCGAACCAAGGCATGCATGAGTCGCGCGATGAAACGGAAACCTGCATGAACGCCGCCGCAACCGGCAACGCCCTGGTCACCGGGGCCGGCCAGCGCATCGGCCGCGCCATCGCGCTCGAGCTGGCCGCTCTCGGCTACGGCGTCGCCGTGCATTACGGCCGCTCCGCGAACGCCGCCGCCGGCGTCGTTTCCGAGATCGTGAGCGCCGGAGGCCGCGCCGTGGCCCTCGGCGCCGATCTGAGCGATGCCGGCGCGATCGAGGCGCTTGTGCCGCAAGCCGTTGCGGCGCTCGGCCCCCTGACGTGCCTGGTCAACAACGCTTCCGTGTTCGAGCCGGATTCGCCGGAGACGGCGACCGCCGCAAGCTGGAACCGGCACATGGACGTGAACCTGCGCGCGCCGCTCTTGTTGGCCCAGGCCTTCGCGCGGCAGATGCCCGGCGGCCTCGAAGGCAACATCATCAATATGATCGATCAGCGCGTCTGGAAGCCGACGCCGCGATTTGCCTCATACACCGTCAGCAAAGCCGGGTTATGGACTCTCACCCAGATTCTGGCCATGGCCTTTGCGCCGCGCATTCGCGTCAACGGCATCGGCCCCGGCCCGGTCTTGCCGAGTACGCGCCAAACCGCCGAGAATTTCGCCCGCCAAGTCGCCCTTACGCCGCTTGGCCGGGGCCCGAGCCTGGATGAAATCCGCGCCACGATACGCTTTCTGCTGCAAGCCCGGTCGATCACCGGCCAGATGATCGCCCTCGACGGCGGCGAACACCTGCCGTTGCCTGGTCTGCGCGACGAGGTGCCGGAATGAAACGCTCCCCGAACGCCGGCGGCACCATCGCCAATTCGGCCAGCGGCTTGCGTCACGTGTTCGTCCGCGATCTGGAGCTGGAAGCCGCCATCGGCGTCTGGCGCCACGAGCACGGCCGCCGCCAGCGCATCCGCGTCAATCTGGACCTCGCCGTCGTCGAAGACGGCATGCATGCGTCCGACGAGCTTAGGGACGTGGTCTGTTACCAAACGGTCGTCGACGCCACCAAGGAGATCGTCGGCCGCGAGCACGTGAAATTGGCCGAGACTCTGGCCGAGCGCATCGCCGAAGCGTGCCTGATCGACCGGCGGGTCCGCCTTGCTCGCGTACGCGTGGAGAAATTGGACGCGGTACCGGGCGCGGCAAGCGTGGGAGTAGAGATCGAACGGTCGCAGAACTCTGCGGAAAACTGAGCATCGACGAAATGTCAAGCGCCGATCCGCCGCCGCTGGCTGATTTGTACACATGTATGGTCTAGGCCACTGTCCCGCAGCGGCTACATCTACCAATTGCGGAGCCATTCCGGAATGCTGCAAGCCGTCAAAAATTCTATCCTGTTTTCAAAGGCTTAAAAGACTGCCTATTATTTCATCAATGGCGTCGAATCCAAGGAAACCTGCGATCCATGGACCGCGGGAAAGTATTTCCCCACAGAGTTTTCCACACGAGTCGTGGATAGTGTGACATCGGGGTGACGGAACCGTGGCTACGAGCCAAGAGAAGTGCGCTTTTTTCGGCCGGGCGCGGGCCGTCCCCGCCGGTTGACGCGCTGACTCGCGCGCCCAAAATTGCCGTCATGAGCGCAACGGACAACGAAACGCCGCGAACCGTGCCGGAGCCTGAAACGCACGAGGCACGCGGCCTCGACGTGATCCGGCAGCACCTCAAGACGCTGCCGAACCGGCCGGGCGTTTATCGCATGCTCGACCCGGCGGGCGCGCCGCTCTATGTCGGCAAGGCGAAGAGTTTGCGCAAGCGCGTGGCCGCTTACGCGAAGCCCGCCGGACTTTCGGGCCGCATTCATCGCATGGTGATGGAGACCGCGGCGCTCGAAATCATCACGACGCATACCGAAGTCGAAGCGCTGCTGCTGGAAGCCAACCTGATCAAGCGTTTGAAGCCCCGCTACAACGTGGTGCTTCGCGACGACAAGTCCTTCCCCTACATTCTGATCACCGGCGATCATGCCTGGCCGCAAATCGCCAAGCACCGTGGCGCCCGCAACCGACCGGGCGAATATTTCGGACCCTTCGCCAGCGCCGGCGCCGTGAACCGCACGCTCGCCGCCCTGCAGCGCGCCTTCCCGCTCCGCTCCTGCAGCGATGCCGATTTCGCCACGCGCACGCGGCCGTGCTTGCAGTATCAAATCAAGCGCTGCACCGCGCCCTGCGTGGCGCGCATTGCACCGGAGGCATACGGCGCAATCGTCGGCGAGGCGCGCGATTTCCTATCGGGCAAGAGCCAGGACATCCAGCGGCAGCTCTCGGCCAAAATGCAGACCGCCAGCGCCGCGATGGATTTCGAGACCGCGGCCGTGTTCCGCGATCGCCTGCGGGCGCTCGCGCATATCCAGGCGCACCAGGACATCAATGTCGAGAGCGTCGCGGAAGCCGACGTCATTGCCGCGCATGTCGAGGCGGGGTTGGTTTGCGTGCAGGTCTTCTTTTTCCGTGCCGGGCAAAACTTCGGCAATCGCGCCTATTTCCCCGCTCACGCCCGCGACGTGGACATCGCCGAAGTGCTGACCGCCTTCATCGGCCAGTTCTATGACACAAGGCCCGCGCCGCAACAGGTCCTGCTGAGCCACGCGGTCGAGGCCCCGGAATTGATCGGGGAGGCGCTATCGGTGGGCGCCGGGCGTAAGGTCGAAGTGCTTGCGCCCCAGCGCGGCGCGAAGCGGGCGCTGGTGGAGCATGCGCTGACCAACGCGCGCGAAGCCATCGCCCGCCGCCTGGCGGAAAACACCACGCAACGCAGGTTGCTCGAGGGCGTGGCGGAAGTCTTCGGCCTCGAAAGCACGCCGGAGCGCATCGAAGTCTATGACAACAGCCACGTCCAGGGCAGCGCGCCGGTCGGCGCCATGATCGTCGCCGGGCCCGAAGGTTTCAGCAAATCCGCGTACCGCAAGTTCAACATTCGCGACCGCGAGATCGCGCCCGGCGACGACTACGCCATGCTGCGCGAAGTGCTGACGCGCCGCTTCACGCGGCTGCTCAAGGACCAGGCGGGCGACGGCGCCGGGGCGGAGGGTTCGCTCGCGGAGAACCGTCGCGTTGCCGGCCAATGGCCGGACCTGGTGCTGATCGACGGTGGCAAAGGCCAGCTCGGCGTCGCCGAGCAGGTCTTCGCCGAGCTTCGGATCGACGATGTGGCGTTGGCGGCGATCGCCAAGGGGCCCGACCGCAACGCCGGCCGCGAGCAATTCTTCCTTCCGGGCCGGGAGCCGTTTGCCCTGGAGCCGCGACACCCGGTGCTCTATTTCCTGCAGCGGCTCCGCGACGAGGCGCATCGCTTCGCCATCGGCACCCATCGGACGCGCCGCGGCAAATTGGCGACGCGCTCGGCGCTCGACGAAATTCCCGGCATCGGCTCCAAGCGCAAGCAAGCATTGCTCATGCGATTCGGCTCGGCGCGCGGCGTCGAGGCGGCCGGCCTTACGGATCTGGAGACTGTCGACGGCATCTCCAAGGCCGTGGCGCAGGTCATTTACCGGCATTTTCACGGCAGTTGAGTAGCGCCCCGGGTGCTATACTGCGGTTCGTTCAAATCGGGCGCAGAACATGATCACCAACGTGCCGAACCTGCTCACGTTGTCGCGAATCCTGGTGATTCCGGCATTGATCGGCGCGTTCTATTTGCCGTCGCCGGCGGCGAACTGGACGGCGCTCGCATTGTTCGTCGCCGCCGGCATCACCGATTTCCTCGACGGCTGGTTGGCGCGGCGGCGCGGCGAAATGTCGAATCTCGGCCGTTTCCTCGACCCGGTCGCGGACAAACTGCTGGTGGCGGCGGCCATTCTCATGCTGGTGGCCTTCCAGCGCATCTCGGGCTTGAGCATCCTTGCGGCCGTCGTGATTCTTTGCCGCGAGATTCTGGTCACGGGCCTGCGCGAATTCCTGGCGGAGCTGCGCGTGCGCGTGCCGGTCAGCAAGCTCGCCAAGTGGAAGACCACCGTGCAGATCGTCGCCATCGCCTTCCTGCTGGTCGGCAACGCCGGCCCGGCGGCGCTGCCGATCGAGGAGATCGGCATTGTCGGACTTTGGTTGGCGGCGATCGTCACGCTCTATACGGGCTGGGACTACTTGCGAACGGGTCTGCGCCACATCGTTGCCGAATCCGAGGCCGAACCTCGACCCGCCCAGCCCCCCGTTGCGTCCGAATCGCCGCGCCGCGCCCCCGCGCCGCCGGGCGCCGTCAATCCGGGCCGCTCTCTCGGCTAGGGGAAATGCGTTCCATGAAGGTGTTCGGTCTGGCCGGCTGGAGCGGCAGTGGCAAGACGACCATGCTGGAGCGTCTGATCCCCGAATTGAATGCGCGCGGCATTTCGGTTTCCACCATCAAGCACGCCCATCACGCCTTCGACGTGGATACGCCCGGCAAGGACAGCTATCGCCATCGGCAAGCCGGCGCCAACGAGGTACTGGTCTCGTCCGAATACCGTTGGGCCCTGATGCATGAATTGCGCGGCAAGATCGAGCCGAAGCTCAGCGAATTGCTGCCGCATCTCTCGCCGGTCGATCTGGTGATCGTCGAGGGTTTCAAGCGCGACGCTCACGACAAGCTCGAGGTATTTCGCGCCGCCGTCGGCAAGCCGCTCATGGCTTTCGAGGACAAGCGCATCGTCGCCGTGGCATCCGACGCGCCCGTGCCCGGCCTCGAATTGCCGCGCCTCGATCTTGCGGACCCGAGCGCCATCGCCGATTTCGTGATCCGGCATTGCCGCCTCAAGCGAGGCCGCACGTGACGCAATTGGCCGACGACTGCTTTGCCTTCGGCGGCAAGCTGATGAGCGCCGGCGAAGCCTTAGGCCTGCTCGACCGGCGCATCGGCACGGTGGCCGAGGCGGAGACGGTCGCGCTCGACGAAGCACACGGGCGGATCCTGGCCGCCGACCTGATTGCCGCGCAACCGGTGCCGCCGCACGAGAATGTCGCCGTCGATGGCTATGCGTTTGCCTTCGCATCGCTGGCGCCGTCCGGCGACTCGCGACTGAAAATCGAGGGGCGAGCCGCGGCCGGAAAGCCGGTGAGCGGCGCCTGCGGGCCCGGCACGGCGGTGCGCGTGTTCACGGGCGCGGTGATGCCGGCCGGCGCCGACACGGTCGTCATGCAGGAGGACGTGATCGTCGAAGGCGATTTTGTGCAGGTGCCGCACGGCTTGAAGCGCGGCGCCAACCGCCGCAAGGTCGGCGAAGATGTTCCGTCAGGTGGCGTCGCGGCGCCAAAAGGCACGCGGCTGCGGGCGCAGGAGATCGGCCTTGCCGCGGCGTTGGGACAGACGGCGCTACAGGTGCATCGGCGCCTGCGCGTGGCACTGTTCTCGACCGGCGATGAATTGCGCGAACCGGGCGAGGCGTTGCCGCCCGGCGCCATTCCGGATTCGAATCGCGCCATGTTGCGCGCTTTGCTGGCGGAACTGCCGGTGACGGTGAGCGATCTCGGGATACTGCGCGATCGGGCGAGCGAGGTGCGCGATGCGTTGAGCGCCGCGGCGGCAACCCATGACCTGCTGCTCACCTCTGCCGGCGTTTCCACCGGCGAGGAGGATCACGTACGCGCGGCCGTCGAAGCGCTCGGCCAATTGCATTTCTGGCGTCTTGCCATCAAGCCGGGACGGCCGCTTGCGCTCGGCCAGATCGGGCGCACGCCGTTCGTCGGTCTGCCCGGCAATCCCGTGGCGAGCATGGTGTGTTTCCTGCGCTTCTGCCGGCCGATCCTGCTGCGCATGGCCGGCGCGCAAAGGATCGAGCCGGTGCTATACGCCGTGCGCGCGGATTTCGATCATCGCAAGCGCCTCGACCGGCGCGAATGGCTGCGCGCGCGCCTCGAGCGCCGCGACGACGGTGCCCTTTGGGCCAAGCCGTTTCCGCGTCAAGGCTCCGGCATCCTGAGTTCGCTGGTGCAAAGCGACGGCTTGGTCGAACTCGGCGAAGAGGTGACGGAGGTTAAGCCCGGGAGTATCGTGGCGTTTCTGCCGTACACCGAGGTCGGCGTATGAAATTGCTGTATTTTGCGTGGCTTAAGACCAAGACGGGGATCGCGGAGGAAGAGATCACGCCGCCGCCCGGCGTGACCGACGTGGCCTCGCTGCTGGCTTGGCTGAAGGGCCGTGGTCCGGGATTCGCGGCGGCGCTGGCGGATTTGTCCGCCGTGCGCGTTGCGGTCAACCAAGACTACGCGCGCCCGGGCGACAAGGTGCGGCCGGGCGACGAGATCGCCCTGTTTCCGCCGGTGACGGGAGGCCGCGCGTGATCCGCGTCCAGCGCGAGGACTTCGATCCCGGCCGCGAGCTCGAAGCCTTGACTGCCGGCAACACCAGGATCGGCGGCGTGGTCAGCTTCGTCGGCGTGGTACGCGACTTTGCTGGCGAACGGCCGCTCGATGCCATGACGCTCGAGCACTATCCCGGCATGACCGAGAAGCAGCTCGGCCAAATCGAGCGCGAAGCCATGGCGCGCTGGCCGCTCGAAGCCTGTCTCATCGTGCATCGTTTCGGGCGATTGTCGCTTGGCGACCGGATCGTCTTGGTGATGGTGGCGTCGTCCCATCGCGACGCGGCATTCGATGCCTGCCGTTTCCTGGTGGACTGGCTCAAAACCAAGGCGCCGTTCTGGAAGTTCGAGGAAGGCCCGCAAGGGTCGCGCTGGGTCGAAGCGCAAGCGAGCGACGATGCGGCCGCGGCGCGCTGGGCGAAGCGATGAGCGCCGGGGCGACGGTTGCGAGCGCGCAAGCGGGCGAAGAATTCCGCAATCAGGGGCCGCAAGGGCTGCCGCCGGACGTTATCCGCCGCCTCTCCAGGCTGTCGCCTGTCCGCTCCACGCTGGCGCTGATGCAAGTGGCGCTCCTGATCGTTGCCAGCGCGGCCCTGGCAACCGTGTGGTGGAACCCGCTCACGGTGCTCATCGCCATAGTCGGGATGGCCGGCGCGCAGCACGCGTTGATGGTGCTGGCCCACGATGCGGCCCATTACCGCCTCTACGACGTGCGCTGGCTCAACGACGGGATCGGCCGTTGCATCGGCGGCGTGGTCGGCATTTCCATGCCGAGCTATCGCGTCGTGCATCGGTTGCACCACAACCATCTCTATGAGACGGTCGACCCGGACTTGGCGCTCATGGCCGGCTACCCGCGCGGGCGGGCGTATCTGATCAAGCGGCTGTTGCGCGATCTGACCGGCATCACGGCGTACAAGAACTACGCCTACTTCTTCGGCGCACCGGCCCGGAACAGCGAGACCGGCACAACCTCACGGCCCCTCGACGATACCAGTCCGCGGTTGCGGCAAGCGGCGCTCAGGGATCGCTGGTTCGTGGCCGGATTGCAGGCGGCGATGCTCGGCGCGGCCATCGCCGGCGGCTGGTGGGTGGGCTATCTCGTGCTTTGGGTTTTGCCCTTACTGACGCTGCTGCAGGCGCTGCTTCGTTTGCGCGCCGTGGCCGAACATGGCGCGGTGCACGATCTCACTTCGCCCCTGACCGCGGCGCGCACGGTCCTGCCGCCGCGCTGGATCGCCTGGCTGCTGTTCCCCGCCCACGTGCATTATCACATCGAGCATCATCTCTATCCGGCAATCCCGCACTATCGTCTGGCCGAAGCGCACCGGTTGCTGACCGAGAACGGCACGCTCGCCGGCGCCGAGGTGGCATCGCTGTCCGAGACCTTGTCGCGGATTTTCGCCGACCGCCCGGCCCGCGCTGCCGCCTGAAAGGCGCGGCGTATCAGACTGCGTGCAGCTCGGCCGTCGCCACCGGCATGGTCCAGCCGAATTGATCTTGCGCCGTACCGTATTGGATGCCGACGATAGCGTCGTAGAGGCGCTGGGTCAGCGGACCGGTCTTGCCATCGCAGATGGTGACTTTCTGGTCCTTGTAGCCGAGTTCGCCCACCGGCGAGACGACAGCGGCGGTACCTGTGCCCCACATCTCCGCCAGCGTGCCGTTGCGGCCGGCGGCGAAAACGTCGTCGATGGAAATCAGCCGCTCCGACACCTTGTAGCCCCAATCGCGCAACAGGGTCAGGATCGAATCCCGCGTCACGCCGGCCAGGATCGTGCCGGTCAGCGGCGGCGTGATGATCTCGTCGCCGATCTTGACCATGATGTTCATGGTACCGACCTCGTCGAGATACTTGCGATGCACGCCGTCGAGCCAGAGCACCTGGGTATAGCCGAGCTTCTTCGCTTCTTCCGACGCATAGATGCTGGCGGCGTAGTTGCCCGACGTCTTGGCGGCGCCGAGGCCGCCTTCGACCGCGCGCACGTACTTGTCGGTCGCCAGGATCTTCACCGGATTGATGCCCTCGGCGTAATACGAGCCGACCGGCGAGAGGATCAGGAAATAGATGTAGGTCTTCGCCGGCCGCACGCCGAGGAACGGTTCCGAGGCGATGACGGTCGGGCGGATGTAGAGCGAGGTGCCGCGCTTCTTCGGCACCCAGGCGCTGTCGATGCCGACGAGGGCCTGGAAGCTTTCCAGCACCAGGTCGGGATCGAGCTTCGGGATGCAGAGCCGCTCGCAACTGCGGTTCATCCGTTCCACGTGCTTCGGCGCGCGAAACAGCCTGATCGTGCCGTCGGCGCCGCGAAACGCCTTGAGTCCGTCGAAGACGGCTTGCGCGTAATGCAGCACGGCGGTGGCCGGATCGAGGGCGAACGGCTGATAGGGCACGATACGCGGATCGTGCCAGCCTTTCCCTTCGGTGAAGTCCATGATGAACATATGGTCGGTGAACACGTTGCCGAATTGCAGGTCGTCGTCGGCCGGCTTCGGCTTCGGCTTGGTCGTGCGGGTCAGAGCGATCGGCGTCTTGCCGTTCTTCAAGAGCAGCGAGCGGGTCTGGGTCGAGCGTTGCGCCATGCTAATCTCCAAATGACGGTGTGAGCCTCGAAACTGCCTTAGCCGATCGGTGAAGGGCGCGGCGCAAACGACTCGGTGCGATGGCGCCGACGCTGAGCCGACTGGCATAATGCCCCCAAACGCGTGAACAGATCGACCCATGCGGCCGTCGAGGGGGCGGCCAATCAGGGAAAAACGGGTCGACGGCTTGAACATTGCGGAAATTCCGGTGTTTTTCGTTTCTTTATGTCTCTACGGCGGGCCAAAACGTAACATTATGATCCATATATGTCAACATGGCTGACATAAAATCCGCAAGAGCCAAATCTGACCCAGGCGATGCCCCTTTGGCCGATGGGCCCGAGTCCGCCGGTTACCTCGATCCGGACCGCTTGCGGCAGGGCATCGAGTTACTGTTCTACGCCTATCGTGATTTCACCTCCGACCCGGACAGCATCTTGAGCGCTTACGGCTTCGGCCGGGCGCATCATCGGGTGCTGCATTTCGTCGGCGGCAATCCCGGGATGAGCGTCGCAGAACTGCTCGGCATTCTGCGCATCACCAAGCAGAGCCTGTCCCGCGTCCTCGGCCGCCTGGTGGAACTTGACTTCGTGTCGCAGCGCCAGGGCAGCCGCGACCGCCGGCAACGCCTGCTCTACTTGACCGAACGCGGCGCCCTGCTGGAGCGGCAGCTTTCGGAGGTGCAACAGGGCCGCGTTGCGCGCGCCTACCGCCAGGCGGGGCCGGAAGCCGTCGCCGGGCATCGCAAGGTCTTGCAGGCTCTGATCGACGAAGACGTGCGGGAGCAAGTCATGCGCGCCATATTGCGCAAATGACCCACGGACCATGAACGACGCGCTGCCACACATTCTGATCGTCGACGACGACACGCGGCTTCGCGCCGCGCTGCGCAAGTATCTCGCCAGCAACGGCTACCGCGTCACCATGGCGGGCGATGCGACGGAAGCGCAGGCCAAGCTCCGCGGCATCGACTTCGATCTCATGGTTCTCGACCTGATGATGCCGGGCATGAGCGGTCTCGATTTCGCCAAGGAACTGCGCAAGAGCAGCCAAGTGCCGATCCTCATGCTCACCGCCATGGGCGAGCCGGCGGATCGCATCGCCGGCCTGCAAAGCGGCGCCGACGACTATCTGCCCAAGCCATTCGAGCCCCAGGAACTGCTGCTGCGCATCGGCTCGATCCTGCGCCGGGTCAACGCGCCGCCGGCGCCGCCGGCGCTGGTCAGGTTCGGGGATTTCTCGTTCGAGCCGGCCAAGGGCGTGCTGCTCAAGGGCACCGAGCCGGTGTACTTGACCACCAGCGAGTCCGCGCTGCTGAAAATCTTCGCGCGGACGCCCGGCGTGACGGTGAGCCGCAGCGAACTCGGCCGGCAGACCGGCGGCAACGAAGGCCGTGCGGTCGACGTGCAGATCACGCGGCTTCGCCGTAAGATCGAAAGCGATCCCAAAACGCCCCGCTATCTGCAGACCATCTGGGGCGAAGGCTACGTGTTATGGGTCGATTGAACCGGCGATTTCGTCCATGAGGCCTGCGCTGTCCATCAAGCGCGTCCTGCCGCGGAGCCTGTTCGGCCGCTCGCTCATGATGGTAATCATGCCGGTCGTGCTGCTGCAGATCGTGGTGGCCTACATCTTCTATGAGCGGCACTGGGACGAAGTCACCCGGCGCCTCGGCTTTTCGGTGGCCGGCGACATCGCCGCGGTCATCGATCTGCTGCGCGACGCGCCCGATCCGGCCCAGAAGAAGCGCATTCTCGACATGGCGCGGATCGACATGGATCTGCAGATCAGCTTCGAGCCCGGCAAGCGCATCCAGCACCCCATGAACGGCGGCGCGTTCTATTCGATCCTCGACCGCATGGTCGGCCGCGCCATCGAGGAGCGGTTCGGCGTGCCCTACAAGATCGACACCACCTCGCTGGAGGACCGCATTCTGATCTCGCTGCAGCTCAGCGACGGCGTGCTGCGGGTGATCACGCCGCAGAAGCGGCTGTTTTCGACCACGACCTACATCTTCATCATGTGGATGATCGGCACGTCGGTGGTGCTGCTCGCCGTCGCCGTGGTCTTTCTGCGCAACCAGATCCGCCCGATCCGCCGCCTCGCCGAAGCGGCGGACAGTTTCGGCAAGGGCCGCGACGTGGACGATTTCCACCCCTCGGGCGCCGCCGAGATCAGGCGCGCGGCGGCGGCATTCCTGGTCATGCGCGAGCGCATCCAGCGCCAGATCACCCAGCGGACCGAAATGCTCGCCGGCGTCAGCCACGATCTCCGCACGCCGCTGACCCGCATGAAATTGGAACTGGCGCTGCTCGGCGACAGCGACGAGGTGCGTGAGCTGAAGCGCGACGTCGCCGACATGGAGAAGATGATCACCGGATACCTGGCCTTCGCGCGCGGCCAGGACAGCGAGGCCGCCGTCGCCACTGATCTGCCGGAACTTCTCAACGAGGTCGTGAGCGACGCGCGACGGCAAGGCGGCGACGTTGCGTTGCTGGCCGACCCCAACATGGTGGTGCCGATCCGCCCCAACGCCTTCCGCCGCTGCGTCATGAATCTGGTCGAGAACGCCATTCGCCACGCGCGCCACGTGCAGATCACGGCGCGCCGCCTTGCGGATTCAATCGAGATCGCCGTGGACGACGACGGCCCCGGGATTCCGGCGGACCGGCGCGAAGACGTCTTCCGCGCCTTCACCCGGCTCGATCGTTCGCGCAATCCTGAAACCGGCGGCGTCGGCCTCGGACTGACCATCGCGCGCGACGTGATCCGCGGCCACGGCGGCGACATCACCCTGTCCCAGGCACCCTCCGGCGGATTGCGCGCCCTGTTGCGCATGCCGGTTTGAGCGGGCAAGCTCCCCGGAAAGAGCGTTCCGCCGGACCAAAGGGCGGCGCGCGATAACAGGGGGCCGCCATGAGTGTCGCACACGCCGAACGCCATGAACGCGAAACGGAACCGGCGCCGCGCGCCGGCCGCGCGCAACCTCGCATCGGAATCATCGGAGCCGGACCATCGGGAATCGCGGCGGCGAAAAGCCTGCGTGCCGCGGGCTTCAAGGACATTGTGCTGTTCGAGCGCAATCGCGAAGTCGGCGGCAACTGGATCTTCAATCCGAAGCCGAGCCATTCCAGCGTCTTTGAGACCACGCACATCATTTCGTCGAAGTCGCTGTCGCAATACGAAGACTTCCCCATGCCCGCGGACTATCCGGACTATCCGGGCCACGAGCATCTGCGCCGTTATTTTCAAGACTATGCGCGCCACTTCGGCGTCGAGCCGCTGATCCGTTTCGGCACGGAAGTGAAGCGGGTCGAACCCGCCGGCGGTACCTGGCGTGTCGTGCTCGACGGCGGCGAGACGCAGACCTTCGACCGGCTGCTGATCGCCAACGGACATCACTGGAACCCGCGCATGCCGTCCTATCCGGGCGCCTTCGCCGGAGAGATGCTGCACAGCCATGATTTCAAATCGGCCAAACAATTCGCAGGCAAGCGCGTCCTGGTGATCGGCGGCGGCAATTCCGCCTGCGATATCGCCGTCGAAACCAGCCGCGTGGCCGGCCGCACGTGCATCAGCATGCGACGCGGCTATTGGTTCGTGCCGAAGTTCATGATGGGCCTGCCGACGGACGTACTTCACCAAAAATTGATGCTGAAGTTTCCGAAGCCGATCCGCCAGACGATGATGCGGATGACCCTGAAGCTCACCCAGGGCTCGAACAGGCTCTACGGCTTGCAGGAGCCGGAGCACGGTCCGCTGGAAGCGCATCCGACGTTGAATTCAGAGCTGCTCTATTTCATCCGCCACGGCGAGATTCATCCGAAGCCGGATATCAAGCGCTTCGACGGTCATACTGTGCACTTCGCCGACGGAACGGCCGAGGAATTCGACGCCATCATCGCGGCGACCGGATTTGTCACGACGTTTCCGTTCTTGGACCGCGCCATCGCCGACTACAGCGGCAACGAGGTGCGGCTCTACTTGAAGATTTTCCACCCGCGGCACGAGAATCTTTACTTCATCGGCCTGTTCCAGCCGCTCGGCTGCATCTGGCCGCTCGCCGACTACCAGGGCCGGCTGGTCGCCAAGCACATCGCCGGTCAGTGGGGCCGCCCAAGCAATATCGACGCGGCGATCGACCGCGAAATGGCGCATCCGGACTACGCCTGGACTAAAAGTGTGCGCCATGCGGTCGAGGTGGACTACCACGCCTATCGCGCGCGTTTGATCAAGGAACTGGGCGGCCGCCACGCGTTCTGATCGACGGCACTCCCGCAGCGGTAACTTTTCGGACATACTTTGCGGACAGGATGCCACTGCTCGTACGCAGGCCGAGACCTGCGGCGACGCCGTTATGGGGGATTTCCATGGATGCCAAGGTCGAAGGGGCTGCCGCGGCAGCACCGCAAGTGGAGCATGTCGCCTACCAGCCGGCGCGCTCGCTCGCCCTATTGCTGCTGAAGAACTACGCGCTGACGCTCGTCACGCTCGGCATCTATCGCTTCTGGGCCAAGACCGCGGTGCGCCGCTATTTCTGGAGCAGCATCCGCATCGCCGACGAGCCGTTGGAATATACCGGCCGCGGCATCGAGCTCTTCATCGGATTCCTGATCGTGCTGGCGGTCCTGATCGTGTTCGCCGTCCTGAACAGCGCCATCAAGTTTCTGGCCCAGACCGACCCGATCAGCGCGGCGGTGTTGCAGGTGGTATACTTGATCGTTCTTATCGTCCTGGTGCAGGTCGCGATGTTTCGGGCCCGCCGGTACCGGCTCTCGCGCACGCGCTGGCGCGGCATCCGCTGCGGCCAGGACGGCTCCACCTGGCGCTACCTCGGCATCTTCCTCCTCTACTCGCTGCTCGGCATCGTGACGCTCGGCATATCCACGCCCTGGGCCCGCGTCGCGCTCGAGCGCTACAAGATGGTGCACACCCGTTTCGGCGACCGCTATTTCGCTTTCGAGGCTTCGGGCCTGAAGCTGCTGCCGAAATGGCTGGTGCTCTACCTTCCGATCGTGCTAGCCACTGCCCTGATCGTGTGGCTGAACCTCGATAACTTCTTGCTGATGCAAAAGCTCTCGGGCGACCCCGACGCAATGCGCAAGCACCCGGAGGCCGCCAAGGCAGCCTTGGCGTTTCTTTGGATCTATCTGCCCTTCGCATTCGGGATCTTCGGATACGTCTGGTACCGGCTGGCTGAGTTTCGCTATTTCGTCGACTGCTCGCGCCTCGGCGAGATCGGCTTCAAGTCCACGGCGAGCGGCGGCGTGGTCAATCTCATCATCGTCGCGAATATTTTCGGCGCGTTTTTCGTGCTCATCGCATTTGGTATCCTCATCGCCATCGTCGCCGGCATATTTGCCGTGGCCACGGGCGCCGGCGGCGCCGGAGCTCCGCCGACGCCGCCCGCAGCTCCGGTTGCCGCAATCATCGTCGGGGTGCTGGTGTTCTTCCTGATCGTCTATCCGCTGTTCGGCATCTTGAGCTACCTCACGCTTCGCGTGCCGATCCTGAAGCATCTCTGCCGCCGCTTCACGTTCCGCAATCTGGGCGCGGCGGACCAAATCGTGCAATCGAGCGCGCCTTCGCCGAAATTCGGCGAAGGTCTCGCCGACAGCTTCGACTTCGGGTTCTGACCATGCGCCCGCGGTCTCGCTCATGAGCGAAGCCGCCGCCCGATACAGCGACGGCCGGACGGCGAAGAGCCGGGACGTCAGGATCGCGCTCAATGACGCGAGCCTGCTGGTCCACGACGGCAACGAAACCATCGCCATGTGGCCGCTCGCGGAAATCCGGCTGGTCGAACGGCCCCTCAAGGACGGCATCGTGCGGATTTGCCGCCGCGAAGGCGAAGAGCGGCTGACGTTTCACGACGCGGCGTTCTACGCATCGCTTCGACTGGCGGCGCCGAACCTCGCCGCGACGCCGTACGAGCCGACGCCGTGGCGCACGCTCGGCATCTGGCTCGGCACCGCCGTCGCCGCGTTGGCGATCCTGTTCGCGTTCGTGCTGCCGCATTTCGCCGAAGTCGCCAGCGCCATGCTGCCGCCGAAGCTGGAGCAGCGCATGGGCAATTGGATTTCGGAGGGCGTCATCCGGCAGCTTCGTGTGATCGCGCCGGGGAAAAGGCCCAAGGCGATTTGCGACGCCGCCGCCGGATCGCGCAGTCTGCAGTCGCTGGTCGGCCGGCTGGCGCGGCATGCCTCGTTGCGCTTTCCGCTGCACGTCCGGGTCGTCGATTCGTCCATGGTCAATGCCTTCGCCCTGCCCGGCGGGCAGATCGTCGTGCTCCGCGGGCTTGTGGATTTCGCGCAAACGCCGAACGAGCTCGCCGGCGTTCTCGCCCACGAGATCGCGCATGTCAAGTTCCGCCATCCGACCGAGCTTGTGATCAAGCAGAGCACCACGGGTTTCGTCATCGGCCTGATCTTCGGCGACGTGATCGGCGCCACGACGTTCGCCGGAATGGGTGCGGCCGTGATCGGCGCCACGTACACGCGCGCGGCCGAGGCGGACGCCGACCGCCGCGGGCTGGAGCTATTGCAGCAAGCCGGCATCGACGGCACGGCCTGGGCCGATCTGTTCGACCGGTTGGCCAAGAAGGAAGAAGCCATGCCGAGCGCGCTCTCTCTGCTCGCAAACCATCCGCCGACACCGCTGCGCGCCGAATTGATCCGCAAAGCCTCGCATGGCGGCGAGGAAGCGCTGAGTCTCGCCGACTGGCGCGCGCTGAAGGAGATTTGCGATTGAGCCGCGAGCCGGCTCAGGCGTAGCGCGCGAACGGATTGAGGCGCTTCAGCTTGGCAGAGAGGCGATGGCGCGAGTGTTCGCGGCGGACCACGCTTTCGTCCGTCACCCAATTCAATTGGATTGCGCGCCGCTGTCCCTGGAACGGCTCGTGGCCGTGCCAGGAATTGCCGGTGACCTTGAACGCAAGCAAGGTGCCGGCATCCGGCGGCACCTCGGCCGCAACGTCATTCAGGTCGTCGGGCGAGCGCAGCAGACGCAGCCTGCCGCCCTTCGCCTCCCATTGCCCGTTCATATAGATCAGAACGGTGATGAGTTTGGTCTTGCTGTCGCTGTGGATCTTGCCGTCGCCGAGCCGCGCCTGGCCGCGCACCGTGACCATGGTGGGCCGGCCGGACAGATCGATGCCGAATTTCTGTTCAATGGCGCGGCGAAACGCCGGGCCTTCCACGGCCCGCAGCAAGCTTTGGAAGGCCGGGCCGAAGGTCAGCTCCTCGACGGGAAAGCTGCCCGCCCGCTCGATCTTCGGATATGCGGCGTGAATGGCCTCCAAGGCGCTTGCGCGCACGAACGCCGGAACTATCACATAGGGAAACGGATCGCGCTGCAGCGGCGTGCGCGCCAGCGCCGCCACGTCGAGCATGTCCGCCTCCGCCGAAACTTCGCTCACGCCTGCCTCGCTGCCGTTGCCGGCCGTCAATAGAGCCGGCCGCCGTTCGGCACCTGCCGATCCGGTGCGATCAATACCACACGTCCGGCCGCGTCGGGAAAGCCCAGGCAAAGCACCTCGGACATGAATTTGCCGATCTGGCGCGGCGGGAAATTCACCACCGCGGCCACCTGCCGCCCAATTAGGGCCGCAGCGGCGTAATTCTCGGTCACTTGCGCCGAGCTTTGCTTGACGCCGATCTCGGATCCGAAATCCACCCGAAGCTTGAGCGCGGACTTGCGCGCTTCGGGAAACGGCTCGGCCGCCAGCACCGTTCCCACCCGGATATCGACCTTGGCGAAATCCTCGATGCTGATCATGGGCCGGAGGACTATTTCTTCGGCGCCATGTCCTTCATCTCGTCGATGGATTGCATCATGCGCTTGCCCAGCAGATCCATCGCCTCGCTGTTCGACTTGGTCGCCAGTTCCGCCAGTTCGCGGAAGTTGGACATGGCGCGCTCGAACGCGCGCTTTGCGACTTCGGCCTGTTTCGCCGCATTGGCTTCGGGCGAACCCGACTGCATCAGCTCCTTCAGGCCGGAGGTGAAATCTTCCACGCTCTCCCGCAGGATTTCGGCCTGCCGGCGTGCCACGGTCTGGAAGCCCTCGGCGGCGAGTTGGTTGGCCGCGACCAAAGCCTCCATGTTCTTGCGCTGGATGGCCATCGCCTGATCGAAGTTGACCGTCGGCATTTTGAAGTCCTTGGCCAGCCGGCCGAGCTCGCCGTTCATCATCCCGGCGTAATCGAAGTTCATGAAAGGGAATTCCGGCTTCGGCATGGCTGCCTCCTGGTTCCGCCCGGCGGGGTGATGGGCACGGCCCATGAACGATACGGTCGCAAGCGAGCGATCCGGGTAATGAGCGCAATGCACTATAGATTTGCGGCTCCGACAACACAACGACGAGAGATCAGACCCGGGATTTACGCCAACGGCAAGTGCCGCTCACGCCGGCGCAGCGTCGCGGCCGAGCATCCTAAGCAAGCTTTCCGCCCGCTTGAGCCGGAGATCGAGCGCCGCCATGGTCTTGGACATGTCGGTCGCGTCGTCGGTCAGCCAAACGCGCGCCACATCCGCGTAGATCAAGCCGAGGCCGACACGGCGCGCGGCGCCGATCAATCCGCCGGCGTCGAGCTCGGCCGCGGTCAGTATTGCGTCGAGCGTGCGGCGAGCGGAAGGCCCTAACCCGCAAACAAGCGCCACGGGATCGTAGACGCTGTCGCGGACGATCGCCGTAACGCCCTTGCGGTGCGGCTGCAACAGGTCGAAGCGCCGCATCACCGTCTCGAACAGGCGGTCGCGCGCGCTTTCGCCCGCCGATGCTTTCGCGCCGCCTTTTGCCATCTGTCCGTCGATCCGCCGCATGAAGGCGGCGACGATCTCCGCCTTCGACTTGTAGCGGCGATGCAATTCGGCGATCGTGAGATGCGATGCTTCGGCGATGTCGGCGAGCGAGGTGTGGCGCCAGCCCTGCACCGCCGCGAGCTGCAAGGCCGCGTCGATCGGATCCTTGGCTCGTTTCGATTGCGCCGCGCCGCGGCGCGGCTTCGATTTCGCCTTCCGAGCCGGCTTTCGTGCCATGAGCGACCTCGCGCTTCAACCTGGGGACGGCAATGACGCCTTGAAGATAGGCGCGGTCGGGCGGGACTTCTAGCCCGCCAGCTCCTTGGAGCGCCGCGCGGCTGCTGCTACGGCTCTTGTCATGAGCGGCGCCAGGCCGTCGGGCGCCATCAGGACGTCCAAGGCGGCCTTGGTGGTGCCGCCGGGGCTGGTGACGTTCTGGCGCAATTGAGCGGCCGATTCGCTTGCCCGGTAGGCAAGTTCGCCGGACCCGCAGACCGTGGCGCGCGCCAGCCGCATGGCAAGGTCCGGCGCGAGACCCGCGGCCACCGCCGCTTCGGCGAGACACTCGATCAGCAGGAAGACGTAGGCCGGGCCGGAGCCGGACACCGCCGTCACCGCGTCCATCTGCGCTTCGTCGTCGACCCAGGCCACCTCGCCGACCGCGCTCAGCAGATCCTGGCAGCGCGAGCGCTGCGCAGCGCCGGTGCGGCTGTTGGCGCAGGCGACCGTTATGCCGCGGCCGACGGCCGCCGGGGTGTTCGGCATGGCGCGGACGATGGCGGCGCCGGCGCCGAAGCGCGCCTCGAAACCCGCGATGGTCTTGCCCGCGGCAATGGACAGCACCACCGTGCCGGGCTTCGCCAGACCCGCCAGCGGTTGCGTGGCCTGGTCCATGGTCTGCGGCTTGACCGCGAGCACCATCACTTCGGGCCTGAAACCGGCCTCCAGGCCCGCCGCGTCGGCCATGGTAGCGACGCCGAGCTTCGCTGCTTCCGCCGCCGCTGCCGCAGACGGCTCGATCACGCGGACCTCGGATGCCTTGACCCCGCGCGCGAGCCAGCCTTGCAGCAGCGCGCTGCCCATCTTCCCGCAACCGACCAGAAGGATTGCGCCCGCCATCACGCGGGCCCCGTCAGGCTTCGCCGACGGTCTCGAGCATGGCGGCTTCGATCGCCTCTTTCGGATTTTTGCCGCCCCAGATGGCGAACTGGAAAGCCGGATAGAACCGTTCGCACTCGGTCAGCCCGATTTCCACCAGATCCTCGATCTGCTCCGACGTCGGGCCGTGTCCGCCGCGCAACAGGAGCGCGTGCCGGAACACCAGCAGACCCTCGTCCTGCCACAGATCGAAATGCCCGATCCAGAGTTTCTCGTTCAGCAGCACCAGCAGCGTATGCAGCTCGCGCCGGCGCGGCTCGGGTATTTTCATGTCGAAGGCGCAAGAGAAATGCAATGCGCCGACTTCCTCGCGCCAGGAGAACCAGAGCTGGTAGTCGCACCATTTGCCGCCGATGCCGACGGTCAATTCGTCGTCGCCCTGGCGGTCGAAGGGCCATTCGTGTTCGGTGACGATTTGCTCGATCAGATCGAGCGGATTGACCCGTTCCGCGTCCGGTTGTTGGGATTGAAGCGTCATGCCTGGACCCTCCCCGGACAGCGGCCCGCACCATCGGCTGCGGCCTCTGAGGCGGCGCCGGGGACCGCATGGCCGGGCCCCAAAACCCTGGGCGACCATAGATATAGGTGGCAAAACCCCCGAAGCACCATACGGGTAGACTATGGAACGCGGAGTCCGGGCGCAAGCCTGGAATTTGGCCGGAGGCGAGAATTTCGCCAGCGGCGGTCAGCGGCGGTCGCTTCGGGCCGGATCGAGTGCGTCGAGGCGGCCTTCGAGCTCGGCCAAGCGCGTCGCCAGGCGCTCGTTTTCCGCGCGCGCCGCGGCGGCCATGGCCTTGACGGCGTCGAACTCATCGCGCGACACGAGCTCCATGCGCGCCAAGATCCGTTCCAACTGCTGGCGCACCATGGCGTCGATTTCCGCCCGCAATCCTTGGATGGTGCCGACCGCGCCCGAGGCGAGCCGGGCCAGGTCGTCGAGAATGCGATTGTCGGTTTGCATGGCTCACCCCGGCATCGGGCGCAATTGCTGCGATCCCGCCAATATGGGGAGCGCCGCGGCTTCGGACAAGCGCGACGCGGCTTGCCCTGCATCGTCCGCGGCCTCTATAACGGCGCGTCATGGTCTTATCGACCCCGTCCCTGCTGATCCCGTATCCGGACATTGGCGCCGAGATATTTCGCATCGGCCCGTTTGCGGTTCGTTGGTACGCGCTCGCCTATGTGGCGGGCCTGCTGCTGGGATGGCGCTACCTGCTCTACATGGCGAAGCGGAAGGACGCCCGGATCGCCGAGCGCGACGCGGACGACTTCCTGCTGTGGGCGACGCTCGGCGTCGTTCTCGGCGGCCGGCTCGGCTACGTGCTGTTCTATCAGCCGCTCAAATATGCCGCGCATCCGCTCGAGATCTTCTACGTCTGGCAAGGCGGCATGTCGTTCCACGGCGGGTTGCTCGGCGTCATAACCGCCTTGATCCTGTTCGCGCGGGTGCGCCGCCTGGCCCTGTTCGATCTGACCGATCTGGTGGCGCAAATTGCGCCGCTTGGTTTGCTTTTCGGCCGCATCGCCAATTTCATCAACGGCGAGCTTTGGGGCCGGCCGAGCGACGTGCCCTGGGCCATGATCTTCCCAATGGACGAATTGCGCGTGCCGCGCCACCCGAGCCAACTCTATGAGGCAGGGCTCGAAGGCGTCATTTTGTTCGCGACGCTCTGGCTGATCCGGCGGTACGTTCGCGCAAGCCGCACGCCCGGGGTTATTTCGGGCTGTTTCCTGATCGGATACGGCACGGCCCGCATCATCGGGGAAGTATTCCGCGAGCCCGACGTGTTCCTCGGCTATCTGATCAACGGCTCGGCCACTATGGGGCAAATCCTGTCCGTGCCGATGGTGGCGTTCGGCATCGGCTTGATCTGGTACGCGCGCCGGCAGGCTCGCGCGGGCGGCTGACCCGACCGTGGCCGCCAACGACGTCGCAATATCCCTGGCACGTTTGATCCGGCACGGCGGACCCATTTCCCTCGCCCGTTTCATGGCCGAGGCGAACCGGCACTACTACGCAACGCGCGACCCGTTCGGAGCCAAGGGCGATTTCGTCACGGCGCCGGAGATCAGCCAGATGTTCGGAGAGCTGATCGGTCTTTGGAGTGTCGAGACCTGGAACGCCCTCGGCCGGCCGACGCCGGTCAACCTTGTCGAATTGGGGCCGGGCCGTGGAACGCTCATGGCCGATGCCTTGCGGGCCGCGCGCGCCGCGCCGGCCTTCGCGTCGGCGATGCGCCTGCACATGATCGAGACCAGTCCGGCGCTCATCGGCAAGCAGCGCGAGGCTTTGGCCGCATTCGGCTCAACCTGGCACGAAAACCTCGACGCCGTGCCGGAGGGCCCGCTTATCGTCATCGCCAACGAATTCTTCGATGCGCTGCCGATCCGCCAATTCGAGCGCGCGCCGCGCGGCTGGCATGAACGGCTGGTCGGTCTCGACGCGTCCGGTGCGTTTCATTTCGCGTTGGCGCCGGATCCGGTCGCGGGCATGGCGATGCTGCCCGGAAGCACGCCGCCCGGCAGCGTCGTCGAAATCTGCGCCGCAGCGGAAGCCCTGGCCGAGCAGATCGCCAGGCGGATCGTTGCCGCCGGCGGCGCGGCACTGATCGTCGACTACGGAACATCTTGCAGGCAACCGGGCGGGACGCTGCAGGCGTTGCGGGGGCACGCGCGCCATCCGCCGCTTGAAGCGCCGGGCAGCGCCGACTTGACGGCGCACGTGGATTTCAAAGCTCTCGCGCGCGCCGCGGAAACGGCCGGCGCCAGGGCGTGGGGGCCCGTTGCGCAAGGCGATTTTCTCAGCCGCCTCGGAATCGCCGAGCGCGCGAGCGCGTTGTCGCGGCGGGCCACGCATAGGGAAGCCGGCGAAATTCGCGCGGCCGTGGAGCGATTGACCGGCGCCGATGGGATGGGCACGCTGTTTCAAGTCTTGGCGCTGACCGCCCCCGGCGCCGCGCCCCCGGCCGGTTTCGAGAGTCCCGTATGACGGTACCCGTTCTGCAAAGTGCGCTGCTGGCGATGCCCGGCGTTCGCCACGGATTTTTCACCCGCGCCGGCGGTGTGTCGGGCGGCGTATATGCCTCCCTCAATTGCGGCGTCGGGTCGCGCGATGACGCCGCGGCGGTGCGCGAGAATCGCCGCCGCGCCATGGATGCGCTCGGTTTGCCGACGGAAGCGCTGACGACGCTCTATCAAGTGCACGGAGATCGCGTGATCGACTTGACCGCGGCGGTGCCGCCGACCGCCGAGCGGCCGAAGGCCGACGGCATGGTGTGCGCGACGCCTGGTCTGGCGCTCGGCATTCTCGCGGCCGATTGCGTGCCCGTGTTGCTCGCCGACCATGAGGCGCGCGTGATCGCCGCCTGCCATGCCGGCTGGAAAGGCGCGCTGGCCGGCATCGTTGCCGCCACGGTGGAAGCAATGCGACGGCACGGCGCCGCGATCGAGCGCATCGCCGCCGCCATTGGTCCTGCCATCCGGCAAGCCTCCTATGAGGTAGGGCCGGAGTTTCCGGCGCCGTTTTTGGCCGCGGACGCCGCCAATGCGCGTTTCTTTGCGCCGGGCGAGCGCGCCAACCATTTCCAATTCGATTTGACCGGGTTCATAAACGCACGCCTGGCAGCGGCGGGCATCAAGCGGATCGACGACGTTTCGCGCGATACGCGCGCCGAACCGGACACGTTCTTCAGCTACCGGCGCACGACCTTGGCGCGCGAGCCGGATTATGGCCGCCAGCTTTCCGCCATTGCCCTGGCGCCTTAGGAACTCCATGCCCTATCTCGTGGTGTTCATGGTAGCGATCGTGCTCGGTCTCATAGCGCTCGCGGTGCTCTGACATGACGCTCGCCGCCCGTCTCGTAGCGCTTGCCGCGACGTTGATCGTCGCTGCATGTGTCGCATCGCAGCCGACGTTCGAGCCGGACGACAAGCGCGCGCGCACGACGGCGCTGCTGACGCCGGGCGCCGACGCCGGCGTCACCATCGTGCCAATGCAGGGCCTGCCGCCTTCCGTGGCCCGGGTCCTCGGCCAGTCGCTTGCCGAAAGCCTGCAGAAGCGCGAGATCGCCGCCTCGACCCGCACCGCCAATCAAGGCAGCTATCTGCTGCAAAGCGAAGCCAAGGTCATGCCGCTGGACGACGGCCGCGACCGGCTCGAGCTCACGTGGCGCCTGGTCGGCCCGACCGGTTTGGTGGTCGGCACGACCACGCTCAGCGAACCGATGCCGACCTTGAGCTGGCGCTCGGCCGACGAGCGAACGCTTCGCCCGATCGCGGATCGCGCGGCGGAACGCATAGAGGCGATGATCCGGCCGCAAAACACGGCGCCCGTGGCCAACGCGCCGCCGCCGCCCAGGGTCGCGGTGCGGCCGGTGGAAGGCGCGCCCGGCGACGGCCGCACGTCGCTCACCGGCGCGGTCCGCGCCATTCTGACCCGCAACAATGTGGTGGTCGTGGACCGGGAAGGGCCGGACACCCTGCTCGCCGTCGGCACGGTGCGGGTTCAGGACCGCGGCGCGGCGCAATTGGTCCAAATCGAGTGGCGAGTGCTGAAGCCCGATGGCGAGACAGTCGGCACGGTCAGCCAGCAGAACCAACTGCCGAAGGGCGTGCTTGACGGCCCTTGGGGGCCCATCGCGACCGCCGCCGCCGAGGGCAGCGCCGAAGGCCTCATGCAAATCCTTCGCGCCGCCAGCCTGGCAGATGCCAAAAAGCCGGGAGAATGATCCTGCAAGCCCCGGAAAACCGCGATTTTTCCCCGGTTTACAGGTTGGTGACACGCTGTTAAATTCCGCGCGGCCGAAGGGGGCCCGGGCCTTGCAAGCGGGGCGCCGATCCGGAGCCAATCTACGAGGGCACGCTCGATGAAGTTGCTCGCGGGGAATAGCAATCGCCCCCTTGCGGAGGCTATTGCCACCTATCTGAACGTGCCGCTGACCCGCGCCAGCGTACGCCGCTTCTCGGACATGGAGATCTTCGTCGAGGTCCATGAGAATGTGCGCGGCGAGGACGTTTTCGTCATCCAGTCCACCTCGTATCCGGCCAACGACAACCTGATGGAGTTGTTGGTCTGCCTTGACGCCTTGAAGCGCGCCTCGGCGAAGCGCGTCACCGCCGTCATCCCCTATTTCGGCTACGCGCGCCAGGACCGTAAGTCCGGCTCGCGCACGCCGATTTCGGCCAAGCTGGTCGCCAACCTGATCACCGCCGCCGGCGCCAACCGCGTGCTCACACTCGACCTCCACGCCGACCAGATCCAGGGCTTCTTCGACATCCCGACCGACAATCTCTTTGCCGCGCCGGTGATCGTACGCGACGCCAAGGAACACTACAGCGGCGATGACCTTATGGTCGTGTCCCCCGACGTCGGCGGCGTGGTGCGCGCGCGCGCGTCCGCCAAGCGGCTTGAGGCAGACTTCGCCATCGTCGACAAACGGCGCGAACGCGCCGGCGTATCGGAAGTCATGAACATCATCGGTGACGTAGCCGGACGGCGCTGCCTGCTGGTCGACGACATCGTCGATTCGGCGGGAACGCTCTGCAACGCCGCCAATGCGCTGATCGAGAAGGGCGCCAAATCGGTTTCGGCCTATGTGACGCACGGCGTGCTTTCGGGCGGCGCCGTGGCGCGCGTCGCCTCGTCGGCGTTGCATGAACTCGTCACCACCGACAGCATCCTGGCGACGGAAGCAGTGCGGCTGTCGCACAACATTCGCCAAATTTGCATCGCGCCCCTGATCGGCGAGGCGATGCGCCGGATCAGCGAGGAGACCTCGGTTTCGAGCCTGTTCGACTGACGGATTTGCAAGTATTTGAGCGGCGGGCGGCACCCCTGGAGGCCGACGCCATGGCGGGGCCGGGATGATCCCGCGCCTCTTTGAGCGAAGGAGAGAGCAACATGAGCGACACGAGCACAATCGTCGCCGAGGCGCGCGACCGGGCCGGCAAGGGGACCGCCCGGGCCGTTCGCCGCACGGGACGCGTACCGGGCGTGGTCTACGGCAACAACGAGCCGCCGGCCCTGATTTCACTGGACTTCAAGGCCGTCGACCGCGAGCTGCATCGCGGCAGCTTTACCAGCCGCCTGATCGACCTCGAACTCGCCGGCAAGAAGATCCGCGTGCTGCCGCGCGACGTGCAGCTCGATCCCGTGAGCGACAGGCCGATCCACGTGGATTTCCTCCGCATCGCCGCCGGGTCGCGCATCCGCGTCATGGTGCCGACCGCGTTCGTGGACCAGGGCGATTCGCCGGGCATCAAGCGGGGCGGCGTGCTCAACATCGTGCGCCACGAGATCGAGTGCTACTGCCGCGCGGACTCGATCCCGCACAGCATCACCATCAGCCTCTCCGGCATCGACATTGGCCATTCGGTGCACATCAGCCACGTCACGCTGCCCGAAGGCGTGCGTCCGGTGATCTCGGATCGCGACTTCACGATCGCCACCGTGGCGGCGCCGAGCATCCATACCGAGATCGAGGAGAAACCGGCCGAGGAGGCCGCCGTGGTCGAGGGCGAAGCCGTTGCCGCGCCGGGTGAGAAGGTCGAGGGGGCGCCCGCGCCCGAGACCAAGGAAAAAGAGAGCGGCGGCAAGAAGTCCTGATGCCGGTGTAGGCGCGGCCGCATGCTGCTCCTCGTCGGCCTCGGCAATCCCGGCGCCGAACACGCGGTGAACCGCCACAACATCGGGTTCATGGCGGTGGACGAGATTGTCCGCCGCCATGACTTCGGACCTTATCGCGCGCGGTTTCAGGGAGCCATCGCCGAGGGACGCCTTGGGTCGGAAAAGGTCATGGTGCTGAAACCCGGCACCTACATGAACCGGTCGGGCGCAGCCGTCGGCGATGCGATTCGTTTCTACAAACTGACGGCGGCGGACATCGTGGTGTTTCACGACGAAATCGATCTGGTGCCCGGCAAGCTGCGCATGAAGCTCGGCGGCGGCACGGCCGGACACAATGGACTGAAATCGCTCGATGCCCATATCGGGCCGGACTACCGGCGCTGCCGGCTCGGCATCGGCCATCCCGGCGACCGCGATCTGGTGTCGGTGTGGGTGCTGCATGACTTTCACAAGGCGGATCGCGCCTGGCTCGATCCGCTGTTGGCCGCCGTGGCGGAAGCGGCCCCGCTGCTGACCAAGGGCAACGACGCGGCGTTCGCATCGAAAGTCGCGCTGCTGCTGCGGCCGCCGAAACCGAAGCCCCCTCGCCCGGCCCCGCCCGCCGGAGCCGGCTGATGGGGTTCAAGTGCGGCATCGTGGGGTTGCCCAACGTGGGCAAATCCACTCTCTTCAACGCGCTGACGCAGACGGCGCTGGCGCAAGCCGCCAACTATCCCTTCTGCACCATCGAGCCGAATACCGGACAAGTTGCCGTCCCCGATCCGCGCCTCGATATCCTGGCCAAGCTCGGCAAGTCGGCCGAGATCATTCCGACCCAACTCACGTTCGTCGATATCGCCGGTCTGGTGCGCGGCGCTTCCAAGGGCGAAGGGCTCGGCAACCAGTTCCTTGCGCATATCCGCGAGGTGGACGCGATCATCCACGTGCTGCGGTGTTTCGAGAACGACGACATCATGCACGTCGAGAACCGCATCGATCCGATCGCCGACGCTGAGACCGTCGAGACCGAACTGATGCTGGCCGATCTGGATTCGCTGGAGCGGCGCGTCGACGCCCTGAGCAAGAAGGCGCGCGGCGGCGACGAAGAAGCCAAACTGCGCCTCGCTTTGATGCAGCGCGTGCACGAAGCGCTAAAGGCGGGCCAGCCCGCGCGCGCGGTTCGCGTGTCAGGCGACGAACTGAAGGCGTTCCGCGAGTTGCAGCTGCTGACCGCAAAGCCGGTGCTCTATGTGTGCAACGTCGAGGAGGCGGCTGCGGCGGCTGGAAATGCATACTCGGCCAAAGTGGAAGCCAGGGCCAAGGCGGAGAACGCGGGCTGTGTCGTGATTTCGGCAGCCATAGAAGCGGAAGTCGCCCACCTCACCGATCCGGCCGAACGCGACGCGTTCCTAAGCGACCTCGGCCTGACCGATACCGGTCTGGCCCGGATCATCCGCGCCGGCTATGCGTTGCTCGGCCTCATCACGTTTTTCACGGTCGGCCCGAAGGAGGCTCGCGCCTGGACGGTGCGGAAGGGCGCCCGCGCGCCGGAATCCGCCGGTGTGATCCACACCGACTTCGAAAGAGGCTTCATTCGGGTGGAGACCATCGCCTATGACGACTTCGTTTCCTGCGGCGGCGAACTCGGCGCCAAGGAGGCCGGCAAGCTCCGCCTCGAAGGCAAGGACTACGTGGTGCAGGACGGCGACGTGCTGCATTTCCGGTTCAATGCGTGACGGTAAGGAACATGCCGAAATACTATTTCGATGACTTCCGCGTCGGCCAGGTGTTCGACACCGGGCCGCGGCGCGTGACCAAGGACGAGATCGTCGCCTTTGCCCGCAAGTTCGATCCGCAACCCTTCCACATCGACGAAGAGGCGGCGAAGAAATACATGTTCGGCGGCATCATCGCGTCTGGGTGGCACACCGCGGCGATCTGCATGCGCATGTCGGTCGACGGCATGATCAAGGACGCCGCAAGCCTCGGCTCTCCGGGCATCGACGAATTGCGTTGGCTGAAACCGGTGCGGCCCGGCGACGAACTCAAATTGCGCATGGAAGTGGTCGAGGTCACGCCGTCCCGCAGCAAGCCCGACCGGGGCACGATCCGCGTGCACTGGACCATGAGCAATGCCGCCGGCGAGCCGGTGATGACCATGAGGGGCCTCGGCATGTATGCCCGCAGGCCGAAGGCGGCGTGATGGTGATATCCAAAGAGTACTTCGAGGATCTGGTCGTCGGCGCGAGCCGCGAAACAGCCACCAAGACCGTCGATAAGGACGAGATCATCGAATTCGGACGCGAGTTCGATCCGCAGACCTTTCACATCGACGAAGCCGCGGCGAAACAGAGCATCTTCGGCGGATTGATCGCCTCGGGCTGGCACACCGCCGCCATGGCCATGCGATTGATTGTCGACACTTTCGTGCGGAACGCCGCGTCCACCGGCTCGCCCGGCTTCGACAATCTGCGCTGGCTGCAACCGGTACGCCCCGGCGACGTGATCCGCGTGCGCTCGACCGTCGTCGAGAAGATTCCGTCGAAGAGCCGGCCCAACCTCGGCGTCGTCAAATTCTCGACGGAAGTGCTGAACCAGCGTGACGAAGTGGTGATGAGTTTGACCTCGATTGCCATGTATAATCGCCGGCCGAACAAGACCTGAACGGGGAGAGACAGCAAAAATGGGCAGTAACGTCAAACTGAAAGCGGCCGACGGCCACCAACTCGCCGCCTATCGTGCCGAGCCGAAGGGCAAGGCCAAGGGCGCGGTTGTGGTCATCCAGGAGATTTTCGGCGTCAATTCGCACATGCGCGAAGTGACCGACGGATTCGCGGCGGACGGCTATCTCGCCATCGCGCCGGCGCTGTTCGATCGCGCGCAACGCGATGTGGAACTCGGCTATACGCCGGACGACATCGCCAAGGGCCGCGACATTCGCATGAAAGTGCCGTGGGACGCCGCGCTCACCGACGTGGCGGCGGCGATCGACGCCGTGAAATCCGCCGGCAAGGTCGGTATCGTCGGCTATTGCTGGGGCGGCTCGGTGGTATGGCTGGCGGCGGCCAAGTCGAAGGGCCTGTCGGCGGCCGTGGGCTATTATGGCGGCGCCGTGGCGCAGTTCGTCGACGAGAAGCCGAAGACGGCGACCATGCTGCATTTCGGCGACAAGGACGCGTCGATCCCGATGACCGACGTGGAAAAGGTGCGCAAGGCGCATCCGGAGGTCACCGTTCACGTCTATCACGCCGAGCACGGCTTCAACTGCAATCACCGGGGATCGTATGAAGCGAATTCGGCGAAGGTCGCCCGCGAGCGCACGATCGCGTTTTTCGGCAGGCATCTAGGCTAGGACCAAATCTGCCGCCCACTCGCGCTGGACTTTTGCGCGGGTGGATGCGACAGGCTTGGCGCGAGTCCTGCGTCAGTCCTTGACCACGAATGTCTCGCTCATGTCTTCGTGGCCGTCGCCGCAGAAATTGTCGCAGTGAAACTCGAAGGTGCCGGCGCGGTCCGGCACGAAACGAACGCGCGTCTGCTGGCCGGGAACGATGTCGGCCCGGATCTTGAAGGCGGGCATGTTGAAGCCGTGGGCCCGGTCGAGGCTGCTGAGCACAAAGACCACCGGCTGGCCCTTCTTCAAGACGATCGGCTCCGCCAGATAATCGAACTTCATGGCACTGATCTCGATGACGCGCTCGGGTTCGGCCCGCGCCTCGATGGCGGCGGCGCCGATGCCCGCCGCCGAGCCGATGGCCGCGCCCAAGACGATCGTTGGCAACACTGACGCACGCCGCATGACTACGCTCCCATGACTGGCTTTTCCGCGATCTCGTAGGACTTGCCCTGCCCCTCCGCTTCCACTTCGCGGAAGCCGAGGCCCTTGAACGGCGCGCTGGCGTCCCACGGTATCGGCAGGCGTTTCGGCTGCGAGCCGGGCGCCGGGAGCGGGAAGATCAGCGACTTCGACGCATGATGGGCGATATGCCCGGTCATGTGGTGGTTTTCCTGGTGAATGTGCCCGTAAAACACCGTGACCTGCGTATACGGCATCAGTAGATCGACCGCTTTGGCGCCGTCGCGGGTAGCCCAATCCCAGTCCGGATAGAGATCGAACAGCGGGCGATGGGCCAAGACCACGATCGGCTGGTTCTTGTCCAGCTTTTTCAAATCGTCGGCAAGCCACGCGAGCTGCTCGTCGCCGAGCTGCGCACCCGGATCCGAGACGTTGTCGAGAGCGATGAAGTGGATGCCCTTGTGATCGAAAGTGTAGTGGGTCACGCCGAAGAATTCGCGGTAGACCGCGCCCTTGTCGAGGCCGGCGTCGTGCTCGCCCGGCATGAAGTGGATGTCGCGGACCTTGAGGCCGGCGACGATATCCTTGAACTGCTTCATGCGATTGCGGCGCTCGTCGGCATCGTCGGTGGTGTGCGTCAGGTCGCCGGTGAAGACGATGAAATCCGGCTGCACCGGCAGGCCGTTCACCGCCGCCACGGCGCGCTTCAGCGTGTTCTCGGCTTCGGGATTGACCGCCGGTCCCTTGAAGCCCCAATGGCTGTCGGACAATTGCACGAAGTAGAAGTCCGGCATGGCCTTGCCGTCGGCCGCCAGCGCCCGGAACCCGAGGCCCGAAGCGAAAACGGCGCCGCCAAGTCCGGCCAGTTTGAGAAACGCTCTCCGTTCCAATTCCATTGTCCGATCCGCCTCCTGACGGTGATGTGAGTGGTCCTTGCATGGGAATTGACCGAGGCTTTGGCGGCGTTATTCCCGAAAACCTCCGGATCGGTTTCGGAAAACTTCGGCGAAGGACCTAAACCATTGCATCGGATTGACTATTCTTTGCGGAATTGCCGCGTGGAAATGCGGGAATAAATGGTCGCTATGGACGGTATAGATAAGGCTGGGCCGATAAACGAGGACGTCCGCAGCGGGGGGGCCGTGCGGCCGGAGGAGACATTGTTGTGAGCGAGCAGGCCAAGGCCAGGCGCTTCGAGCAAATGGCGCTCGCACACCTCGACGCCGCGCACAATCTGGCGCGATGGCTCACGCGCAACGACCACGATGCGGAAGACGTGGTGCAGGAGGCCTATTTGCGCGCGTTCAAATACTTCGACGGCTACCAGGGGGGCAACGGCAAGGCGTGGATTCTCGCCATCGTGCGGCGCACCTGCTTCACGTGGCTCGGACGGAATCGGCCGAAGGAAGTGCTCACGGTGGAAGCGGATGTCCTCGAGGCCGCGGCCGAGCGCGCGGCGGCAAATGCTGCGAGCGGGCCGGAAGGTCCGGAGGCCGAGATCATCCGGCGCGCCGATAAGCGCGCCATCGACGCCGCCATCGCCGCGTTGCCTGCGCCCTACCGGGAAGTGCTGGTACTGCGCGAGCTCGAAGACATGGCCTACAAGGAAATCGCCACCGTGACCGGCATACCGATCGGCACGGTCATGTCGCGGCTGGCGCGGGCGCGCGCGTTGCTGCGCGAGGCGCTCGGCGGCGCGCTGGACAGGAAGCCTGCCCATGGAATGTAACGCCGTTCGCGGCATGCTGGATCGCTATGTGGACGGTGAGCTGGACGCCGGACAGGCGGTCGCGCTGGAGGCTCACGTGCGCGGCTGCGGCGAATGCCGCGCGCTGCTGGAACAACGGAAATCGCTGAGCGAGGCGATCCGCGAGCGCGCCGCCTATCACCCGGCGCCGGACGGACTTGCGGCCCGCATTCGCGCACGCGCCGGCATGAACCTGACCGAGGCTCGGGCTACGACCGAGCGCGCCCCGGCCGCGCGCGCGCCGCTTGCACTCAGGACCTGGCAGCCGCTCGCGATGGCGGCGTCGCTGTTGCTGGCCGTCGCCGTGTCCTCGGGCACGACGTACTTGGCCATGCGTCCGGCGGCGGAACCGGGCACAGTGGACGAAGTCGTCGCCGACCACATCCGTTCGCTCCAGGCTAAGCACCTGACCGACGTGGCGTCCACCGATCAGCATACGGTGAAGCCGTGGTTCGACGGCCGCATCGATTTGGCGCCGACGGTCAAGGATCTCTCGGCCAAGGGCTTTCCGCTGATCGGCGGGCGTCTCGATTACCTGGGGGGCGCCGAGGCGGCGGCGCTGGTTTACGGCCACAGCCAGCACGTGATCAACGTCTTCGTCACCAAGGGCGGCGCGAACGCCGCCCCGAGCCTGACGGACCGCAAGGGTTACAACGTGCTGCACTGGGTCGACGGCGGCATGTCGTACTGGGCCGTGTCCGACGTCACCATCGATGTGCTGGAGAAGCTGCAGCGCCTGATCGCCGCGCCCGACTGACCCGCGGCGGCGAAGCCTCAACGCTTCTGGGAAATCGGCGGATGTTCCTGGAAGTTCTTCGCGTGGGTGCGCTTGGCGAAGTACGTCGTCATGGTGGCTTGATAGCCCTTGGGCGTCGCCTGCCAGGGCGTCACCCACCAGCCGACGGCTCCGGCGCTCGCCGCCGCCTTGACCGCGCGCTCAAGCTGGCTGACGGACTTCAGCGTCAGGTCGGCATGGTGCCAGCCCGCGTCCGCATCCTGCGGGCGCACAGGGGCGACGCCGAGGCGTTCCCACCACATCACAACATCTCCCGATACCGGCAGAAAAGACTGGGGCACATGCCCCGACTAAGTATTTGTTAATGATGCGATATGATTCATAAACTTGTCAAAAGCTGCCGGGCGCGCGGTCAAAAATCATAGTGCGCTGCCGCAGGGATATGATTTAAGCAATTGATTCAAAATAAGATTCAAATTGCTGCGCTGCGGCAATATGATGCCTATTCGCCCTCGAATTCGCAGAGCGTGAGCACGTTGACGCCCAAGTCCTCGACCCTGCGCCGCCCGCCGAGATCCGGCAGGTCGATGACGAAAGAGCAGCCGATCACCTCGCCGCCCGCGCGCCGGATCAGCTTGATCGCGGCTTCCGCCGTGCCGCCCGTAGCGATGAGATCGTCCACCAGCAGCACGTTGTCGCCGTCTTCCACCGCGTCGATGTGCATCTCCACCCGGTCGTGGCCGTATTCGAGCGCGTAGTCCTGACCGATGGTGGTGAAGGGCAGCTTGCCCTTCTTGCGGAGCGGAATGAATCCGACCGAAAGCTGATGCGCTACGGCGCCGCCCAGGATGAAGCCGCGCGCCTCGATGCCGGCCACCTTGTCGATGCGCACGCCGGCGTGCGGCTGAACCAGCTCGTCCACCGTCTTGCGGAAGCCGCGCGGGTTTTGCAGCAGCGTGGTGATGTCGCGGAACATGATCCCCTTGTGGGGGTGGTCCGGGATGGTGCGGATCAGCGACTTGATGCCCTGCATCGCAGCCTCTCTTCTTAACCCGCCAGCACCCGGCCGGCGATGGCGTCCAGCTTTTTCACCAGCGCCGGGTCGCGCGCTTCCGACGCCGTGATCAGCGCGTGATCAAGCGCGCGGTCGCAGCCGTGCGGACAGGCCTCGGGACGCGCCGAAAGCAACGGCGTCACGCCCGCGACGAGGTTCTGCGCCTTCTCGGCGTTGTCCATGAGAACCTTGATGATGGCGGAGACCTGAACATGGCCGTGGTCCTCGTGCCAGCAGTCGTAATCGGTGACCATGGCGACGGTGGCGTAGCAAAGCTCGGCTTCGCGCGCCAATTTAGCCTCCGGCATGTTGGTCATGCCGATCACGTCGCAGCCCCAGCTCCGGTATAGATTGCTTTCGGCGAGCGAGGAGAACTGCGGGCCTTCCATGGCGAGATACGTGCCGCCGCGCTTCACCGCGATTCGCGCATCCCGCGCGGCGCTCTCTAGAGCATCGGCCAACCGGGCGCAGGTCGGATGCGCCATGGATACGTGCGCCACCAGGCCCTTGCCGAAGAAGCTTTTCGGCCTGGCATAGGTCCGGTCGATGAACTGATCCGCCAGCACGAACGTCCCCGGCGCCAACTCCTCCCGGAACGAGCCGCAGGCGCTGACCGATATTACGTCGGTGCAGCCGGCGCGCTTCAAGGCGTCGATATTGGCGCGGTAGTTGATGTCGCTCGGCGACGCGCGGTGGCCGCGGCCGTGGCGCGGCAGGAACACGAGTTGGATGCCGTCGAGCGTGCCGAAGAGCAATTCGTCCGACGGCTCGCCCCATGGGCTCGCGACCTTGCGCCAAGCCGTATCCTTCAACCCGGCCAGGCCATAGACGCCGCTGCCGCCCACTACGCCGATCACCGGCCGACGCCGCGCCGCCATGCCTTCGCTCCTGTCGCTGCCCGCCCTACCGTCCAGCGGCTATATCGCCGCCCATGGCGAATTACAAGACGCAAACGGCCGCCGGAACCCCGGCGGCCGTCGCTGCCGCGCACTTGCGGACGGTCTCAATGAACGCCGGCCCAGACCTTGCGCTTGACCGCGTAGAACAATCCGATGAGCACCAGGAGGAACACCACGACCTTGAGGCCCATGTTGTGCCGCGCTTCCAGCGTGGGATCGGCGGTCCATTGCAGGAAGGTTACGACATCCGCCGCCATCTGATCCTTGGTGGCCTTGGTTCCGTCGGCGTAGGTCACGCCGCCGTCCTGCAGTGGCGGGGGCATGGAGATCATGCCGCCAGGAAAATACGGATTGTAATATTGGCCGTCCGGGACCTTGACGCCCGCCGGCGGCTTTTCGTCAAAGCCGGTCAGCAACGAGCGCACGTAGTTCAAGCCATCTTCGCGCGCCAGCACGATGAGCGACAGGTCGGGCGGCAGCGCCCCGCCGTTGGTGGCGCGCGCGGCCTGGTCGTTCGGGAACGGCGACTTGAAATGATCCGAGGGCAGGCCCGGCCGGTCGTACATCTCGCCCTTGTCGTTCGGGCCGTCGTTGTATTGGACTTGCGCCGCGAGCGCCTTCACCTCCGGCGCCGTGAAGCCCGGTCCGCCGGGGTCGTTCAGATCGCGCCACGCCACGTATTTCATGGCATGGCAGTTGGAGCAGATTTCCTTGTAGACCTGGAAGCCGCGCTGCAGGGCGGCCCGGTCGAAGGTGCCGAACGGTCCGTTGAACGACCACGAAAACGATTTGGGCTCGGCCGCCTGAAACACGTTGCCGGTGGCCGGCGGCGCTTCGTCCGCGGCCAGGGCGTTGGCGGCAAAACCGATCGAAAGAGCCGCGGCGGCGATGATGAGGTGGGCGCGCATTACGGCTTCTCCCGCGTCGCGCCGGCAGGCGCGGCCCCGCCACCGAGCACCGGCTCGCTGATCGACTTCGGCAGCGTCTTCGGCGTTTCGAACCAGCCGACCAGCGGCAGCAGGATCAGGAAATGGACGAAGTAGTACGCCGTGCAGATACGGCCGATGATCAGCGGTATACCCTCTGGCGGCTTCGCGCCTGCGTATTCGAGGCCGACGCAAGCGGCGACGAATATCCAGAACAACTGCTTGTAGATCGGCCGGAAGCGCGCCGAGCGCACCCGCGAGGTATCGAGCCAGGGCAACAGGAACAGCAGGAAGATCGAGCCGAACATGCAGAGCACGCCGGCGAGCTTGGCCGGTATGAACAGGATGTTCGGGACCGAGCGCAAGATGGCATAGAAGGGCAGGAAGTACCACTCGGGCACGATGTGCGTCGGCGTCACCAGAGGATTGGCCTGGATGAAGTTCGCCGGGTCGCCGAGGTAGTTCGGCTCGTAGAAGATAAGCAGCGCGAAAATCAGGAAGAACACCATGAAGCCGAACATGTCCTTCACGGTGTAATACGGGTGGAAGGGGATCGAATCCTGCGGGCCCTTGCGGTCGATGCCGAGCGGATTGTTGGAACCGTGGGTATGCAGCGCCATCAAATGCAGCATCACCACCGCCACAAGCACGAACGGCAGCAGGTAGTGCAGGCTGTAGAAGCGGTTCAAGGTCGGATTGCCGACCGCGAACCCGCCCCAGAGCCAGGTCACGATCTCCTGGCCGACGCCTGGGATCGCCGAGAACAGGTTGGTGATCACGGTGGCGCCCCAGAAGCTCATCTGGCCCCACGGCAGCACGTAGCCCATGAACGCCGTCGCCATCATCAGCAGCAGGATGATGACGCCGAGCCACCACAGCAGTTCGCGCGGGTATTTGTACGAGCCGTAGTAGAGCCCGCGGAAAATGTGGATATACACCACCACGAAGAACATGGACGCGCCGTTCATATGGATGTTGTGGAGCAGCCATCCGTAGTTCACGTCGCGATTGATGTGCTGGATCGAATCGAAGGCCATGGTGACGTGCGGCGTGTAGTGCATCGCCAGCACGATCCCGGTCACGATCTGGATCACCAGCACGATGCCGGCGATCGAGCCGAAGCTCCACCAGTAGCTCAGGTTCTTCGGCGTCGGGTAATCCACCAGCGAATGCTGGAGCATGGAGATGATCGGCAGGCGGAACTCGATCCACTTGACGATCTTGCTATTCGTCTGCAGAGCCATCGCGGCGAGCCTTCAACCGATGCGGATCTTGGTGTCGTTCAGGAACTTGTAGGGCGGCACCGGGAGATTGGCCGGCGCGGGTCCCTGACGGATGCGGCCGGAGGTGTCGTAGACGGAGCCGTGGCACGGGCAGAAGAACCCGCCGTATTGCCCCTGATGACCGAGCGGAATGCAGCCGAGATGGGTGCAGATGCCGACCACCACCAGCCATTCGGGTTTCGGCGCCCGCGCTTCGTCGGTCTGCGGCTCGCGAAGGTCGTCGGTCTTCACGTCTTCCGCGGCCTTGATGTCCTTCTCGGTGCGATGCCAGACGAAGACCGGCTTGCTCTGCCAGACGACCGTGACGATCTGCCCGGCTTGGATCGGCGCCAGATCGACTTCGGTCGACGACAGCGCCAACACGTCGGCCGAAGGATTCATTTGGCTGATGAAGGGCCAGACGGCTGCCGCGGCGCCGACGGCGCCGAACGCGCCCGCCGCGATGTAGAGGAAGTCCCGCCGGGACGTCTCGCCATGCGCGACCGCGTCCTTGGTCGTCGTGCTCATGAACTTGCAACTCCTCGAAGCGCCTTTGGAAACCCGCGCCGTTTGTCTCACTATATGGCGGCGTTGTCCAGCCTCTCCGGCTCAAGGTGCGACAGGTTGCCGCATATCGTCGAAAGGCTGAGAAAGCGCTGAAACTGCGCGGTTTTCCGGACCATGCGGCTGGCCCTTTTCGAGCCCGACATCCCGCCGAACGTCGGCACGATTCTCCGCCTCGCCGCCTGCGTGGACGTGGCGGTCGACGTCATCGAACCCTGCGGGTTTCCATTTTCGGATCGCGATTTTCGCCGCGCCGCGCTCGACTACCTGCCATACGCCACGATTGTCCGCCACGATTCCTGGAACGCCTATCTCGCCGGCAAGGATCGCGGCCGCCTCGTGCTCCTGACCACAAAGGCGGAATTGTCCTACACGCGATTCGCGTTCCGGCCGGACGACACGCTCCTGCTCGGACGCGAGACCGCAGGGGTGCCCGTTGCGGTCCACGAGCGGGCCGACGCGCGCGTCAAGATCCCCATGCGCGAAGGATTGCGCTCGCTCAATGTTGCAATCGCCGCCGCCATGGTTCTGGGGGAGGCCCTGCGCCAGACGCGCGACCGCACCGACATGGCGGCCGGCGTGGTACAAGATCGCCCATGAGTTCATCCATCCCAAGCGATGTCACCGCGCGCCAGCAGGCCGCCTCGGCATGGTTCGCGACGCTGCGCGATCGCATCTGCGCGGAATTCGAGCGGATCGAGGATGAGCTGACCGGGACCCACCGGGAATTGCCGGCGGGCCGCTTCGAGCGGAAACCTTGGAACCGGCCGGGCGGCGGCGGCGGCGTCATCAGCGTGATGCGCGGCCGCGTCTTCGAGAAGGTCGCCGTGAACGTCTCGACCGTATTCGGCGAATTCTCGCCCGAGTTTCGCAAGCAGATGCCGGGCGCCGCCGCGACCGGCCGGTTTTGGGCCAGCGGAATTTCTTTGATTGCCCACATGCGCTCGCCCAAGGTTCCCGCGACGCATATGAACACCCGCCACATCGTCACCGAACAATCCTGGTTCGGCGGCGGCGCCGATCTCACGCCCATGACCGAGGACGCGGCCGACACGGCTGCGTTTCACCATGCGCTCAAGGCTGCCTGCGACCGCCATGATGCCGGGTACTATCCGCGCTTCAAGCAGTGGTGCGATGAATACTTCTATCTGCCGCATAGAAACGAGGCGCGCGGCGTCGGCGGCATCTTCTACGACAACCTGTCGAGCGGAGATTGGGACGCGGACTTCGCCTTCACCCGCGACGTCGGCATGGCCTTTCTCGAAATCTATCCGAAACTGGTGCGTCGGCACATGAACGCGCCCTGGACGGCGGCGGATCGGGAACATCAGCTCGTCAGGCGCGGCCGGTATGTGGAATTCAACCTGCTGTACGACCGCGGCACGACCTTCGGCCTGAAGACCGGCGGAAACGTGGAGGCGATCCTCATGTCCCTGCCGCCCGAGGTGCGCTGGCCGTAAATGGCCCGGTGTCTCTTCGATCGCGTGATCGTCGTCGACTGGTCGGCCGCCAGCAGGCCGGGCCCCGAACGAGAGTCCCATGATCGCTGCTGGCTCGCCTGGGGCGGACCTCGAACCAGCTCGAAACCGCTCTATTTTCGCACGCGCGCCGACGCCGAGCGCCGCATCGCCGCGTTGATCGGCGATACGCAAGGCAATGTTCTGGTCGGCTTCGACTTTCCGTTCGGCTATCCGATCGGTTCCAAGCTCGGCGGCGGCCGCGCGCTTGCGGCGAAACTTCACGGCCTGATCGAAGACGCGCCCGATGGCCGCAACAATCGCTTCGAGGTCGCGGCACGTCTGAATATCGAGCTTGGCGCACCGCCGGGACCGTTCTGGGGCTGCACCTACGGCAATGCGAGCGCTGCCCTGCGTCCGACCAAGCCGGCCTACGACGGGCGGGCCTTCGCCGAGCGCCGAATCGCCGATGGAACGCTGCGCCACCGCCAGATCATGCCGGTGTGGCAACTCCTCGGCCGCGGCGCGGTCGGCGGCCAAATGCTCCTCGGTTTGCCCGCGGTGCATCGGCTGCTGCAGCGCTTCGGCGCGCGCGCTCGGGTCTGGCCCTTTGAAACCGGCTGGGACGACGATCTCGAAGGCATCGTCATCGCCGAAATGTGGCCGAGCCTCAACGATCACGACCGGCAGCGCCACCCGATCAAGGACGCGCGGCAGGTGTCCGCTACGCGCGACTGGCTGCTGAAATCGGACGGGTCCGGCGAACTTCGGCGACATCTCGCGCGGCCGGATGCATTGACGGCCGCGCAACTTGAGGTTTGCCAAACCGAAGAGGGCTGGATCGTGGGCGCGGAGGCCGCGGCCTCAAGCCGCCGCAAGCTCGCGTAATTTTGCGAGACAATCCGCCCGGTCGGCGCGAAAGTCGCCCTCTTCCCACCAGCGCGTTACGGTGTCGAGCAATTGGCCGACGCGCGGACCACTGGCGAGCCCAAGCGCCAGGACGTCTTCGCCCTTGATCGGAAAGATGGGCGGGTTCCAGGTGTCGGCCAGCGCCAAATGATCGCGCCAACGCTCGGCGGCGGGGTCTTCCGCCCAAGCCAGCAATGCCAGATCCCGAAAGCGCTCGGCGCCGAGGCGATGGATTGCGCGCCGGGCCGCCGCCGCATCCATGCCTGCGGACAGCGCCAGCGGCGGCGCGACGGCAGCGACCAGACGGTCGCGTTCGGCGTTGGAAAGGCGCAGCCGTTCCGCCAAGCGTCGGGCGCCGTCAACGTCGCTCGGCAGAATGCTCGCCAGGCGCCGCACCGAATCCGCTTCATGGCGTGCCGATTCGTACGCGACCAGCCGCTGCAACCGATCGAAGCCGACCGCGCCGGGCACGACATGCGCCAGGACGCCAGCCTCGGCCATGACCCGCACTACTTGCGGTGCCTGGGCAGCGCGCAACAGCTTGAACATTTCGCCGGCGATTCTTTCGCCCGACAGATTGTCGAGCGACGTCGCCGCATTCGAGGCGGCCGCCAGGCCCTCCGCGTCTGGGGCGCCCTTGCCGTAACGGGCATGAAAGCGAAAGAAGCGGAGAATGCGCAGCGCGTCCTCCCGGATACGCAGCGCGGCATCGCCGACGAAACGCACGCGGCCCGCCGCCAGATCGGCGCGCCCGCCGGTCGGGTCGTACAATGTGCCGTCGATGTCGGCATAGAGCGCATTGATGGTGAAATCGCGCCGCGCCGCATCTTCGGTCCAATCGTCGGTGAAGGCGACCTTGGCGTGGCGTCCATACGTTTCCACGTCGCGGCGAAGCGTGGTGACTTCGTAGTGCCGCCCGCCCGACAGCGCCGTCACGGTACCGTGCGCGATCCCGGTCGGCAGCGCGCGGAGGCCCGCTAGCGCTAAAAGCTCCATGACGCGATCGGGCGCGTCGGTCGTGGCCAGGTCGATGTCCTGGGAATCGCGGCCGAGTATCGCATCGCGCACGCAACCGCCGACGAAACGCACTTCGGCCCCTCCGGCCGAAAGCGCCGATACCACGGCGCGGGTCTCCGGCGCGGTCATCCCGGCTGGCGGATCCATGCGGCCGGCTGGCTGCATCGGACTCAGGCCGCGCGCACGATGTGGTAGAGATTCACCAGCATGCCGGCGGTCGCGCCCCAAATGTAATGTTCGCCATAAGGCATGGCGAACCAATGCCGCTCCTGCCCATTGAACATGCCGCTGTGCCGCTGGTGATTGTAGGGATCGAGCAGGAAGTCGAGCGGCACTTCGAAAACTTCCGCCACCTCATGCGGATCGGCCTTCAATTCGAAGTGCGGCGCCACCAGGCCGACGACCGGCGTAATGGCGAAGCCGGTTCCGGTGACATAGCGGTCGAGTTCGCCCAGCACTTGCACCAGGCGGCGGTCGAGACCGATCTCTTCCTCGGTTTCGCGCAAAGCGCAGGCGACGGCGTCCGGATCTTGGTCCTCGATTCGCCCGCCGGGAAAGCTCACTTGGCCCGCATGCTTGCTCAGGTGCGGCGTCCGCTTGGTGAACAGCACGGTCAAGCGCTCCGGCCGGTCGATGATCGGCACCAACACTGCGGCGGGCGTCAGCGGCCCCGCGTGGCGCGCGCCAGCCGGATTCAGATCGTGATCGCCGCGTTCGCTGCCGCGTTGCACGCCGCTCAGGCGCTGCAAAAGAGTATCGCGCATTGCCGCAGTTTATACGCCGAGGGTGCCGAGGGGGAAAAATGTACCCGAGCTCCAGACGCCGAATCGTGTGACGCCGTCGACATTCTCCTCCTGACCGAGCTCCACGAGATCATAGAAAACCGAGCGCACGATGCGCGCTTCCATCCGGTCGCGCACCAGCACGTAGGGCGACGGTTCGCGACTCCCGGCATCCTCGACGACCCGAATTGGATGTTCATGATCCGCGGTGACGGCATCGTCAACGTTGGTGCGGAATGTCAGCCGCCGATCGCGCCCCGACCCTTCAGCCAGCATCTCGACCGCCATGAAGGGAACGTCCTCAACGTCGATGGACAGCTTTTCGACCGGGGTCACAAGGTAATACCGGTTGTCCGGATCGCGGCGCAGCACCGTGGAAAACAGCCGCACCATGGGTTTCCGGCCGATGGGCGAGTCGCGGTAGTACCACGTTCCGTCGCGCCCGATCCGCATGTCGCTGACGCCGCAGTACTCGGGGTTCCACCTATGGACCGGCGGCAGTTTGCGGCCCTTCAGCGCGGCCATCAGGCCGGCTAGGTCGGCTCCGCTTGCATTATCGGCGCTTCGTTCGCTCACAAGCGTCCCTTTGAGATAGGCGAAAGACCGGGATTCGAGGGGCGATTTACCATGGCCGCGCCATCACAGAGTCTTTAGAGTGAAAGCTTGCAACAACCATTATAATCCAGCGTCATGCAGAACGTCAGCGAAGCCGGCGACGGACTCGTCGGCGAAATCGAAGCGCTCGGCGCGAAATTCGCCGCCGTGCGCGATCGTATCGGCCGGGTGATTTTCGGCCAGCAAACCGTGGTCGACGAGACCCTGATCGCCCTGTTGGCGGGCGGTCATGCCCTGCTCATCGGCGTGCCGGGTCTCGCCAAGACGCGCCTGGTGGAAACGCTCGGCACGGTGCTCGGCCTCGACGACAAGCGTGTGCAGTTCACGCCCGACTTGATGCCGCCGGACATCATCGGCTCGGAAGTGCTGGAGGAAACCGATAGCGGCCGGCGCTCGTTCCGCTTCATCCCGGGCCCGATCTTCTGCCAATTGCTCATGGCCGACGAGATCAATCGCGCCAGCCCGCGCACCCAATCAGCGCTGCTGCAGGCCATGCAGGAGAAGCAGGTCTCCGTGGCCGGCGTCCGGCATCCGCTGCCGGCGCCCTTCCACGTGCTGGCAACCCAGAACCCGCTCGAACAGGAAGGTACCTATCCGCTGCCGGAGGCCCAGCTCGATCGTTTTCTCATGCAGATCGACGTCGGCTATCCCGATCTGGAAGCCGAGCGGCGGATGCTGCTGGCGACCACGGGCGCGCACGAGGAAATCGTGACGCCGGTGCTGAACGGGGCCGAATTGCAGGCGGCGCAGCGGCTGGTGCGGCGCGTGCCCGTCGGCGAAAGCGTCGTGGAGGCGATCCTGAAATTGGTCCGCGCCGGCCGGCCGGAGGCGGAGGGGCAAGACGACGTGCAGAAGCATGTGGCCTGGGGTCCGGGTCCGCGCGCCAGCCAGGCCTTGATGCTCGCCATTCGCGCCCGCGCCCTGCTCGACGGCCGCTTAGCGCCATCGATCGACGACGTGGCTGCATTGGCCCCGCCCGTGCTGCGCCATCGCATGGCGCTCAACTTCGCGGCGCGCGCCGACGGAATCACCATCGAGCAGGTGATCCGCCGCCTGGTCAGTTTGCTCGGCTGATCCGAATCATGCCGGCGCCCGGCCGAATCGCTCCGGGGCTCCGACAGCGGGCGGAAGGACTTGCCGCGCCCCTGCCGCCGCTGCTGGTGGCGGCGGAGCGGGTCGCCGCGACGGTGGCGCAGGGCGTCCATGGCCGCCGCCGCGTCGGCACCGGCGAAACCTTCTGGCAGTTCCGGCGCTATCAGGGCGGCGATCCCAGCACCGCCGTCGATTGGCGCCAATCCGCCAAGCGGCAAAGCCTGTTCATCCGGCAGAACGAGTGGGAAGCGGCGGAAAGCGTCTGGCTGTGGCGCGACGCGTCCCCCTCCATGCATTACCGCTCGCAACTTGCGGATACGGAAAAATACGAGCGCGCCAGCCTGATCCTGTTGGCGCTCGCCTCGCTCCTCATCCGCGGCGGCGAGCGGGTTGCGCTGCTCGGCGACGGCAACCTGCCGACGACCGGCCGCGCGACCCTGGACCGGCTTGCCGTAAGCTTGCTTCTTAGCGGCCATGCGAAAGGCAATCAAAGCCTGCCGCCGCGGGCCGATCTGCCGCGCTTCGCCCAAATCGTGGTCATCGGCGATTTTCTGTCGCCGACCGACGAAATCGTGGCGCTGGTTCGCGCCTATGCGGGATCGGGCGTGATCGGACATCTGCTCCAGGTGCGCGATCCCGCCGAAGAGGACATGCCTTTCATCGGGCGCACGCGCTTTGAAGGGCTGGAGGGCGAAGGCAGTTACCTGGTCGGCCGCGCGGATGCGCTGCGCGAAGCCTATCTCGGCCGCGTGCGGCGGCACCACGAAGCGCTGGTGGCCCTCTGCAACTCCGTCGGCTGGACCTTTTCCGCCCACCGGACCGACCGGCCGGCGCAGACGGCATTGCTGGCGCTCTACAGTTCGCTCTCCGGCGGCATAACATGGTAGGTGGCGTAGCGAGCCTCATGCTCAATCTCGGTGCCCTGGCGTTCGTCGATCCTTGGCTGCTGCTGGCGTTGCTTGGATTGCCGCTGCTGTGGTGGCTGCTGCGCATCACGCCGCCGGCGCCGAAACACATCGCCTTCCCGCCGCTCCGGCTTCTGCTCGATCTGAAGACCAGCGAGCAAACTCCCGCGCATACTCCGCTGTGGCTTTTGCTGCTGCGGCTGTTCCTTGCGGGCTTGGCGATCCTGGCGCTCGCCCACCCGATCGCCAACCCGGGCGCGCGTCTCGCGGGCAATGGCCCAGTGCTCCTGGTGGTCGACGACGGCTGGGCGGCGGCGAGCCATTGGCAGGAGCGCGCGCGGACCCTCACGGCGCTGCTCGATCAGGCGGAAC
>DASQHM010000075.1:0-9521 GCA_035632095.1 Candidatus Cybelea sp. | reverse complement strand
GTTCGTTCTTGTCCTTCACGCGCTTCGGGAACTCCGGCACTTTGTCCACCGAGCCGATCTCGTTCAGCATCTTGAGCACGGCCTCGTTGGCGCCGCCGTGGCTCGGTCCCCAGAGGCTGGCGATGCCGGCCGCGATGCAGGCGAAGGGGTTGGCGCCGGAGGAGCCCGCGAGACGCACGGTCGAGGTCGAGGCGTTCTGCTCGTGGTCGGCGTGCAGGATGAAGATCTTGTCCATGGCCTTGGCCAGGATCGGGTTCACCTTGTACGGCTCGCACGGCACGGCGAACATCATGTGCAGGAAGTTTTCCGCATAGCCGAGATGGTTCTGCGGATAGATGAAGGGCTGCCCGACCGAATACTTGTAGGCCATCGCGGCGATGGTCGGGATTTTCGCCACCATGCGATACGAGGCGATCTCGCGCTGGCGCGCGTCGTTGATGTCGGTCGAGTCGTGATAGAAGGCGCTGAGCGCGCCGACCACGCCGCACAGCACCGCCATCGGATGCGCGTCGCGCCGGAAGCCGCGCTAGACCGCCGAAAGCTGCTCGTGCACCATGGTGTGCATGGTCACGTCGTGGACGAATTGCTTCTTCTGCGCCGCAGTCGGCAGCTCGCCCTTCAGCAGCAGGTAGCTCACTTCCGAAAAGTCGCTGTGCTCGGCCAGTTCCTCGATCGGATAGCCGCGGTACAGCAGGATGCCTTCGTCGCCGTCGATGAAGGTGATCTTGCTCTCGCAGCTGGCCGTCGCCATGAACCCGGGATCAAAAGTGAACATGCCGGTGTCGTTGTAAAGCTTGCGGATGTCGATGACGTTCGCGCCGGAAGTGCCGGTGAGCACAGGCAATTGCGCCGTCTTGTTGCTGCCGCCCACCGATACGGTGACAGTACTGTTGCCCTTGCTCATCCTCTTATCCTTTCGCGGGGCGCCATGTCGCGCCGCAAGATGGTTTCGGTTGCGGTGCAGTATAAACCGCCCGCCTCGGCGATGTTAAGGCTGCATGCCAATTAGTTAAGGCGCCGTATAGCATCGTCCAGTCTGCCCAAACTTTCCTCACGCCCGAGGACGGCGAGCACATCGAACACCGGCGGCGAGACCGTGCGCCCGGTCATGGCGGCCCGCAAGGGCTGGGCCACCTTGCCCAATTTGAGCCCGGTTTGTTCGGTCAAGGCGCGGACGGCGGCTTCCGTAGCGGCCGCAGACCAGGGGTCGACGGTGCTCAGCCGTTCCCGTAGCTGCCGCAGGATCGGCACCGCTTCCGGCCCAAGCTGCTTGGCGGCGGCTTCGATAGGCTCTATCGGGCGGGTCGCCACGATGAACCCGGCGTTTTCAGCCAGTTCGACAAGGGTCTTGGTGCGCTCCTTCAGACTCGGCATGGCGGCGGCGAATTTGGCCAGGTCCATTTCGGTGAGCGCCCGGCCGGCCACCTTGGCCAGGAAAGGCGCCGCGGCCTCCGCCAAGGATGCATCCGCGCTCTGGCGCATGTAGACGCCGTTCACGTGCTCCAACTTCGCGAAATCCATGCGCGACGGCGAGCGCCCGACGCTTTCCAGATTGAACCATTCGATCGCCTGGGCGGTCGGGATGATCTCGTCGTCGCCGTGGCTCCAGCCGAGCCGAAGCAGATAGTTGCGGAGCGCCTCGGGCAGGTAGCCCATGTCGCGATAGGCTTCGACGCCGAGTGCGCCGTGGCGCTTCGACAGTTTGGCGCCGTCGGGTCCATGGATGAGCGGGATATGGGCGAACTGCGGCAACGAATAGCCGCAGGCGATGTAGAGCTGCGTCTGGCGGAACGCATTGGTCAGGTGATCGTCGCCGCGAATCACATGGGTGATGCCCATGTCATGATCGTCGACCACCACGGACCAGTTGTAGGTGGGCGTGCCGTCGGCCCGGAGAATGATCAGATCGTCGAGCTGTTCGTTCGCCACGGTGACGTCGCCCTGGACCAGATCGCGAATGACCGTGGCGCCTTCGCGCGGCGCCTTGAAGCGGATCACGGGCTTGACGCCGGGCGGCGCTTCCTTCGGATCGCGATCGCGCCAGCGTCCGTCGTAGCGCACCGGCCGACCCTCGGCCTTGGCTTGCTCGCGCATTGCCTCGAGTTCGGCCGGGGTGCAGAAGCAATGGTACGCCTTGCCGGCGGCGAGCAGGTCTCGCGCCACCGCGGCGTGACGCTCGGCTCGCGCGAATTGGAACAGCGCATCGCCGTCCCAATCCAGGCCCAGCCACGTTAAGCCCTCGAAGATTGCAGCCACGGCGGCGTCGGTAGAGCGTGCGCGATCAGTATCTTCGATCCGCAAGAGAAAACGCCCGCGGTGATGCCTGGCGAACAGCCAGTTGAATAGGGCCGTGCGCGCACTGCCGATGTGCAGGAAGCCGGTGGGGGACGGGGCGAAACGCGTGACGATCATGCAAACCTGACGCTTTGCTCGGCCGATCCGGCGGCAATAGACTGCCGCTCGCGGCCATATGGGGAGGCTGCTGTGTATCATAACGCGGGCGCGCTTTCGACGCGCCCCGAGGGCGCATGCGCGCGCTCGGACTAGAGGCGCAGCTCGGACGGGCGGTCCGGAGGTTTCCGTGGGCGGCTTGGGCGGCGCGCGAGTTCGCCGCCGAGCGCGGCCGCTGGCCGTTGTGGCTGCCGGCGGGCCTCGGGCTCGGCATCGCGATTTATTTCGCCTTGCCGTTCGAGCCGGCGCGCTGGATCGGCCTTGCATGGCTCGCGCTCGGCGCGGCGCTGGCGCTTGTGTTCCGGCGCGACCTGCCGCTCGTGCTGCTCGGGCTCGCCGTGGCAACGCCGGCGGCGGGGTTCGCGCTGGCCCAGGCGCGCACGGCGGCCGTGGCGGCGCCGGTGCTGGTCCGCGCGACCGGCGCGACCCTGATCACCGGGCGCGTGGTCTACATTTCCGCCGCGGACAAGCGCCAGCGCGTGCTGCTCGACCGTCTCGCCATCGAGCGCGTACCGCCGGCCGCGACGCCCGAGCGGATCCGCGTGACGGCTTCCGCGTCGCACGAGCCGCTGCATCCCGGCGATTGGGTGCGCTTGCGCGCCAGCCTGCTGCCGCCGCCGGCGCCCGCCATGCCGGGCACGCTCGACTATCCGCGCCAGGCGTTTTTTCAGCGGCTGGGCGGCGTCGGTTTCGCCCTTGGCGCGCCGAAGCCGATCGAGCCACCTCAGCACGGCGCGGCGAGCACGTTCGCGGGCGAAGTCCAGGCGACGCTCAATCGCGCGCGCCAAACGGTCATGGCGCGCGTGCAAGCGGTATTGCCCGGGCCGACCGGCGCGCTGGCGGCGGCGCTGATGACCGGGGACCGCTCGGCCATTCCGGACGACGTGACCAAGGCGATGCAGGATTCCGGCCTTGCGCATCTGCTGGTGATCGCCGGCCTGCACCTTTCGTTCGTGGCGGGAATAATCTTTTTCGCCGTGCGATTCCTGCTCGCCGCTATCCCGCCCATCGCCCTGAACTGGCCCACCAAGAAGATCGCCGCCGGGGCGACGCTGCTGGGCACGTTCGGCTACCTGATCATCAGCGGCGCGACGGTGCCGACGCAGCGCGCGTTCCTCATGACATCCGTCGCGGTTCTGGCCGTGATGCTGGACCGGCAGGCCATTTCCATGCGCGTGGTGGCCTGGGCGGCGCTTCTGATTCTGGCGCTGCAGCCGGAAAGCCTGCTCGACGTCAGCTTCCAGATGTCCTTCGCCGCGGTGGTGGCATTGATCGCCACGTACGAAGTCGCGAGCGGGCCGCTCGGCGCTTGGCGCGCGCGCCACGGGCGGTTCGGGCATCTCGCCTCGCACTTGATCGGCGTCGGCTTGACCACCCTGGTCGCCGGTTTCGCCACCGCGCCCTTCGCGCTCTATCACTTCAACCGTTTTGTCGATTACGGCCTGCTCGGCAACATGCTGGCGGTGCCGCTCACCGGCATCTGGGTCATGCCGTGGGCGCTGGTCGCGTATCTGCTGATGCCGCTCGGCCTGGAGCGGATCGGCCTGGTTCCCATGGGGCTCGGCGTCGATCTGGTGATCTGGATCGCGCGCCGGGTCGCCGGACTTCCGGGCGCGGTGCTGTTGCTCCCGCCGCTGCCGCTCTGGGGCATGGCGCTGACCGGCGTCGGCGGTCTCTGGCTATGCCTGTGGCGCCGGCCGTGGCGGCGCGCCGGCGTGCTCGCCATGGCGGCTGGGCTCGGGGCGATCCTGATCACGCCGCGCCCGGATATCCTGATCGACGGCGAAGGCAAATACCTCGCCGTGCGCGCCGCCGACAACCGGCTGATGGTGTCGCCGGCGCGCGGCGCGCGCATCGCCGAACAAACGTGGCTCCGCCATGACGGCCAGCTGGATGCGGCGCCCTGGCCGGCGCTGGGAGAGAGCTACGATGGCCGGTTGCGCTGCGATGCGCTCGGTTGCGACTACCGCGCCCACGACTTGCTGATTGCGTTGCCGCGCGATGAAGCCGCGTTGGCGGAAGACTGCCGCCGCGCCGACGTGGTCGTGGCAAGCGTACCGGTGCGCGGCCGTTGCTCATCGGCGCGCATCGTCGTCGACCGCTTCGATCTGTGGCGGCGCGGCGGCCATGCCATCTATCTGCGCGATGACGGAACGGTGCGGATCGAGACCGTGGCCGATTGGCGGGGCGTGCGTCCCTGGTCGCAGCCGCCGACGCCGCGAAGTGCGGCGCCCATGGTGCCCCGGGTGCAGCCGTATGCCGGCGGCTAGTTCGCTCTGCTGCCGGGGAGCGAAATTGCCTGGCGCAGGTTGAGCGAGCTCCGGGTCGCGTCCGAGAGCATCAGCGCCGCCAAGGCGTGCCTTGCGTCAAGCAAGTCGGCGTCGCCTCGGCCGCGTATGCAATCGGCAAAGACCTGCAATTCGGCCTGATACGGATTGTGACCGCGTAACGAAAGCGCCTGCGGCGCGCCGTCCCGCGGATACAAGACGAAGGCGCTTTTCGGCGGGATCGTGTCGAATACGGTTTTCAGTTCGTAGGCCGCATCCTCGAAGCGCGCGGCAAGACCGGTGGTGTAGGGCGCCTTCGCGGGCATGATGCCGCTGCCGGTCACCACGGCGCTTGCGCCGCTGTCGTAATGCAGCAAGGCGGAGATCTCGCCGAAGCGGCCGTCGGGCAATCGGGCGCCGGTCGCGCTCAAACTTGCCGGTGGGCCGAGCAGCCAATTCAGGACATCGAAATCGAACGTCATGAGTTCGGTCGCCGGATCGCCGTAATGCGCCTTGGCATCGGGCGCGCCCGGGCGCAGATAGGAGCCGAGGCGATAGGCCATGACCGCCAAGAGCCGGCCATGTTCGCCGGAACGCACGCACTCGAAAATGTGGCGGTATTCGACGATCGAGCGCATCAGGAGGCCGACGTGCAGCAGGCGCTTGGCTTGACGCGCGGCGGCGATCATCGCTTCCGCATCGGCGATCTCGTGGGCGAGTGGCGTTTCGCAGAAGACGTGCTTGCCGCCGGCGAGGGCGGCAATGACCAGGTCGCGATGCGCCGCCGTCGGGGCGCAGATATCGACGGCGGCGATTGCCGGATCGGCGAGCATCGCGTCGATTTCCGACACCCGCGTGCCGAAGGCCTGCGCCAGCCCTTGCGCGCGGCGCATGGTGCGGCTGGCGATTCCGGCGATCTCCACACCGTCGATGCCGCGCCAGGCGGCGGCATGGGCGCCGGCCATACTGCCGGCGCCGATCAGGCCGACGCGGAGCGTTTCCGCCACCGCCGCGGATTGCCTCAGTTGTATTTGCGGATCAGGCCGACGAGCTTGCCCTGGATGCGCACCCGGTCGGGGCCGAAGATGCGCGTTTCGTAGGACGGGTTGGCGGCTTCCAGCGCCACCGAATTGCCCTTGCGGCGAAGCCGCTTCAGGGTCGCCTCCTGCTCGTCCACCAGCGCCACGACGATGGTGCCGTTTTCGGCCGTGTCGCAGCGGCGCAGGATGACCGTGTCGCCGTCGAGAATGCCGGCCTCGATCATCGAGTCGCCGGCGATCTCCAGCGCATAGTGTTCGCCGCCGGCCAGCAAGCTCGCTGGCACGTCGATTTGGTTGGATTGGTCGCGCAGCGCCTCGATGGGCGTGCCCGCGGCGATGCGCCCGTAAAGCGGCAAGCTGACGGTCTCGGCGCTTGCGGGCGTCGGTCCGCCGGTGGGGAAGCGGCCCTCGATCACGCTCGGGGCGAAGCCGCTGGCGCGCTTCGGAGCGGGCGGCACAACGGCGTTCGGCATCTTCACCACTTCAAGGGCGCGCGCGCGATGCGGCAGCCGTCGGATGAAGCCGCGCTCTTCCAGGCCGGTGATCAGCCGATGGATGCCGGATTTCGACTTGAGCTGCAGCGCATCCTTCATTTCGTCGAAGGACGGCGACACGCCCGCGCGCTCCAGGTGCCGATGGATGTACATCAGGAGCTCATGTTGTTTTCGCGTCAGCATTGGTGGCCCCCAATATTTGGAACAAAACCGAAACCTGATCGCATGTTCTAGTTTGGTTCTTGTCGGGCGTCAAGGGCAATTCGGCGTTGCCACGTGGCATCCGCGAGAAGACTGGGTCATGCTCCGAATCGGCGTATTTTGGGTGGAGACATGGCGACTTCATCGACCTTCACGGCGACCGACGGCGACGCCTACCAGCGCCAGATGGGGCGCTGGAGCCGTCGCTTGGCCGAACCGTTCCTGGATTTCTGCGGGACGGCGGACGAGGAAGAAGTCCTCGACGTGGGCTGCGGCACCGGCAGCCTGTCGTTTGCGTTGGCGCGACGGGCTAACGTGCGGCGCGTTTGCGGATTGGATTATGCCCCGGCCTACGTGGATTTCGCCAGTCGGCAAAACCAGGATCGCCGCATCGAATTCCGAACCGGCGATGCCACGGCCATGCCGTACGCCGACAGGAGCTTCGACCGCGTGCTCTCGCTCCTGATGCTGCATTTCGTGCCGCAAGCGGAACGCGCCGTGGCCGAGATGCGGCGCGTGGCGCGCCCCGGCGCCACGGTTGCCGCATCGGTCTGGGATACGCGCGGCGGCCTGTTAATGACTCGCATTTTCTGGGACACGGCCGCGGCGATCGAGCCTGAAGCCGACGCGCTTCGAGCCCAACACTACGTGCGGCCCATGACGCGGCCGGGCGAACTGGCCAAGGCGTGGCGCGATGCCGGCCTGACTGACGTCCGCGACGCGGCGCTGACCATTCGCATGGACTTCGCTTCCTTCGACGATTACTGGCTCCCGTACCAGGGCGGGCAAGGGCCCATCGCCGCCTATGTCGCGACGCTGAGCGACCAACGGCGCCTGAACCTCCGCGACCATGTGCGGCGCGCCTATCTGGACGGCGAAGCAGACGGCCCGCGTTCCTATGCCGCGATCGCTTGGGCCGTGAAGGGCATTGCGCCCAGGTAAGGCGCGTCAGAGCCCGAAACTGGCCAGCAGAATGATCTCCACCAGATCGCCGCGGCGCGCGGCCGGAGCCCGCGGCGCGCGGATCACCAGGCAATCGGCGGCGGCGAGGCGCGACAGGTTCGAGGAATCCTGAATTTCGAACGGCGTCGCCACGGCGGCGCCATCCGGTCCATAGGTCAGCGTCGAGCGCAAGTAATCCTGCCGCTGATCGTTGGCCGCCAGGTCGCGGCCGAGTTTTGCATTGGTGCGCGGGCGCTCGCTCGCGTTCAGGCCGAGCATCTTCTCCAGCGCCGGGATCAGGAACAGCATGCCGCAAACCAGCGAAGACACCGGATTGCCCGGCAGACCCAGCACCGGCGTGCCGGCGACGTTGCCGAACATGAGCGGCTTGCCGGGCCGCATGGCGATGCGCCAGAAGTCGAGCGCCAAGCCGCGCTCGCCGAAGGCCTTCTGCACCAGATCGTATTCGCCGACCGATGCGCCGCCGAGGGTGACCAGCAGATCCGCGCCGCGCGCGCGGTCGAGTGCCGCGATAAGCGATTCCCTGTTGTCGCGGGCAATGCCGAGATCGATCGCTTCGCCGCCGGCGCCGGCGATGAGCGCCGACAGCGCCAAGGCATTGGACGAGACGATCTGGTTGGGCCCGACCGGTTCGCCCGGCCGCACGAGTTCATCGCCCGTCGCCAGCAACGCGACGCGCGGCCGGCGGCGCACGGCGAGCCACGGCACGTCCATGGCGGCGGCCAGGCCGATGTCGGCTGGCGTGAGGCGGCGGCCCGCTTTCAGCTTGACGTCGCCGGCGCTGAAATCGAGGCCGGCGCGGCGCACATGCTGTCCCGGCTTCGACGCCTCGCGCACTGTCACGTTCATCCCGGATCTGTCGGCGTCTTCCTGGATGACGATGCAATCGGCGCCGCGGGGCAGCGGTCCGCCGGTGAAGATGCGTACGGCCTGACCCGGCCCGACGACGCCATCGAAAGCGCCACCTGCGGGAGCGGCTCCGACTTCGGTCAGCAACGCCGGCACCTTCGTCACGTCGGCCGCGCGCACCGCCCATCCGTCCATGGCGGACATGTCGACCGGCGGCTGCGTTCGCCGCGAGACCACGTCCTCGGCCAGAACGCGGCCAGCGGCCAAGCTCAACGCTACGGTCTCCGCCGGAGAAGCACGCAAGGCATCGACGATGCGCCCCTTTGCTTCCTCGACCGAGATCATCACGTCGCCTTGTAGTGGCCTGATTTACCGCCTGACTTTTCAACCAGCCGGATATCGGCAATGCGCATGCTGCGGTCGACCGACTTGACCATGTCGTAGACCGTGAGCGCGGCCACGCTCACGGCGGTCAGCGCCTCCATTTCGACGCCGGTGCGGCCCTTGAGCTTCGCCGTCGCCGTGATGTCGACGGCGTTGCGCGCCAGGTCGGGCACCAATTCCACCATGATGGACGTGAGTGCAAGCGGATGGCAGAGCGGAATGAGTTCATGGGTCTTCTTGGCCGCCATGATTCCGGCAAGCCGCGCGACGCCCAGCACGTCGCCTTTCTCGGCGCGGCCCGCCTGGATCAATGCGAGCGTCGCCGCCTGCATGAACACGCTGCCCTTGGCGGTCGCCTGCCGGTCGGTTTCGGCCTTCGCCGAAACATCCACCATGGCGGCCTTTCCCTCAGCGTCGAAGTGGGTGAGCTTGCTCATGCGTGGGCGCTCTGGCGCGCCAAGAGACGCCTGGTCGCGGCCGCCACGTCCGTCTCGCGCATCAGGGATTCGCCCACGAGAAAGCAGTTCACGCCGATGCGGCTCATGCGCGCGAGATCGGCGGGGCTGCCAAGGCCGCTCTCGCAAACCACGAGCGCGTCCTGCCGCATGTGCGGCGCCAGAGCTTCCGTGACCGCCAAATCGCCCTTGAGCGTTTTCAGGTTTCGATTGTTGATGCCGATCAGCGTGCTCTTGAGTTTGGCGGCGCGATCCAGCTCGGCCCGGTCATGGACCTCGATCAGCACGTCCATGCCCCATTCGAGCGCCGTCCGCTCCAGCTCGGCCGCTTGGCCATCGCTCACGGCCGCCATGATGAGCAGGATGCAATCGGCGCCGATGGCGCGCGCATCGACCACTTGATAGGGATCGAGCATG
>DASQHM010000074.1:0-20048 GCA_035632095.1 Candidatus Cybelea sp. | reverse complement strand
GGCGTGGCCGGGAAGGCCTCGACACCTGTGACCGTATCGAAGGCAGGCGTTCGGAGTTTCGCCGGCTTGCTCAACGGCTATTGGGACGTCGGGACGTGGGGGCTGTTCACGCCTTATGTCGGCGCCGGCATCGGCTTCAGCGCCAACAAGGTCAAAGATGAAAAATTGTCCGCGGCCGCGGTCCCCGGCGTCACGGCCACGGTTTTCGGCCAGGAACGCACCAGCCTGGCGTGGGATGTCACGTTAGGCACGGCGGTGCGGATCGCCGACGGTTTCGCGCTGGATGTCGGCTATCGCTACATCGACCTCGGCAAGGCTTCGCTCGGACCGAACGGCCTTCTCACGACCACCGCTACTACACTGACTTTCCCGACCACGCGTACGCCGTCCGACTTCAGCCTCCGCGCCAACGAAATCCAGGTTGGATTGCGCTACAGCTTCTGATCCGCGACCTGTCGCCTAGCCGGTCCTGTCGCGCACCAGGCGGGCCAGGCGGTGCATGGGACCGTCGTCGATGCCAAGCTGGTCGAGATGTTCGACCGTCTTGAACAGGTATTGGCGGTTGGTGCCGATATGGCCCTCGGCAAGCGCAATGCGCATCACGACCTCCTGCTCCGGAAGTTTGCCGGCATAGCGGTCGTGGCGGCGGTCGACCACGAAGGTCAGCGCGCGTAGCGCACCGCGCTTGCCGTAGGCCGTAACCCAGCGCGGCTGATAGGCGCCGCTCAGCATCTCGCGGCGCCACAATATCTCGAGTTCGCTTTCCACGTCCTGCGGCGCGATGCGATGCGCCATGCCGTGGCAAGACCCGCCGCGGTCGAGCCCCAGCATCAGGCCGGGCCGGTCCGGCGAACCCCGTCCGAGATGCATGTCGAGGCAGAACCAGCGGTGATAGCCGTGAACGGTTGCGGCGCGCGTCTCGGCAACCTTTAATGCGGGATTCCACATCAGCGAGCCATAGCCGAAGATCCAAACGCCGCGCCGCCTCGGCACCGCCGACAGGACCGCGCCGAGCGAGGCCTGGCGCTCTTCGGCGCTCAGCAGGCGATAACCAAGCAACTCGCGCGCGACGCGGCTGATGCGATCGAGCCGTTCTTCGGTGAATTCCTCGCGGCGCAACATGCCGTCCGGATGCCGCTCGAGCGCCGTGCGGGCCAGGCCGGCGCCGTTCAGCGCTCCAGCCGGCCGATCGACGATGGCCACCGCCTCCGGCCGCGGACTCGATGGCGCTTTGGACCGCCGGCCTTGCATTTTTCGACTGCCCCGCAGAACGCGTCGCTCCGGCCAGCTTGGCGGATTTGCCCGGCGATGGCTAGGGCGCGCTAGCGGCGCGCTGGCACGTATCGGGCGAGAAAATCGTCGATGGCGCGCCAGCTCGCGTCTGTTGCTTTCGCGTCATAGGCCATGCGATGACCGATAGCGTTGGTCCGCGCCCGATACGGATAGTCATAAGCGTGCAAGGCGTCTCCGTAAACGTCGAGCACCACGTCCGGATCGCCGCTTTCGCGCCGCAGTCCCCGCACCATGTCTTCGCAACGGCGCGACGGCGTCCAATCGTCACTGCCGCCGATCAGGATCAAGAGCGGCGCCGAAAAAAACCTCACCGGGTAGCAATACGGGTACCATGCAATGGCCGCCGCGAAATGCTCCGGCAGATCGACCCCGGCCGGCTGTTGCATCGCCATGAGCACCGTCCAGCCGCCGTGGGATAGTCCCTGCAGCACGATGCGCGATTTGTCGACGAAGCCTTGGTTCCCGAGCACGCGGGCGGCGCTATAGGCGTCCCAGACCCGTCTTTGCGGCGACACGATGAAAGGCTTGCCGCAGACCGCCTCGACACCACGAGGCCGGAAGCTGTCGAGCACAAGTGCGACGTAGCCGTGTTCGACGTAACGATGGGCATAGGACTTGTGCAGGAACCAGCTCGCCTTGCCGAGAGTCTCCCAGCCGAGCCCGTCGCAGCCGTGCATCAGGATCACGGCGGGGAAAGGCCCTTCGCCCGCCGGCTTGAACAGATAGCCGATTACCGCGGCGTCACGGGGGTCGGGCTTGCCGTCAGCGATGAGCGGCACCGCGATTTCGTCGCCGTCTCCGGACGCCCGATCGTCCGCCCGGGCCGGCAGGGCCGCGGCCGCCACAACGCATGCAAACGCAAGAACTAAAGAAATTGCAAACCGCCGCATCGGCCCTCGACTCGTTGCCGGCGGGATAATACGCGAGCCGATGGCGACTAGACCATTGGCCCGTTGTCGCAGAGGGGATTACATGCGCGGGCGGGGAGCCGGGACTACGCCCCGTTGCCGGAACGTGGCCGTCCGTGCCGAGCGGTCTCCGGCGCGCCGAGCCGCAGGCGCGCATCGGCGATGACGGCGCAAAGCTGCTCCATGCTGACGCGGCTTGCCGACATGAAAGCAAGCACAATCGGGTCGGCGAGAACGTCGCTCAACGCCGGTTCGTACGGCGGACGGCCGGTCTGCCCGACGAACCAGACATCGCCGAAGACGGGTTCGATGCCCATGGCTCCCACTCCTGAAAAACATCCTGGGGGTTGAAGCGCCACTATCGCCGCGCCGCGTTGCCGCACCGTGATCGTCCAGTGATGTTTTCGTGTACGCTCGAACTGATGCCCTACCAGAACCGCGTGACACCGTTTGGGACACTGGTCGCGAACGCAGCGCGCGGCGCGCTGACCGGAAATCGCGGCATTCTGCACGACGAGCACGGCAACCTCGGGCGCGCGCGCTGGCGCGGCCGCATGTGGATCGCTTGCGTGCTGCGATTCAAGGACCGCAAGCGCCCGGTCATGCAACCCGGCCGCTACACGCATTTGTTCTTTCTCGACGAGGCGACGGCGCTGGCGGCAGGCCACCGCCCCTGCTTCGAGTGCCGCAACCGCGACGCCAAGGCCTTCATGGCCGCGTGGATGCGGGCCAACCGGCCTGGGGCGGCCTATCCCGGCGTGGGCGAGGTCGACAGGCAGCTCCATGGCGAACGCGTGCGGCGCGGTTGTTCGAAGGTGACATTTGAGTCGCGACTCGGATTGCTGCCGGACGGCTGCTTTGTCGCCGGAGCCGACCTATCGGAGACGGCGTGGCTCATTTGGCGCGGCAAACTGCATCGCTGGTCGCCCACGGGCTATGTTGCGCACGAGCCGATCGCCGCCGATCGCCGCGTCAACGTCTTGACTCCGCGCTCGATCGTTGCCGCGCTCGGCGCCGGCTACCGGCCCTCGGTGCATGGGTCCGCCGATACCGATGCGGCAGGCGCGCGGCGCATAGTCGGCTTCCGGCGCGACGAATCCGGCGATTGGGTTGCGGATCTCGAATGCGGACATACCCAGCACATGCGCAACAATCCGCCATGGAGCGAGCGGCCCTGGGTCGAGACCGCCGCCGGCCGGCGCGAACATTTCGGCATGACCGTGCCGTGCCGGAAATGCGAACGCGGCGAAGCGCCGTGAGCTTGCGCCGCGGCCAGCCATCGCCGAAGCTTCGCCTGTTCGCATATAGGAGCGCGCCATGGCCGATGCCCGCCCGGACCTCATCATCCGAAACGCCACGCTGATCGACGGCACGGGCGCCAAGCCGCGGCGCGGCGATCTGGCCGTGAGCGGCGAGCGCATCCAGGCGATCGGCGATCTCGCGCAAATCAAGGCCGCCCGCGAAATCGACGCCGGCGGCAAGGCCCTGGCGCCCGGCTTCATCGACGTCCATACCCACGACGACCGTGCGCTGATGGCGGATCCCGCCATGTCGCCCAAGGCGAGCCAGGGCGTGACCACGGTGATAACCGGCAATTGCGGTATCAGCCTGGCGCCGTTCTACGTGCGCAGCGCCAAACTGCCGCCGCCCATCGATCTGATCGCCGCCTCGCCCGAGCACACGTTCAAGCGCATGAGCGAGTATCTGGACCGGCTCGATCGCGAACCGGCGGCGATCAACTCGGCGGCCCTCGTGGGCCACGCCACGTTGCGGGTCGGCGCCATGGACCGGCTCGACAGGCCTGCTACCGAGAGCGAAACCGCCGCCATGTGCGAGCAATTGGACCGCGCGCTCGACGACGGCGCCATCGGTCTCTCGACCGGATTGTTCTATCGGCCGGCAATCGCCGCACCGACGGAAGAGGTGATCGCATTGGCAAAGCGCTTGGCGCCGAAGGGCGCCATCCACACGACCCATATGCGCGACGAAGGCGACCAGGTGACGCGCTCGATCGAAGAAACCATCGCCATCGGCCGCTCGGCAAAGGTTCCGGTGGTGATTTCCCATCACAAGGTGACGGGCAAGAACAATCACGGCCGCACGGCGGAAACCCTGCCGATGATCGAGCGGGCACGGCAGCGGCAACCGCTCGCGCTCGACGTCTATCCCTATATCGCAAGCTCGACGGTGCTCGACCCGCGCCGCCTCATGGGCGCGGCCAAGGTGCTGATCACCTGGTCGCTGGCGAAGCGCGACGCCACCGGCCGCTATCTCGCCGACATAGCCGCCGAGATGGGTCTCGACATGGAACAGGCGGCGGAAAAGCTGCTGCCGGCAGGCGCAATCTACTTCACCATGGACGAGGCCGACGTGCAGCGCGTGCTGAAGTACGACCACGCCATGATCGGCTCCGACGGACTGCCGCACGATTTTCATCCGCACCCGCGCCTCTGGGGCACGTTTCCGCGCGTGCTCGGCCATTACGCGCGCGACATCGGATTGTTTCCGCTGGAAGAGGCGGTGCGCCGCATGACCGGGTTCCCCGCGGCGCAATTCGGGCTGAAGGACCGTGGCGTGCTGCGGGCGGGCGCTTTCGCCGATCTGGTGCTGTTCGACCCCGCCACCGTGCTGGATCGCGCCACCTTCGAGAAACCGAAGACGCCGGCGGCCGGGATCGAACTGGTATTCGCCAACGGACGCGCGATCTGGCGAGACGGCGCGCCGACCGGCGAGCGCCCGGGCCGCGCGCTGCGACTCAAGGACCTCGGCCCCATGGGACGCGATTCTGCGCCGGCGCGTTGACCGGGACGGCCGCCGCCCCTACCCTCGGCGCAACGAAAATTCGGGAGGACTATCGTGACCCTTGAAGGAAAGGTCGCCATCATCACCGGCGCCGCGCGCGGCTTGGGCAAGGCCTACGCGGAAGCGCTGGCCAAGGAGGGCGCCGCGGTCGTCGTCGGCGACATGCGCGACTGCGCGGACACGGTTGCGGCGGTGACCAAGAGCGGCGGCAAGGCCATCGGCGTGAAGCTCGACGTCGCCGACATGAAGAGCGCCGCCGCCATGGCGGAAAAGACGGTCGCGAGCTTCGGCCGCATCGACGTGCTGGTGAACAATGCAGCTCTCTACGGAAGTCTGCAGGGCGGGCGCTTCGATCAGCTGCCGGAAGCCGATTGGGACGCGGCGATGGCGGTCAACGTCAAAGGCATCTGGAATTGCTGCAAGGCCGTGGTGCCGGCCATGCGCAAGCAAAAGGGTGGCAGCATCATCAACATCACGTCGCTTGCCGCGGTCTTCGGCCTGCCTTACGCGCTGCACTACACGACGTCGAAGGGTGCCGTGATCGGATTGACGCGTGGCCTCGCCCGCGAACTCGGCCGCGACTGGATCCGCGTCAACGCCGTGGCGCCTTCGGCCGTGATGACCGAGGGTACGGCGGAATTCATGGGCGACAAGCTGGAAAAGGCGAAACAGGTGATCGCCGCCGGCCAGACCTTGCAGCGCAATCTGGAGACCGGCGACCTGACCGGCACGATCCTTTATCTCGCCAGCGACGCCAGCCATTTCGTGACCGGCCAAACCATCATGGTCGACGGCGGCACGGTGTATCTGTGAGGTGGCGGCGTCACCCTTCGACAAGCCCTGGGCGAGTGCGCATCTCCGCCCTCAAAGGCCCGAAGACACGCCGATGAGCGCTTCGAGCCGGGCGGGATCGTCGGCCAAGGCACGGCTCGGGCCGTCATAGGTCGCGCGCCCGCGGTCCATCACCACCGTGCGGGCGGAGAATTCCAGCGCCAGAGTAGTGCGTTGCTCCACCAGCACGATCGTCAGGTCGTGCTCGTCGCGCAGACGCTGCATGGAGCGGCTGAGTTCCTCGACCACCGTCGGCGCCAAGCCTTCGGACGGCTCGTCCATGAGCAGCACGCGCGGATTGCCCATGAGAGCGCGGGCGATCGACAACATCTGTTGCTCGCCGCCCGAAAGCTGCATGCCGCCATTGCGCCGCCGAGCCGCGAGATGGGGAAACAGGTCGAACACGGCGCCCTTGGTCCAGCGGCCGGGGCGAGCCGCCACGTCGAGATTTTCCTCGACGCTCAGCGAGGCGAATATTTCCCTCTCCTGCGGCACCCAGCCGAGACCTGCGCGCGCGCGCCGGTGCGGGGCCAAGCGCGATATGTCGCGGCCATCAAGCGCGATGCGGCCACCGTGCAAGGTCGCGTGACCCATGATGGCTGCCAGCAGCGTGGATTTGCCGACGCCATTGCGGCCGATCAGGCTGACGCTCTCGCCGCGCCCGATCGCAAGGGACAAATCCTCCAGCACCTTCGTCTCGCCGTAGCCGGCCGTGACGTTCTCAAGGGCGAGCGCCGCGTCAGACATGAGCGCCGCCGAGATAAACCGCGCGCACGCGCGGATCGGCCGCGATCTCGTCCGGCGCGCCCTGGGTCAGGACGGCGCCCGCGACCATGACGGTCACGAGTTTGGCGAAACGGAACACCAGTGCCATGTCGTGTTCGATCATCAGCACGGCGATATCCGCCGGCAGCCGGTCCACCGCATCGAGAATGATGTGGCTTTCGGCGGATGGCACGCCGGCCGCCGGTTCGTCGAGCAGCAAAACCTTCGGCCTTTGACCCAGCGCGATCGCGAGTTCCACCAGGCGTTGGCGCCCATAGGCCAGCTGCTTCACCGGCTTCGCCGCGTCGCCGGCCAGGCGCACTTCCTCGAGCAGCGCCATGGCCTCGGCGATGACCGCCCGTTGCCGGCCCATGGGGCGCCAGAGTTCGCCGCATGCGCCGATGCGTTCCGCCACCGCGAGGCAGACGTTTTCGAGCACGCTCAAGCCCCGGAACAGCTGGTTGATCTGGAAGGTTCGCGCGATGCCGCGCCGCGCCCGCGCGATCTGGTCGAGGGCGGTGACGTCTTCGCCGTGCAGCATCACCCGTCCGGCCGAGGGTCTGAGCGCGCCGGTCAGCAGATTGACGAAGCTGGTCTTGCCGGCGCCGTTCGGTCCGATCAGGGCGTGGCGCGCGCCGGACTCGAGCGCGAAGTCGATGTCGACGGCCACCTGGATCGCGCCGAAGCTCTTGCACAGTCCGGCGGTCTGCAACGCAACCCCGCTCACGATGGCGCGCTCCGGAACCTGGCGCCGAAATCCTCGACGAGACCTAGCAGGCCGCGCCGCGCGAACAAAACGGTGAGCACGAGCGCGGCGCCGAGGCCGAACTCCCAGAACTGCGGATTGAGCTTGGCGAGATTGTGCTCCAGCAGCATGTAGATCGCCGCGCCGAAAAAGGCGCCGTAGAGCCGCCCCGTGCCGCCGAAGATCAGCATCACCAGCACGGCGGCCGAACGCTGGAAGCTCAACACGTCGAGCGTCACGAAGGCATTGGTCTCGGCGAACAGCGCCCCGGCGATACCGGCCATGCCGGCGGAAATCGTGTACACGGTCACCAGGCGCCGGTGCACGGGCGAGCCGATGGCGCGCATGCGGTTGGTGTTTTCGCGAATGCCGATCAGCGCCTGGCCGAACGGCGAGTGCACGATGCGCCGCGCGGCCAGAAATACAGCGAAGAGCGTGGCAAGCGCATAAACATAATTGGTATGGCCGTAAAGATCGTAGTTGAACACGCCGAACAGCGGCCACATCTCGATGCCGGTCACGCCGTCGAAGCCGCCGGTTATGTCGGCTTGCGCATTGGCGAACTCGCTGAGCAGCACGGCTGCGGCGAGAGTGAGCATCAGGAGCGTGAGCCCGGCGTAGCGAAGCAGGAACCAGCCGGACACGAAGCCGAGCGCCGCCGCCGCGACCGCGCCGAGAACGAGACAGGACAGCGGCTCGCTCCAGCCCAGTCTGGCCGCGAGCAGGCCCGCCGTATAGGCGCCCGCGCCGAAGAACGCCGCGTGGCCGAGCGTGACGATGCCGGCGTAGCCGAGGATCAGGTCGAGCGAAAGCGCAAACAGGATCGCGATGAGGATCTGCGCGCCAAAGGCGAGATAGCCCGGAAAGACGAAGAAGCAGCCGACCGCGACGATCCAGGGCAGCGCCTCGGACCAGTGCCAGCGATGCCGCTCGGTCAGGAACGTGACCGCCGAGTCAGCCGCGGCCATAGAGTCCCGCCGGCCGCAGCAACAGCAGAAGCATGGTGGCGGCGTAGATGAAATAGCCGCCGCCTTCCGGATAGAGGTACTTCCCCGCGTTGTCGATGATGCCGAGCAGCAGGGCCGCGACAAACGCGCCCTTGAGGCTGCCGAGGCCGCCCACCGCCACGACGATGAGGAAGAACACCAGGTACTGCACGGCGAATGCCGGCGTCAACCCTGTGATGTCCACCGCCAATCCGCCGCCGAGCGCCGCCAATCCGCTGCCGAGCGCGAATGTGAGGGTGAACAGCAGGTCCACGTCGATGCCGAGGGATTGCGCCATGCGGCGATTGTCCACCGCCGCGCGAACGCGGGCGCCGACGCCGGTGCGCTCGAACGCGAACCACAGCGCGGCGATGAGCAGAAACCCGACGGCGACCATGAAAAGGCGGTAGGCCGACAGCGATTGGCCGAACACCGTGACCGGACCGTCGAGCGCCGCCGGCAATTTCAGGGCTTGCGGCGCGGGGCCATAGACGAACGTAAAGGCGGCGCCCGCGATCAGCACCAGGCCGACGCTCATCAATACCTGGTCGAGCTCGCCGGCCTTGTAGAGGCGGCGGTAAAGCAGGCGCTCGAACGGCACGCTGGCCGCGCCGACGACGACGGAGGCGAGCAGCAGCGCCGGCAGGAACGGCATGCCGAGCTTGCCGACCAACGTCACCGTGACGAAGCCGCCGGCCATGGCGAACGCGCCATGGGCCAGGTTGACGAAACCCATCAGGCCCATGGTGACGGAAAGGCCTACGGAGATGATGAACAGGATCATCCCGTAGGCCAGCCCGTCGAACAGCAAATTGAACGTTACATCAGCGATATGGGCCATTGCTCCCCGGCCGGCCCCGATATGGCGCGGTCAGCCGAACGACGCCGCGCCTATTGACCGCACTTGTCGACCTTCAGCTCCTTGCACGGATCTTTGACGGCAGTGGTGGTGTGCACGACTTCGACGCCGAGCTTGTCGCCGACCTTAATGACCTTCTCCACGTATTCGTTCTGCACCACGTCGCGCGTGTCGGGGTCAATCATGATCGGGCCGCGCGGAGAGTTGAACTTCCAGCCCTTCAGCGCCGCCATGGCCTTGTCCGGATCGATCTTGCCGTTCAGCACTTTCACCACGTGGAAGATCGCCGCCGTGCCGTCCCAACCGGCGACCGCCATGAAGTCGGGCGTCGAATCCTTGCCGTAAGCCTCTTTCCAGGCTTTCACGAAGGCCACGTTCGCAGGGTTCTTGAAGTCGGCGGCGTAGTTGCCCATGGTCAGCAGGCCGACCGCGTTGTCGCCCATCTGCTGCAGCTTGGTGTCCTGGATGATGTCGCCCGGGCCGATCAGTTTCACGCCGGCTTTGCGCATGCCGAGATCGTTGTAGGTCTTGACCACGGCAGTGGCATGCACGCCGGCAGGCACGAAGACGTAGAAGCAATCGGGCTTCTTGTCCTTCACGCGCTGGAAGAACGGGGTGAAGTCCGGCACCTGCGCCGGATTGCCCATGGGCACTTCATCGACCATCTGGCCGCCGTTGCCGACGTAGCCGCGCTTGAACGCCTCGAGGCTGTCCTTGCCCGGCGGATAGTCGGTGTAGCCGACCGCAGCGGTCTTGCACTTCAGCTCTTTCGCCGCGTAGATGCCCATCGGATAGCCGGACTGCCACATGGAGAAGGACGTGCGCGCGATATAGGGCGAGAGATTGGTGATCCACGCCGTGCCGGCATTGAGCACGATCATCGGGATCTTCGCCTCGGTCGCCAGCGGCGCGCTGGCGATCGCGTCCGGCGAGAACACGAAGCCCGCCAGCATGTTCACCTTGTCCTGGGTGATGAGCTCCTGCACTTCGGTCTTGGCCGCGGCGCCGTTCGGCGCCTTGGAATCGCGCTTGATGAACTCGACCTTGTTCGGCGCGATGTCGGCGGCATGCAGCTTTTGATAAAGCTCCATGGCGCGGGTGATTTGATCGCCGTATTCGGCGTTGACGCCGGAATAGGTCAGCACCACGCCGACCTTCACCGTATCGGCGGCCGCGAACGGCGCCGTGACGGCGGCGGAAGCCAGCCCAAGGGCCGCCCCCAGCAAGAGCGCTTTATAAGTCATTGCCTCCCTCCCAGATTTACGCGCCGGCCGCATCTTGTTCTTCGGGCGCGAGGCTTGAGCCCCGCCCGTCCGGCGGGCGCCAGTCTATCCCGGCCGCCCCCCGCTTTGCCAGTGCTCTCAGCGCCTTAGCACGAGGTTCCCGCTATTCCGCCGCCAGCGTGCAGACGGACGCCCGGTAGTCGCCGGAGCCCATCTGGCCTTCCGGGAAGATGCCCCGCTCGGCGATCCAGGCGAAGGACTCATCGAACGCCGCCTGCGTATAGGGCTCGAACACGATGCGCTCGCCCGGGCCCCAGCGGCGCGTGTCCATGGCGGCGTGGAAGCGTTCGGGAAATTCCTTCTTGTAGTAGTGCGTGTAGCGATCGGGGCGGAGGTCGATGTCGCGCTGCGCCAAGCGAAGCGCCCGGAAGTACTTGCGCACATCGTCCATGTCGGGCTCGCCCGTCAGCATGTTGGCCATCATGAAGGTGGTATCGATTACCTTGCGGAAGCCGAGCTGCTCCATGAAGTAGTACGGCCCGCTGAACAGCGCCGCCGCCGGAACCTTGCCGTCGATCAGGAGTTCCATGCGCTTGAACAGCAGACCGTCGGCGAAGGACAGCTTGATGCCGTTCAGCGGCATGTATTGTTCGAGCGCCTGGATGGTTGAATAATGGCTGCCCGACTGGTAGCCGACGGAGATCGGCACGCCGGCGAGATCCTCGGGCGAGCGAATCTTGGAATCGGCCGGCACGAAGACGCCGGCCGGCGACAACGAATAGGCGTCGGCGAACAGCTTGCCGTGCCCGGCCGAGGCGGCCACGTTGACGGTCCAGTGGCAGGCGCAGGAAATGTCCGAGCTGCGACCCTTCTCGAAGGTCTGATAGGCGCCGGTCTTGTCGCCCAGATCGTGGCGCTTGCCGTCGCTCGAGGTGAGCTGATCGCGAAATTCGTAGTCGAGGCCTTCCGCGGCGAAGTAGCCTTTTTCCTCCGCGACCCACTCGTGCAACCGCATATGCGGCGCGATGACGAATTTCCCCATGGCTTCCTCCCTGGATGAGCTCAACAGCAGACGTTCGCGGGTTTCCGCTTGACGCGGCGCTCGGCCACGCGCCGGCCTTTGATCATTATAACGTGCTCGTTCATCAAGCGCCGTGCCGCATCGGCGTCGCGCGCTTCGATCAGGCGCAGCAGCGCGCGATGGGTGGCGAGAATGCCTTGCGCGACCTTGCGGGTCAGGGTGCGGTTGCGCCTCGGCCAGGCCACGTGCTGCAGCGAGATGAGTTGCACCACGAGGACGCGATTGTGCGAGGCCTCGGCCACGGCAAGATGGAAGGCGAGGCTCGCGCGCGTGAACGCGTCCGCATCGCCGAGGCGTTCCTCGGCCTGATCGCAAAGCGCGTCGAGCGCGCGAATATCGGCGGGCGTGGCGTTGCGGGCAGCGAGTTCGGAGGCAAGACACTCTATGGCGCGCTGGGCATCGAGGATTTCGCCGATGCTCACGTCGGCGAGCGTCAGCTGAACGGCCAGCGCTTCGGCGAACAGGCGCGGGTTGCCGCAGGCGATCCGCGCGCCGCCGCCGGCGCCGACCTTGATCTCGACCACGCCCGAGGCTTCGAGCGTGCGCAGCGCGTCGCGAGCGACGATGCGGCTAACCCCGCTCCTCGCGCCGATCTCCTTCTCGCCGCCGATGAAATCGCCGGGCTTCAGCCGCCCGTCCAGCAAAGCCTCGCGCACCTCCGCGACGATCCGCGAGGACAGGGTCGCGCCGCGCGCCGCAAGGCCGGTGCCGGCGTGCTCGCTCCGATCGGCGTCGAAAAGCGTATGGATTGCCAAGATGTTAGCGCGCATCGCCAATTGTTAACGGACGCAAGTATAACGGCCGTATAATCGATATTAAAGATAATATCTTTAGCGGCGCAAGGCTCAAATCGGGAAACCGCGCCCTATGCGCTCACCGCGCGATCAACTACGTTGCCGCCCATGACGACGGACCCGCTGCCGGCCGGCATCGACGCAGAGCGTCTCACGCTGGCGCTGCGCCGGTGCGGCGTGCTCGACGATGGGCGCGTACGGGACATCGCGGTGGCGAACTCGTTTCCCACCATTCTTTCGCAGATCGTCCGGTTGCGTTTGACTTACAACGGACCGGCACCCCGCGCCCCCGCCTCGCTGATCCTCAAGACCGGACATCCGCAGCGCGCCGTGACGTCGTGGAATTCTGGCCAGCGAGAAGTGGCGTTCTACACTCAGGCTGCGCCGGCGACGCCCGCGGGCCTGCTTCTGCGATGCTTCGGTGCCGAGTGGGACGCCGGCACGAACGCCTGGCATCTGCTGCTCGAAGATCTCACGGATTCGCATCACATCGCCACCACCTGGCCGCTGCCGCCGCCGGACGGGCAATGCGAGAGCATGGTCCGCACGCTCGCCCGCTTCCATGCGGCGTGGTGGGACGACCCCCGCCTCGGCGCTTCCGTGGGCGCCTGGTTCGACGACGCCGCCACGGCGGAGCAGATGCGCGGATTAGCCGCGCAATTCGGCCGCTTCGTCGATCTGGTCGGCGACCGTCTGTCGAGCGAACGGCGTGCGCTCTACGAACGATTGATCGATGCCGCGCCGCGGTTGCTCGAGCGCTACCGTTCCCGCCGCCATGCCACCATCGTTCACGGCGACGCGCATGTCTGGAACTATCTGATGCCCAACCCCGGCGGCGCCGGCGGCGTCCGGCTGTTCGATTGGGACGCGTGGCACATCGATACCGCGTCCGACGACCTCGCCTATATGATGGCGACGCACTGGTATCCGGAGCGGCGCAGCCGCCTTGAGAAACCGCTACTGGACCTGTATCACCGGGAGATTATGGCGCACGGCGTGGCCGGCTACGGCCGGCAGGCGTTGCAGGACGACTACCGCCTATCGACTCTCTGGCTCATGACGCGGCCTGTGGGCCAAGCGGTCAACAACCTCCCGCCGGTCATCTGGTGGAACAATCTGGAGCGGATCATGCTCGCGGTCGACGATCTCGGCTGCCGGGAGTTGCTCGGCTGACGGCGCGGATCACGCCGCCGGCGGCGAGGCCTCGTAGGAGTAGATCAGCAGATCGGCGTCGGCGTCGATGCCGTGCAGTTTCACGTCATAGCCCCAAAGCGTGGCGATGTGGCCGAGCACGGCGCGGGCGTCCTGCTCCTCGAGCGGCACGCCGTCGCGCACCTTGTGGGTCAGCACCAGCCGCCGGTCGCCCTTCAGGTCCACGTCGGTGACCTGAATGTCGGGCTCGCGCAAGCCGATGTCGTAGTAGCGCGACAGCGCCTTGCGCACGCGCTTGTAGCCGCGCTCGTCGTGGATGGCGTCGACGCGCAGCTCCGGTTTCTCCGGATCGTCCTCGATCTTGAACAGGCGAAGCTTGCGGATCAGCGCCGGGCTTAGGAACTGCAGCACGAACGAATCGTCGCGATGGTCGGCCCAGGCAGTGCGCAAGGTGCCCATTGGATCGCCGTTACCGGCGATGTCGGGCACGAACGCGCGATCCTCTTCGGTCGGATTGGCGCACATGCGCTCGATGTCGCACATCATCTCGAAACCGAGCGCGTACGGATTGATGCCGCCGTAGCGCCGGTCGTCGAATTCCGGCTGGAACACGACCCGGGTGTGATAGTCGATGAACTCCAGCATGGCGCCCTCGGTGATGAGGCCGAGGTCCAGCAGCCGGTTCATGATCTTGTAGTGAACGAAGGTGGCGCAACCCTCGTTCATCATCTTGGTCTGCTTCTGCGGATAGAAGTACTGCGCGATGTTGCGCACGATGCGCAGGATTTCGCGCTGCCAGGGTTCGAGCCGCGGGCTGAACTTCTCGATGAAGTAGAGCAGATTCTCCTCCGGAAGCGCGAGCCGGCTCCGCCCCTCCTCCATCTCCGTCTCGCTCGATTGACGCTTCGGCTTGTTCGGGTCCACCGGCAGCGTGCGCCAGAGATCGTTGTAGGTGGCGAGCGCATGCTCGCGCCGCGCTTCCGCCCGCTCGCGCTCCTGCGCCAGATTGGGTCGAGAACGGCGGTTGTAGCGATCGACCCCCTGGTCCATGAGCGCGTGGGCCGCGTCGAGCACCCGCTCCACCGCGCCGAGGCCGTGCCGCTCCTCGCAGCGCGCGACGTAGTTCTTGGCGAAGCTGAGGTAGTCGAGAATGCCTTCCGCATCGGTCCATTGGCGGAACAGGTAGTTGTTCTTGAAGAAATGATTGTGGCCGAAAGCCGCGTGCGCCATGACCAGCGCCTGCATGGTCATGGTGTTCTCTTCCATCATGTACGAGATGCAGGGCGTCGAGTTGATGACGATCTCGTAGGCTAGGCCCATATAGCCCTTGCGGTAGAGCTTCTCGTCGCGGGCAAAGCGCTTGCCGAACGACCAATGGCTGTAGAACAGCGGCATGCTGATCGAGGAATAGGCGTCGAGCATCTGTTCGGAGGTGATGATCTCGATCTGGTTCGGATAGCAGTCGAGCTTGAGCTCGCCGACCGCGATCTCCTCGATCGCCTCGTAGGTCCGCTTCATGGTGGCGAAATCCCAATCCGGCCCCTCGTAGAGCGGCTTGGTCGCCTTCTTGCGGCGCGGCGAACGCTGATCGCGGACCGGTGGTTCGCCGAGGAAACTCATGCTGCCCTCCGGCCCTTGGCGAAGAGCTCGTGAAACACCGGGAAGATGTCGGAACGGGCGAACACGCGCTTCATGGCGAAGTTCTCGTGATCCGCCGCGATGCCCTTGTAGCAGCGCCACAGCTCGCTCGCGTTGCTCTCGCTCCGCAGTATCGGCGCCTCGCGTTCGTCCAGCACCTCGATATACGCGAAATACTGGCAGAGCGGCAGAATCGACTTTTGAATCAGCTCGCCGCAGGTCTCGGTGTCGCTCGAAAAATTGTCGCCGTCCGAGGCCTGCGCCGCGTAGATGTTCCAATCGTCAATCGGATAGCGCTCGGCCACGATCTTCTGCATCTCCCGGAGCGCCGAACTCACCACCGTGCCGCCCGATTCCCGGCTGTGGAAGAAGGTGTCTTCGTCCACCTCCTGCGCTTCCGAGGTATGGCGGATGAACACGATGTCCAGATGCTCGTACTTGCTTCTGAGAAAGAGGTGCAGCAACAGGAAGAACCGCTTGGCGAGATCCTTCATGTATTCGCTCATGGAGCCGGAGACGTCCATCAGGCAGAACATGACCGCCTGCGACGTCGGCTGCGGCGTCGGCTCGAAGCGATTGAAGCGCAGGTCCACCGGATCCACGTAGGGCGTCGCCTTGAGCTTCCGCGCAAGGAACGTGTATTTGGTCTTCAGCTCCTCGAGGCGCCTGCGCTCCTCCGAGGTAAGGCCGGCTTGCGCCTCCAGCTCGGCGATCTCCTTCGCCATCCGCTCAACGTCGGCACGCTTCGGCCGGCGCATGGAGATGCGCCGCGCCAAGCTGTGGCGCATGGTGCGGGTGATGTTGAGGGACGACGGCGTGCCCGTGGTGCTGAAACCGGCCCGGGTCTGCTTGAAGGTCATGGTTTCCTTCAGGCGCGTCTTTTCCAGGTCGGGCAGCTCCAGGTCCTCGAACAGGATGTCGAGGAACTCGTCCCGGTTCAGCACGAACTGGAAATCGTCCTCGCCCTCGCCGTCGGGACTGCCTTCGTGCCCGCCCTCGCCGCCGCCCTGCTGGGGCCTCGGCAGGGTATCGCCCTGGACGAACTCGCGATTGCCCGGAAGCACATAGTCGCGCTTTCCGCCCGTCGACGAATGGCGGAACTGCGGCTCATGAATCCGCTTGGTCGGGATGGCGACCTTCTCGCCCGAGGCAACATCGCTGATGCCGCGCTTTTGCAGCGAGCGCTCGACTGCTTCCTTGATCTCGGACCGCGCCACCCGAACGAAGCGTTGACGGTTGGCGTGGCTCTTGCCCTTGGGATTGAGCCGCCGGTCAACGATATGCATGGGCCGTCCTCAGCCGGCTTTGTTCACTCGCATGTACCACTCGACCAGGCGGCGCACCTGCCGCTCAGTGTATTTGCGAGCGACCATCCGGGCCACGAACTCGGAATGCTTCTTCTCGGTCTCCTTGTCGGTCTTGGTCGAAAAGCTGATCACCGGCAGCAGATCTTCCACCTGGCTGAACATGCGCCGCTCGATGACTTCGCGGATCTTCTCGTAGCTGGTCCACGACGGGTTCTTGCCGCCGCGGGAAGCGCGCGAACGCAGTGCGAACTTCACCACTTCGTTGCGGAAGTCCTTCGGGTTGGCGATGCCGGCCGGCTTCTCGATCTTGGACAGCTCTTGATCGAGCATCTTGCGGTCGAAGATCTGTCCGGTATCCGGATCCTTGAAGTCCTGGTCCTCCACCCACGCGTCCGCATAGGCCACGTAGCGATCGAACAGGTTCTGGCCATACTCGCCGTAGCTCTCCAGATACGCCTTCTGGATTTCGTTGCCGATGAATTCGGCATAACGCGGCGCGATCTCGCTCTTGATGAAGTCGATGTACTGCTTTTCGGTCGCTTCCGGGAACTGCTCGCGTTTCAGCGCCTGTTCGAGGATGTACATCAGGTGCACCGGGTCGGCCGCGACCTCTTCGGTGTCGTAGTTGAAGGTCTCGGACAGGACCTTGAAGGCGAAACGGGTCGAAACGCCGGTCATGCCCTCGTCGACGCCGGCGGCGTCGCGATACTCCTGGACCGACTTGGCCTTCGGGTCCACGTCCTTCAGGTTCTCGCCGTTGTAGACGCGCATCTTGGAATAGAGGTTCGAGTTCTCGTGCTCCTTGAGGCGCGACATCACGCAGAACTGCGACAGCATCTCGAGCGTCGACGGTGCGCAGGGCGCGCCCGACAGATCGCTCTCGCGCACCAGCTTGTGATAGATCAGCGCCTCTTCCGTGACGCGGAGGCAGTAGGGCACCTTGACCACGCAGATGCGGTCGATGAAGGCCTCGTTGTTCTTGTTGTTCTTGAAGGTCTGCCACTCGGCTTCGTTCGAGTGCGCCAGCACGATGCCCTGATAGGGGATTGCGCCGACATTCTCCGTTCCGACGTAGTTGCCTTCCTGGGTCGCCGTCAGCAGCGGATGCAGCATCTTGATCGGCGCCTTGAACATCTCGACGAACTCCATCAAGCCCTGGGTCGTCAGATTGAGGCCGCCGCTGTACGAATAGGCATCCGTGTCGTTCTGGCTGTAGTACTCGAGCTTGCGGATGTCCACCTTGCCGACCAGCGAGGAGATGTCCTGGTTGTTGTCGTCGCCGGGCTCGGTCTTGGCGATGCCAATCTGCTTGAGCTTCGAGGGATAGAGCTTCACCACCGAGAACTTCGAGATGTCGCCCTCGAACTCGCGCACGCGCTTCACCGCCCACGGCGACATCAGGCCGGTCAGGCGGCGGCGCGGCACGCCGTATTTTTCCTCGAGCACCGGCCCCATGCGGTCCGGGTCGAAGATGCCGAGGGGCGACTCGCACACCGGGCTGATCTGGTCGCCGGCCTTGAGCACGTAGATCGGCATGCGCTCCATGAGCTGCTTCAGCCGCTCGGCCAGCGAGGACTTGCCGCCGCCGACCGGGCCGAGCAGGTAGAGGATTTGTTTCCGCTCCTCCAGGCCCTGGGCCGCGTATTTGAAGAAGCCGACGATGCGCTCGATGGTCTCTTCCATGCCGAAGAAGTCCGCGAACGCCGGATAGCGCTTGATGGAGCGGTTCATGAAAATGCGCCCGAGCCGGTTGTCCTGGCTCGTGTCCAGCACCTCCGCTTCCCCGATCGCCGCGACCATGCGCTCCGCCGACGAGGCGAAGGTCATTGGATCGTGCCGGCAGCTCGCCAGGAAGTCTCGGAGGGAGAGCTCCGATTCCTTACGGCTGTCGAAGACTGAGGAATAGAGATCGAACACGTCGGGCTGGAACGTCATTGGACACCTCATCCCGCCGGGTAAAGGGGCCCGGCGGCCCTCGCGTCCAATTCGGCATCAGGTACGCCGCAGAAGGACGCCTGAACTGCATGGTAAAATTTATCCTACATTCCTGAAGCATTGCTTAACGATAAGCGCCGCCACCCTGGGACAAGCGCGGGAACGCAAGCTTCCAGCATTAAATAATGAAGTCGAAATAGGCATTTGTGTGTCGCCTATACGTTTCTTTGATGGCGAATTGTCGCACCTCGTTTCGGGCCGCCTCCTGCGCTAATCTGCGATTTCTGAGCAAGATCAAACCCGACTCGGGACTTGACGTAGCTGCCGGAACCCCCTAGCAGCGCGCCCGAATTGAGCCATTGGAGACCGTCGGATGCACCTTTTCCGGCGCCGCACCCGGACAGCCGACGACCGGGTCCGGCTTGAGATCGCCGATCTGGTCGTCGCCGGTTGGACCGGCCGCGACCGGGCTGCGGTCGAGCATCACATCGCCGAGCTCGCCGCCATCGGGGTGCCCCGGCCGAGCGCCACACCCCTGTTCTACCGGCTATCCGCCTCGCTCCTCACCAACGGCCGCGCCATCCAGGTGGTGGGCGCCGACACGTCCGGCGAGGTGGAAACGGTGATCGTCGCCTTGGCGGACGGCCTATGGGTCGGCCTCGGTTCCGATCACACCGACCGCGCGGCGGAATCCTATTCCGTTGCCCTGTCGAAGCAGCTTTGCCCGAAGCCCATCGCCACCGAGCTCTGGCGCCTCGACGACGTGGACGACCACTGGGACCGCCTCGTCCTACGGTGCTGGATCGCGGAAGCCGGCGAGCGGCGGCTGTATCAAGAAGGCAATGTGGGCGGCAATCTGGCACCTCGCGATCTGATCGCCCGTTACGCCGGCGGCGCGGCGCTGCCGCCGGGCACGGCCATGTACTGCGGCACCATGCCGGTGCAAGGCCGCATCCGCGCAGCGGCGCGGTACGAGCTGGAGCTGCACGATCCGGTCCTTGATCGGCGGATGGCGCATACCTACGAGGTCGAGGCGCTTCCCGTCGTCGGCTGACGTCGCGACCCCTGCAACTTCAAATAGTCCGCGTCGAGCCGCCGTCAATATCGATCAGCGCGCCTTGAAAGTACTGCGCATGCTTGCTTGCCAGGAAGACGGTCGCCGCGGCGATTTCTTCCGGCTGGCCGAACCGGTTGACGCCCATGCCCTTCGGGAGCTGGCGGCGCGCTTCGTCGAGCGAAATGCCCTTCTCGGCGGCGTAGGTCTTGATGCGCGGCATCAGCCGGTCGGTTTCGATGGCGCCCGGATTGATCGCGTTCACGCGCACGCCGTCGCGGATGCCGACCTCGGCCATGCTCTTGGTGAAGGCGAGCAGGCCGGAATTGACCGACCCCCCAATGGCGAATTCTGCCCCGGGCGTGCGCCCGCCGACGCCGATGATGTTCACGACGGCGCCCTGCGACGCCTTGAGCAGCGGCCACGCGGCCCGCGTGAGGCGCACGTAGCCGAAGAACTTCAAGGCAAACCCTTCCTGCCAATCCTCCTCGTTCAACGCGAACACGTCGCCGCGTTTGGTGGTGCCGGCATTGTTGACCAGTATGTCGAGCCTGCCGAAGGATTCCTTTGCGGCGGCCGCGGCCTTGGCGATGCCTTCCGGCGTCCTGAGATCGGCGGCGCACGGAACCATGCGGCGATTGGTCTTGCGTGACGTCGCCTTGGCGAACTCCTCGA
>DASQHM010000073.1:0-5509 GCA_035632095.1 Candidatus Cybelea sp. | reverse complement strand
CGGCAGCGCCTTGAAGCAGCTCCTCTCGGACCTATTGTCGACCATTGTCTTCGTCGCGATCTTCTGGCTGACCGGAAACATCTACCTCACGACCGGTCTAGCCATCGGCGCGGCCGTGCTGCAAGTCGCCTGGATGAAGCTCCGCGGCCGGAACATCGACGCAATGGTGTGGCTGAGCCTCGGGCTCGTGATCGTGTTCGGCGGCACCACATTGCTGCTGCACGACCCGCGCTTCGTCATGACGAAGCCCAGCATCATTCATGCGGCCATCGGCATCATCATGTTGCGCCGAGGTTGGCTTGGACGCTACTTGCCGCCGATCGCGCGGGACAATCTCTCGGAAGCGGAAGTCATCGGCGTCGGCTACGCCTGGGCGCTGCTCTTCTTCGGTCTCGCCGCCGCCAATCTCGTGCTGGCGTGGACTGTTGACATTGCCCTTTGGGCCTGGCTGGTCTCGTTCGGCGGCATCGCGGTGAAACTCGCGGCGTTCTGCGCGACCTACGCGTTCTTCCGCATCACAGTGCGCGGGCGCATCCGCCGGCAGCGGGCGGCACCTATTCCTTATCCGGCTGGTTTTCGGGCGACGCGCGCTTGAACGCGTCGAGCTTCAGGCACGCCTGTTCGATGCGGACGATGGTCGGGTAGCCGGACAGATCGCAGTTGAACCGGCGCGCGTTGCCGACCTGAGGAACGAGGCAAACATCGGCCACGGTCGGCTTCTCGCCGTGGCAATACGTTCCCGTCAGCGGATGGCCGGCAAGCATGGCTTCGATGCCTTCAAGCCCGAGCTTGATCCAATGCTTGTACCAGCGGTCGCGTTCCGGCTCGCCGAGCTTGAATTCGCTCTGCAAGTAGTTGAGCGTCCGCAGGTTGTTGAGCGGATGGATTTCGCAGGCGACCGAAAGCGCCAGGGCACGGACGCGGGCGCGCTCCACGGCATTTTTCGGCAGCAAGGCCGGTTCGGGCCGCGCCTCTTCCAGGTACTCGATAATGGCGAGCGATTGGGTCAGGATCGCGTGGCCGTCTTCCAGGCTCGGCACGATCGCCAGCGGATTGAGCTTGCGGTATTCCGGCTTGAACTGCTCGCCGCCGCCGCGGCGCAGATGCACGAATTCGTTGTCGTAAGGAATGCCCTTCAGGTTCAGGGCAATGCGAACCCGATAGGCGGCGGACGAGCGGAAATAACCGTAGAGCTTCATGGCAGTCTCACCTGGCGGTCGACGCGACGGGCGATGCTACACCAACACGCGGCAGGGAGCGACGCGGCACACGCCACCGCCCTGATCAGGAAGCTCGCGCGGGACAGCAGACAGACCGCCAGCAGCACATGCGCGAAGCCCGCGGCGCAGGCAAGCACCTGCTGCCACAGGTCCATTCTGCTTCACGCGCGAGGCGGATGCGGCGCGCTTAGTCGCCGCGAAGCTTGTGCGTCCAGGCGGCGAGCGCCACCAGCAGATCCTTGATCAATCCCCGCGCAACGTCGTCCGTGAGCTTGCCGCTTGCGTCGAACTTGTTCTGCGCCTGTCCGATAAGGATTTCCGGCTTGTTCAGCGGAAACATATTCAAGAATACGCAAGACTGCCGCAGATGGAGCTGCGCACGCACGGTCCCGGACAGGCCCATGCTGGCGCCCATGATGGCGACCGGCTTGCCGTTGAACGGTTGATTGGGCGGACGCGACACCCAGTCGATGGCGTTCTTCATGGGCGCCGGGATGGAAAAGTTGTATTCGGGCGTGACAAACAACAGTGCGTCCGCGGCGGCGACCCGGCTGCGCAACGCCTCCACTGGGGCCGGAAAACCGGAACCCTGCCGCAGGTCTTCGTTGTAGACCGGAAGCGCCGAAATATCGCCTTCGCCGATGCTCATGCCCTCGGGCGCGAGCTCCATGGCGACTTTCATCGCCATGCGATTGAACGACCCCTTCCGCAGACTGCCGCAGATCGCCAGGACATTGACCGGCTTACTCATGAACCGCCCCCTTTTGGTGGATATCAATCCGGTGGAGTGTAGCGCACGACCTTCTGATCGATAGCGCCAAAGATCGAGCGGCCGGCCGAATCGAACATTTCGATTTGGATACGGTCGCCGAAGCGCATGAACGGCGTCTCCGGCTTGCCGCCGGCGATGGTTTCCAGCATGCGGCGCTCGGCGATGCAGGCGGAACCCTTGCTGCGGTCCAGATTTGACACGGTGCCCGACCCGACAATGGTGCCGGCCGCCAGATGGCGCGTCTTGGCCGCATGCGCGATGAGCGCCGGAAAGTCGAAGGTCATGTCGGTACCGGCGTCGGGCGCGCCGAAGCGGACGCCGTTCAAGGTGCTGACCAGGGGCAACCGGACCTTGGCGCCGTCCCACGCCCGGCCGAGTTCGTCGGGCGTCACCGCCACCGGCGAGAACGCGGTCGCGGGCTTGCCATGGAAGAAGCCGAAGCCCTTGGCCAGTTCGTTCGGGATCAGATTGCGGAGCGAAACGTCGTTCACCAGCATCAACAGTTTGATGTGCGCGGCGGCGGCCTTTGCTGAAATGCCCATGGGCACGTCGTCAACGATCACGGCGACTTCGCTCTCGAAGTCGATGCCCCAGGCCTCGTCGGCCTGCGGGATGTCGTCGCAAGGGCCGAGAAACCCGTCCGAGCCACCCTGATACATCAGCGGATCGGTCCAGAACGACGGCGGCAGCTCGGCGCCGCGCGCCTTGCGCACCAATTCCACGTGATTGACGTACGCCGAGCCGTCAGCCCATTGATAGGCGCGCGGCAGGGGCGCGGCCAGCTTCGCGGGATCGAGCGCGAAGGCTCGACCCGCCTTGCCTTCTTCGAGTGTGCGCGCGAGCTGCGCCAGCTTCGGCGCCGTCGCCGTCCAGGTGTCGAGGGCGGCCTGCAATGTGGGCGCGATATCGGCGGCCTCAACGGCATGCGCAAGATCGCGGCTGACCACGATCAGCCGGCCGTCGCGGCCGGACTTGAGGGACGCGAGTTTCATCGGCCCGCCTACTCCGCCGCCTTTGCCGCGGGAACCATCCAGGACCGCACGTAGGCACTCCATTCGACGGCTGCGGCGGCCGGCGCCACGTCGAGCGCGTCGCGCGCGTCCAACATCACCGCGACTTCGTCGGTCTCCTTCTTCGCCCCGGTCATGCTCGCGGCCAGGGCCTTGGGATGCGGGCCATGCGGAAAGCCGCACGGGTGCAGCGTGATCATGCCGGGATGAATGTTGTCGCGGCTGAAGAAATTGCCCCGGTGATAGAAGATCACTTCGTCATAATCGTCGTTGTTGTGGAAGAACGGAACCTTCAGCGCGCCCGGATCGCTTTCGATCGGCCGCGGACAGAACGTGCACACCACGAACCGCGACGCGACGAAGGTGCTGTGGACCGACGGCGGAATGTGGTAGCGCGCGCTCATCACCGGGCGGATGTCGCGCCAATTGATGCGGACCGGCACCAGCGAACCCTTCCAGCCCACGGCATCCAGCGGATTGAAGGGATAGGTCACGGTGGAGAGCCGGTCGCGGCGCTTGATGATCACGCGCCACGGCGTCTCGCTTGACTGGGCGCGGAACGCATCGTCGATCGCCGGCGCGTCGAGCATGGCGGGATCGAAAATCGCGTGCTCGCCGAGCATGCCTTTGTCGGGCAGACGGTAGCTGTCGTTGCTGGCTTCGATCAGCAGCGCCGTCACCGGCTCGCTCGGGACGATGCGCCACATTGTGCCCCGCGGCAGCATGACGTAGTCGCCTTCGCGGAAACTCAGATGCCCGAAATCGCAAAAGAGATCGCCGGCGCCGGCGTGCACGAATATCAGGTCGTCGCCGTCGCCGTTGCGGACCAGATGATCCATGGCGGCGCTCCCCGCGCGCCAGACGCGGTATTTCACGTGCGCATTGGATAGGAGCAGGTCGGCCGACCAGGGGCTCTGCGCGGCGCCGGAAATCTTCGTCGTGTCGAAGGCGCGCGGCTTCAGCGGACCTTCCCACTCGATCCATCCGGTCGGCGGATGGCGGTGATACATGTGGGTGGCGGGCCCGAAGAAGCCCTCTTTGCCGAGTTCGCGCTCATAGGTGCCTTCGGGCAGGTCGGCATGGGCCTGACGCGAGGCCTTGCCCTCGATGCGCGGCAACGAAATCCAGTTCTTCGCCATGCTCACCTCCTCCGTTGCGGAAAACTCAGTCGCTTGCCTTCAGCACGCCGCGGCGAATTTGATCGAGTTCGATCGATTCGAACAGCGCCCGGAAATTGCCTTCGCCGAAACCTTCGTCGCCCTTGCGCTGAATGAGCTCGAAGAAGATCGGACCGATCAGGTTCGCGGTGAAGATCTGCAGCAATCGCCCGCCGCCCTCGGTCGGCGCCCCGTCGATCAGGATGCGGTCGCGTTTCAGACGCCCCAGGTCTTCGCCATGGCCGGGGAGGCGCGCGCCGACCTGATCGTAATAGGCGTCCAGCACGTCCTGGAACGGCACGCCCGCAGCCTGCATGCCTTCCACCGCGGCAAAAATGTCGCCGGTGGAGAGCGCGATGTGCTGGATGCCTTCGCCATGGTAGGCGGCGAGGTACTCGGCGATCTGCGACTTGTCGTCGGCGCTTTCGTTGATCGGAATGCGAATCTTGCCGCAGGGGCTGGTCATCGCCTTCGAGCGCAAGCCGGTCAGCTTACCTTCGATGTCGAAATATTTGATTTCGCGGAAATTGAACAGCCGCGTGTAGAAGTCGGCCCATTCCGCCATGCGGCCGCGATGAACGTTGTGGGTCAGATGATCGACGGAGACCAGGCCAAACCCCGACTTGTCGGAGAGCGCGCCGGGCAGCGCCTCGAAATCAACGTCGTAAATCGAACCGCGTTCGCCGTAGCGGTCCACCAGATAGATCAGCGAACCGCCGACGCCCTGGATGGCCGGAATGTTCAGCTCCATGGGGCCGATCTTGCCCTGGTGCGGGCGCGCTCCGAGTTTGAGCGCGCGGTCGTAGGCCCGCGCCGCATCGCGCACCCGGAAGGCGATGGCGCAGACGCTCGGCCCGTGCACGCGGGCAAAGGCTTGCGCGAAACTGTCCGGCTCGGCGTTGACGATGAAGTTCACTTCGCCCTGGCGGTACAACGTGACCCGCTTGGAGCGATGGCGCGCGATGGCGCGAAAACCCATGCGCTGGAACAGGGCGCCGAGCGTCGCCGGGTCGGGTGCGGCGTATTCGACGAACTCGAAGCCGTCGGTTCCCATCGGATTGGCGTCGGCGGGTGTTTCCGGAACGGCGTTTGCAGGCATCTGCGTCACCTCCACCGCGGCACCATTGACGTCTGCCCCACAGCACGCGATATTAGTTTCAATTGCAACCAATTCCAAGGCGGAAAATTTGCCTGCCGCGCGAGGGCCATCCAAGGAAAGGCGAAACCTCCGGCTGGAAGCGTTTTTGCCGTACCGCCTGTCGGTGCTCATGAACACCATGAGCCGCAGCCTGGCGCGAAGCTACGCCGAGCGGTTCCGTCTGAGCGTCGCGGAATGGCGCTGCATGGCGG
>DASQHM010000072.1:0-1945 GCA_035632095.1 Candidatus Cybelea sp. | reverse complement strand
CAGGCCACCAGCGCCGACGACAGATCGTCGAGCAGTTCGCCGAGGCGCTCCTTGCCGAACGCGCGGGCGGCGGCGATGCGGCCGCCGCGGTCGGTGAAGGCGGGCGTCTGCTGCAGGTCGTCAGCGGTGATCTCCACATTCGCCGCCACGTGCTCCTTGATGAGCCTGAGCCAGTCCATCTGCGCATCCGAATAGTCGCGGCCGGCCTTCTTCTCGCGGCCGAGCCAGAGGTTGAAGCGTTGCTCCACACCATGGCCGAACGGCTCCAACACATCCGACTGGCCGAGGGCAAAGCGCACCAGCGCCACAAGGTCGGTCAGCAGCCGCTCGGGCGCCGCGTCGCGCACTCTGGCACGATCGAGGCGGCGATAGGAGGCCCAGACCTGCGGCGGCGACAGCAGCCACGGCGGCCGCGCCATGGCATCGGCCAATTCCTTGATCATGCCATAGGTGAGCCGCCGCGCCGCATGGGGACGGGCGTAGAGCACCTGGAGCGCGGCGATCTCGTCCTTGTTCGCTTCCAGGAACTCGCGGAACCGCGCCGCCGTCTCCGTCGCCTTCTTGGCGTCGTAGCCGGCCGTCAGGACCTCGTCGGTGGAAATCTCGTCGATGACGATTTCGGACTGCTGCTTCAGCTCCTTCAACAGACGCCGCAGCTTCGGTTCGTCAAAGATGCGGGCGGCCTGCTCCTTGCGCTCCGCGCCGATCTTGGCAATGGCCTCGGGTTCGCGCACGTGCCGGCGCGTTGCCTCCGCCTCGGCCACGTCGGGATCGATGGCATCCACCAGCGCCCGGGCGATCTCATGCAGGTCCTTGCCCGCGATCTCGCGCACCCGCGCCTGATCCTCGGGCGCAAGCCTGCCGGCAAGCGCCGCGAGCCTGCCGGCCAGGGACGAAAGCGCATCCTCGGACCGCTCGCCGCCGGCGATCCGGTCGATGAGCTTGTCGAAGCCGACGGCCCGTTCCCGCTCCAGCGGTTGCGAGGCCGTCTTCGCCGTCTCGGTCACGCCGACCGCGTCGATCAGGACGAACTTGTCCTTGGCGGTCGCATCGGGCGTCACCTGCCGCAGATCGGTGGCGGAGATGGTGCGGACGCCACGGCCCTTCATCTGCTCGTAGTAGAGTTCGGATTTCACGTCGCGCAGGAACATCACCGCCTCGACCGGCTTGATGTCGGTGCCGGTGGCGATCATGTCCACCGTCACGGCGATGCGCGGGTTGTAGCTGGTCTGGAACTCCTTGATCAACTCCGCCGGCGTGGCGCCGCTCACGCGATAGGTGATCTTCTTGGCGAAGTCGTTGCCCTTGCCGAAGACCTCGCGGGCGATGGTGACGATTTCCTCGGCGTGATGATCGTCCTTGGCGAAGATCAGCGTCTTCGGCACGACGTTCCGGCCGGGAAACAGATCGGTGAACAGCGTGTCCCGATAGGCGGTGAGCACGGTGCGAATCTGGTTCGGCGCCAGCACCGAACGGTCCAGGTCCTGCCGGCCGTAGGTTAGCTCGTCCTCCAGTTCCTGGTAGCGGACCTTGCGCGTCTTGCGGTCGCGCCGCGGCACGGAATAGCCCTTGTCGATCTTGCCGCCCTGCTCGCCGATGCGGGTGCGGATGCGATAGATCTCGTAGCCGACGTTGACGCCGTCCGCGACTGAGCGCTCATAAGGGTATTCGGCGACCAGGTTCTGCCGGAAATAACCCATGGTGTGCTTTGACGGGGTCGCTGTCAGGCCGATGACGAACGCATCGAAATAGTCCAACACCTGGCGCCAGACGCCGTAGATCGAACGGTGACATTCGTCGACGATCACCACGTCGAACATCTCGATAGGAATCTCCGGGTTGTAGGCGACCGGCCGGTCGGCGCCGTCCGAGGCGACCTCGAAGCCGGACATCTCGTCCACTTCCTCGTCGAGGTCTTCGCCGCGCAGGGCCGCATAAAGCCGCT
>DASQHM010000071.1:0-7299 GCA_035632095.1 Candidatus Cybelea sp. | reverse complement strand
CGCGCATCATGGCCGACAGCGGCAGCAGGATGGCTGTTCGTGGCGGGAATGGTTTTCTTCAGTGGCGGCCTGTACGCATTGGCGATCATTGGCTCGCCCGTGTTCGCGATGTTCGCACCGGTCGGCGGCACGTGCTTCCTGCTCGGTTGGGCCGCTCTCCTTGTCTCGGCAATCAATCGGTAGCCTTCCGCTCCAGTATGGCAACAAAGAACCCGCCGGTGCCGTGCCGGGCCGGGGTCAATTGCAAATATGGCGCGTCGGTCGGGCATGAACCGCCAATGGTCTCGCCCCAAACGGCAGCGATGGGCTTGACCGAGAATGCGCCGTGATCGGCCAGGAACGCTTCGACTTGACCGGCGTTTTCGCACCGAAGAACGGAACACGTGACGTAAACGAGCCGGCCGCCGGGCCGAACAAGCTTGGCGGCTTCGCGCAGGATTTCGGCCTGGCGCCGCACAAGTTCGCCGATGTCGCCCGGCCGCAACCGCCAGCGCGCGTCGGGAATGCGGCGCCAACTGCCGATCCCGGAGCAAGGCGCATCGACGAGAACGCGATCGACGCGGCCGGCCTGGCGCTTGAACCACTTTCGCTCGCTCGACGTCTCGCGCGTTTCGATGTTGTGCGCGCCGGCACGCTTGAAGCGTTGGCGCGCGCGCTGCAATCGGCCGGAAAGAACATCGGCGGCCACGATGCGGCCACGGCCCTGCATGGCGGCCGCAAGCGCCAGACTCTTCCCGCCGACGCCGGCGCAATAGTCGACGACGAACTGGCCGGGCCCGGCCGCCGTGAGCAGAGCCGCAACTTGCGATCCTTCGTCCTGCGGTTCGACCACGCCGTCGTGAAGCGCCGGAAATTGCCCGAGATCGATTCGATAGGCGACGCGCAATCCCACCGGCGACAGCGGCGTCGGATCGGCCTCGACCCCTTGCGCCCGTATCAGCGCGCGCGCCGCCGCAAGTGTCGACTTGAGCGTATTGACCCGCAGGTCGAGCGGCGCGGGCGCCGCCAGCGCCTGCATCTCGATGTCCAGATCGTCGCCGAAGGCTTCGCGCAAATGCGGCTCGAGCCATTGCGGGAATGATCCCCTCACATGGGAAGGCATTGCCGGATCGAGCAGCGACCTGTTGGCGACCGCCGCCGAAAACGCCTGTTCGCGCTCGTCGAGCCGCCGCGGCCGGTACCGGCCGCCGTCGAACAGGGTCTCGATTCGCTCGATCGGCTGGCCTTCCGCCACAATGAGGTGTGCGATCATGCGCAGCCGCGCCGTTGGCGGCAGTCCGCGCGCCTCACGCGCAATCCACCAGTCGAGTTGACTGCGGCGGCGCAGGACGTCGTCGACCCGCCGCAGCGTGACGCCGCGAGCGTGCCCCGTCAGCCAGTCGCGGTCGCGCAGAAAGTTCGCGATCACCGCATCGGCCGGCTTGGAGGAATCGTTGATCGCCTGAAGCAAGTCGATTGCCGGCTGCACGGATTCGCGCGGAGCGGCGCGATGCCGATCCTCCCGGTGCGGTGTTTCGCTATGGCGGCGGTGTTGCATATAACAATGTCCGGTGTTGCCTGCGTTCGGGTCAATCGAGCCAAAACGTGTCGGGACGGTAGATGCCGAGCAGGGAGCCCGGATCCCAGTTGAAGATGCCTTTCCGCGGAACGTTGTGCAGGTTTCGGCGCACGACGATAGGCTGCGGCACCTCGCGGATGACCCCGATGTCGAACTGCTCTTCGGCGTCGATTTCGAGCATCTTCTGCCAGACCTTGGCACGTTCCGGCGTCGTCGCCGCCAGCGACCATTGTTCGTTCAGCTGGATGAGTTGCTCGGCGGCCGGGAGATCGGGTTTCTCGCCGGACCGTCCTCCGGTCTCGAACCACTGCCCCCATTTCGGCCAAGAAAGCCCGGTTTGACTGGTCGGCGCCAATTCCGCCGGGCTCATGTCGGGGGTCGGGATGCCGTTGTCGAGCCCCGACCACACCGACATCAAGGTCTTGCCCGCGTAGATGCGCTCGCGAAACAGATTTCTTTGCGACGGCTTGGCCAGAAGCTTGATGCCGATCTTGCGCCAATCGTCCTGGATGAGCTGCAGCACGTCGACCTGTTCGGAATCCTCTCCGGCCGTCTCGACAATGAGTTCCATCGGCCGCCCGTCGGGCAGAAGTCTCAGACCGCGGCTGTTGCGTTGCGTCAGGCCCATATCGTCGAGCATCCGGTTGGCGCGCGCCGGATCATGTCCGGTCCAACGCGCAGCGTATTCCGGCATGAACAATGGACTTTCGGGCAACACGGTGTCATTGCCGCCGGCCGCCAGGCCGAAGAACAGGGACTGATTGATCAAATCTCGATCGATCGCCAGTGAAAGCGCGTGGCGGAACCGCGCATCCCGGAATATGTTGCGCCAGACGGCGTCGTCGGCGTTGAGGTTCGGGTAGAGCGCGAAATGCGCGCCCGTGCCCGAACGCCAAAGCAGCGTGTCGTAGCGGCTCCGATTTTCGGACTGGCGTAGAAACGTGTAGTTGTCGAAATCCAGATAGCGCGCTTGCAGGTCGCTTTCGCCGGCCGCGGCCTTGGCCGGAATGAGGCTCACCGCCGATTGCGTCAGGATGACCCGGTCGATGTAGGGGAGTTGATGCCCCTGCCCATCGACGCGATGGAAGTAGGGATTGCGGACGGCGACGAACCGGGTCGCCGGGGGTTGCGTGATGTTCATCCACGGCTGCAGGGTGGGCAAGTCTGGATTGTCCGATCGGTACATCGCATCGAGGTAATTGTGCAGCGCCGCCCACGACGACAGCCGGCGCGCCTGTACCTCCTTTTGCAACGTCGGCACATCCGCATATTTGGCGTGATAGCGCTTCAGATAGTGGGCGGGCCGGTAGATGAACAGCTCGGCGGCGCCGGCCAGCGCGGGCAGGAACAGCGGGTTCGGCTTTTTCCAGGTATAGCGGACGGTGATGGCGTCGATCACCTCGAAGCGCGGCGGCATGCCGTCCACCAGCATCACGTTAGGCGGGCCGTTCGGCGACAGGTCCGGATTGTTGGCGATGTCCTCCCAGTAATAGCGAAAATCTTCCGACGTGAACGGCGAGCCGTCCGACCACTTATGTCCCGGCCGCAAGTGGAAGGTGAAAATGCGATTGTCGTTCACCTCGAAGGCTTGAAGGATATCGGGGTGGAGGGCGAGGTGCTCGTCATAGCCGACCAGCCGCGCATATCCGAACACGCCTAGCAGCCTGAGATCGCGCGCGCTCGCAATCAACGTATGGATTTCGCCGCCCGGTTTGCCGGGGCGCCGCTCGCCTTCGAACGTCGCGACAGACGGATTTTCGGGCAAGCGAGCCGCCACAGGCGGTAGCTTTCCTTGTGCAACGTCATCGGCAAAATACGGCGTCTCCACATAGAGCTGCGCGGCCGAGACGAAGCCGCTCGATGCCACCGCAAGAGCCAATGTTGCAGCAAACATTGTCGCGGAGCGTAAGGCCGAGAGTGCAAGAGGACGCAATGACGTCACCGGCAAGGTTGGAGGCGGGCCGGCATCGCTTCGGGCCCGCGGACGTAAAGGGAGCGGGCGTCCTTGTTTATCTGGTAGCGGGGGAGGGATTTGAACCCCCGACCAAGGGATTATGATTCCCCTGCTCTACCACTGAGCTACCCCGCCCCGAAGCGACGGGGATATAGTGGCTGCCCATCGGCCTGTCAACTGGAGCGCTTATTTGCCCGGTCCTGCCCGGCACTTAGGCCGCTGCGTGGTCGCCGGTATCAATGGATCGAGCGGATTCCGCCGCCGCTATCCAGCCGCCGCCCAGCACGCGTGTATCATCGTAGACGACGCAAGCCTGGCCGGGAGAAACGCCGAACTCGGGCGCCGCGAACTCGACCCACGAAACACTGTCCGCATCCGTGGCAACTCGCGCCGCGACGGGGCGCTGAGTCGAGCGAACCTGTACGGAAACATCGAGCGGACCGGCAGCGTCAATGTCGGCGAGCCAGTTCGCATCGCGAAGCCGCACGCGCCGGGTCGCCAATGCCTGCCGCGGCCCGACGATCACGCGATGCCGTTCGACATCGAGGCGGACGACGAACAGCGGCTCGGCCGAGCCCCCGCCAAGGCCGCGGCGCTGTCCGACCGTGAAATGCATGACGCCTTCGTGCCGGCCGAGGACGCGGCCGGCCAGATCGACGATATCGCCGGGCTCGCCTGCTTCCGGCCGCAAGCGACGCACGACGTCCGTATAACGGCCCTGCGGCACGAAACAAATGTCCTGGCTGTCCGGCTTCCGCGCCACCGGAAGGCGGAAGCGCTCGGCAAGCTCCCGGGTTGCGCCCTTGGACAGGTCACCGAGCGGAAACCGCAGGAAGTCAAGCTGCTCGCGGGTCGTGGCGAAGAGAAAGTAGCTCTGGTCGCGCGCAGCCTCGCGCGCCCGGTGCAGCTCCGCGCCGTCCGGTCCCATCTTGCGCCGCACGTAGTGGCCCGTCGCCAGAGCCTCGGCGCCGAGATCGCGGGCGGTCGTGAGCAGATCGCGGAACTTGACGGTCTGATTGCAGCGTACGCACGGAATTGGCGTCTCGCCCTTGGCATAGGCGCCGGCGAAATCCTCGATCACGTCCTTGCGGAAGCGTTGTTCGTAGTCGAGCACGTAATGCGGAATGTCGAGCGTTTCGGCGACGCGGCGCGCGTCGTGAATGTCCTGGCCGGCGCAGCAGGCACCCTTGCGCTTCGCCGCCGTGCCCTGGTCATAGAGCTGCAAAGTGACGCCGACCACGTCATAGCCTTCGGCCTTGAGCAAGGCGGCCGTGACCGAGGAGTCGACGCCCCCCGACATCGCCACCACGACGCGCGTCTCGGACGGCGCCTGATTGAGACCAATGGAATTCATGGCCGGGACTATAGCCGATAGGGGCGCAGCCGCAACGGCTGCCGCTTTGAGCCGCTTACCGCCGCATAAGGCTCAAATATTGCTGGCCGCGGCCGAACCAGCTCGCGAATTCCCCGAACGCCTGCATCCGGCCGGATTTCCTCCACCCCTCGAATACGGCAACGAAATCCTGCAGCGCCTTTGCGGACAGAGGCGCCCCGACCTCGAGAGCCACCATGGCCTGCGGCAGCAAAAACGAAACATCGGCAACGGCCTGATTGTCCCGTGTCAGCCAATAGCGCTGGGATGCCGCATAGATCTTATCGCACAGTTCCAAAAAGCGGCGATTGGCGTCGGGGTTTCGAGACTCCGAGGTGAAGCGGTAGTCCGCGAGATTGTGCAGGTTGCGATAGTAACTTTGCAACGCCACGCCGTTGTAATTCGCCGCAGCGCCGTGAATCTCCTTGTGCCAGCGCCAGTCGACGAGGAAACGCGGACTCGACCCATGCGCGTCGAAATCCCCGTCCAGCGCCGCAATCGCATCGGCGATTGGAAACAAGCGGCCGACCAGCGGCTGGATCAATTGATCCAGGATCCAGTCTTCGTGGGAACGGCTCATGCCCTTGAGGGTCGCGAGATGCGGTGAAAACACCGGCAGCAGGATTGCAAGCTTGTCGGCAGTCGATTGTTCGGGAGCGGTCAGGAGCGCCGCAGCGAGCCGTCGCAGCGTCTCGGCCAAAAGCGAAACGCCGTCGACGCATGTGGTGATGACGATGCCGCCGCGCGCCGCGAACCGGGCGACGGCGCGAAGGAACGCGGGCGGATCCAATTGAAACGGAATGGTCCCCTCGCAGATCACCAGATCGAAGCGCTCATCGGTGTCAAAGTCCTCGACCAGGGCTCCGGCGAACTGGAATTCGGTCGCGGCGAAGCCCTTGAGCAGGGACCGCGCGGCGTCAAGGCCGGTCGGGTTGCCGTCGACCAGCACGTAGCGGCGCGGGCAAAGGCTCGCCGTGTGGAGAGAGTTGTAGCCGGATCCCGGCCCGAACTCGATCACGGAGCGGCCTCTGAGCCAGGCCGGAACCAGACCGAGGTGCCTATATAGAGCGTCGCGCCGGCCGAAATGACGCTCGGTGTCGGAAATGTCCTGTGCGACCGGTGAAATCTTATTGGCGCGATAAAAATCGACAAACGGCCGCATGACGCCTCCTACAGCAGCCAAATCCGCCGCCCCTCACCGGCAATTTCGCGCCGTGTGGTTAAGGAAGATTGAACCGCGGCGCGCGCAACCACTGGTTAACCATATGGAAACGGCTCAAGGCCGAAGATCGCGCGCGAGTACTTCCTGGAGTCCATGAATGGCGCAAGCCCGAGAATTGTTGCAAGAAGCACTGCGCCACCACCAGGCCAATGACTTCAGCTCGGCGCACAAAGGCTACTCTCAAGTCCTGAACAGCGAGCCCGACAACGTCGACGCGCTCAACCTGATGGGCTTGCTATGCCACCAGCTCAGGCGTCACGACATTGCCTTCGTCATGATCGCCCGCGCCATCGCGCTGAAACCCGACTACGCCGAAGCCTTCAACAACCTCGGCAATGCCCAGATCGGCATGAACGTCCTCGACGGCGCGCTTGTCAGTTTCAAGCGAGCCGTGGAACTTAAGCCCGATTTCGGCGCCGCCTGGTTCAACCTCGGTGAGGTCCTGCGCAAACTGGGGCGGTTCGAGGAGGCTATCGAGCCCTATCGCAAGGCCGAACGGCTGTTGCCGCCGAATTCGCTGACCCCCTTTCACTTGAGCTGTGTTCTGGAAGCGTCGGGCGAAGCGGTGGAAGCGGAAGCCGCCGCGCGCCGCGCCGTGGACCTCGAGCCGGATAGCCCGAACTGTTGGATCGTGCTCGGCCGCGCCTTGATCCGGCAGGACAAGCAGCTCGAAGCCGCCCAATGTCTGGAAAAGGCTCTCGCGCTCCAGCCGGACAAGGTCGAGACACTGCTCGAAACCGCCGGCACGTTCGAGCGATGGCGCATGCCCGACCGCGCCGCGGAATTCTACAAGCTGGTTCTCGAACGCGACCCGGAGCACGATTTGGCCCTATCGCGCCTTCTCGACATGCAATTGACGCTCTGCGATTGGCGCGGATACGACGCGTTTTGCCGCCGCCTGGTGCATCGCGTCGAGGTCGAGATGGCCAACGATGCGCAAGTGTCGATCGACGTCTTCAATCTGCACGCACTGCCGGTCAGCCAGGACTTCACGTTTCGCGTGGCGCAGCACAAGGCCCGCGTCATCGAACGCCAGGTCGCCGACGCCAAGGCGCGCAGCCAATTCAAATTTGCGCCGAAGCGGCGGGATCGGATCCGGGTCGGCTACCTCCTGCCCTACACCACGCGGCAAAGCATGCCGCTGGTGCTGGAGCCGGTGGTGCAGCGCCACGACCGCACGCGCTTCGAGCTTT
>DASQHM010000070.1:0-5470 GCA_035632095.1 Candidatus Cybelea sp. | reverse complement strand
AACGTCCGTTCGGCGATGCGAATGCGGCTGGCGACTCCGCCGCCGTCGTCGAAGGCACGAGTCGCTTCATCGATGGCCGCCGCGATCTTCTCGCCGTGCTGCATCGTCGTGCGGGATGCGGCGAGTTCCGCCTCTTCGCCGGCGCGCGGCGCCAGGGCCGAAAGCTCCGCATGGACATGGCGAAGGTAGTCTTCCTCCCGCGCCGCCGCCGCGAGGACGTTTTGCCGCTCGGTCAGCGCCGCCTTCGCAGCTTGCCATTCGGCGTGTGCCCGGCGCACGGTACCCGCTGTTTCTATCAAGTTGCCGAACGCATCGAGCAGATCGCGATGGCCGGCGGGGTCGAGCAGGCCAAGTTCTTCGTTCTGACCGTGCATCTCGACCAGGAGTCCGCCGAGCCGGCGCAGCAAACCGACGCCTGCGGGCTGATCGTTCACGAACGCACGGCTCTTGCCGTCGGCGCCAAGCACCCGGCGCAACACCAGCTCGTCGCCGTCGTCGAATCCCTGCTCGCGCACCAAGGCGCGCGCGGCATGCCCGGCGGGGAGTTCGAAGACGGCCGCGACCGAACCTTGTTCGGCGCCGTGACGGACCAGGCCGCTGTCGGCGCGCGCGCCGAGCGCCAGTCCTAGCGCATCGAGAAGGATGGATTTTCCGGCGCCGGTTTCGCCGGTCAGGACGCTCAATCCGCCGCTCCAGGCAAGCTCGAGCCGGTCGATCAGGACGATGTCACGAATGGTCAGTGCGCGGAGCACGGTCGGCGGCTAGAACACGGAGCCCCAGGTGCGGCTCAGCCAAGAGCCCTTGTTCTCCACCGGCTGGAGATCGAAGCCGGTCAGCAGCGTATAGGACCGCTGGTACCATTCGCTGCCGGGGTAGTTGTGTCCGAGCACGGCGGCCGCGGTCTGCGCCTCGTCCACCACGCCGAGGGCGAGATAGGCCTCGGTCAGGCGCTCCAGCGCCTCCGGCACATGGGTCGTGGTCTGGTACTTCTCCACCACCGCGCGAAACCGGTTGATGGCGGCCAGATACTCCCCCCTCCGAAGGTAATACCTGCCGATGGTCATCTCCTTGCCTGCCAGGTGATCGCGCGCCAGATCGATTTTCAATTTCGCGTCACGCGCGTACTCGGTGTTGGGGAAGCGGCGTACCACCTCCTCCAGCGAACCGAGTGCGAGATCGGTGATCTTCTGGTCGCGGGCGACATCGGCGATCTGTTCGTAGTAGCAGATTGCGATCAGGTAGTAGGCGTAAGCCACGTCCTTGTTGCCGGGATGCAGCTCCTTGTAACGCTCGGCCGCGAGAATGGCTTCGTCGTACTTGTTGTATTGGTAGTAGGCGTACGCCGACATGAGCTGCGCCTTTCCGGCCCAGACCGAATACGGGTGCTGCCTGTCGACCTCGTCAAAGTCTTTGGCGGCCTTGGCATATTCGCCGCGCGACATGTCGTCCTGAGCCGTGTTGTAAAGCTCCTCCACCGGCCGCTCGACATAGGTGTCCTTGGTGCCGCCGCAGGCCGCCGTCAACAGGCCAAGGCCCATCGCCGCAGCGATGCGGAGGTGGTATGCGCTCATGGGCGAACTCATGCGCACCTATCTGTCATGCCGGCCAATCGATTGCAAGACCCCGGCCTCGGCTCACGACACGGCCGGCGTCCGGCGCGCTTCGCCGGGGGCACTCGGCCACACACCTATTGCGATAATGAACCTGAACGCGCCCCAGGTCTCGAAACCGTGAGAAGCCTTTATACGTTCGGATGATTCCGCCCGAGTTTTGCCTTCGCTAGTCTCCGCGCAACGGTTAGGAGCGAATTATTCCAACCGGAAGATGCACGTAAGGTGCTCGTGAGAGGCGATTGGCTGCGGCGGTGCGGCGCCCACGGACACGGGTCACGCCGGACAACCGCGCAGCGTACGGCTGATAGCCTGCGGTCCGCCACGAACCGGCCGCGGCGCTAGGGCCGTGACGTAACGGCAGGCTTCCGCGCCGCACACAAATCGATACTTAGGGGAGACAGTTACGTATGGGAAAACTTGCAAAGCGCATCGACGATCACGTGGGCGAAAAGATCCGCGAGCGGCGCACTCAGATGGGTCTGACACAAGAACACCTGGCCACGGCTCTGGCGATTTCGTATCAGCAAATCCAGAAATACGAGACCGGGGCCAATCGCGTCAGCGCCGGACGCTTGTTCGAGATCGCACAGCGGCTCGAGGTCGACGTCAATTTCTTCTTCGACGGCGTCGAGCCGAGCTCGCCCAGCATCCCGCTGGAACACGGCGGCAAGAACCGCTCGACCATCGAATTGGTGCGGAACTTTAGCGACATCGAAGACACCGGCGTGCGATCGGCCGTGTCGGGGCTGATCAAGAGTCTGGCCGGTCGGCCGCGGCGGCGCGCCGCCAAGCAAGCCGAAGCCGCCTGATCAAACCGGCCCAATCGCTTCGGCATACCAAACGATCAATGGCGTGACCCGAGGGTCACGCCATTTGTTTTGCCGCCGTTAGAGAAGACGATTGCCCCTCAGGCGTTGGCCACCGCGCGATGCTCCGCCCATCCCGCCGGCTCGTTCGACATGCGCCACGCATCGGCGTCGGCGAACAGCGACTGCAAGAGCCGATTGTTGAGCGCATGACCCGAACGCGTGCCGTGGAAATGCCCGAGAATAGGCGCGCCGGCAAGATATAGATCGCCGATGGAATCGAGCGCCTTGTGGCGCACGAATTCATTGTCGTAGCGCAAGCCTTCCTCGTTCAACACCCGATCGCCGCTCACGACGATTGCGTTCTCGAGCGAGCCGCCGCGCGCCAGTCCGAGTGCCTGCAGCTTCTCGAACTCGCTGACGAAACCGAACGTCCGCGCACGGCAGAGCTCGGATTTGAACGTGCCGTTGTAAAGCTCAAAATGGCAGCGCTGCTCGCCGACAACGGCGTTCGGGAAATCGATTTCGAAGCTGACCGAGAATCCGGCCGCCGGCTCGAGCCGGGCCGAGCGCTGGCCGTCGCGAACTTCGATCGGCCGCAGCACTTCGATGTAACGCCGGGACGCCGCCTGTTCGACGATGTCGGCGCATTCGATCAGGAAAACGAAGGGAGCCGCGGAACCGTCCATCGCGGGCACTTCCGGCCCGTCGAGCTCGACCACCACGTTATCGACGCCGCAGCCGGCCAAAGCCGCCATGAGATGCTCGATGGTCGCCACCTTGACGCCGTCTTCGTTGGCGACGGAGGTGCAGAGCGTGAGATCGCTCACCGCATCGAATCGCGCGGGAACCAGGGCCGATTTTCCGCGAACGTCGGTGCGGCGAAACACGACGCCTGTGTCGGATTCGGCGGGTATCAGCGCCATGCTGACACGTGCTCCTGAGTGGAGCCCGATGCCGGAGCACCGGATGCGGTTCTTAAGCGTCCGCTGGCGCGCCGAAAAGGTGAACTCGTGACGGATTTTGCGTTTTAGCATGCCCCCCACCGGGCTTTTTTTGCTTCTCTCGCTGCCTGGGTCGCTGCTTTCGCCGCCTTGCCGGACAGGACGCTTTCATCACTCATCAAAGTCATCAGACGAACGCTCCAGACCAAATGGCACAACTTCTGGGCGCCCGCCCTTTAGTCACTCGCCAAATTCCCCCTAGCAATATCCGCTCGCCAATCGGCCGGGCCTGAATTTCTTGACGCTTATCGCTTAAGGCCGGCCGGAACTCCTTCGCCACGCTGGCAGCGCGATTAACCAAACTGGCGCTGCGGGGAGATGTTCTGGCAATCCCCCGCAGCGCACAAATCACTCTTTGTTACTGAATGTTACGCGAACTTACTCGTACAAGTAGTTGATTTACCGTATTTTTACTATATTCAATTCGCCTGCCGGCGGAGAAACGCCGGTATATCCAGTAGATCGTCCTCGCGGGGTACGGCGACTCGATCCCCGGGCTCCAGCCCGCCCAAGGTCGGCGCCTTGGGTGTCATTTTTTGGGCCGGAGCCGGTTGAGCCGCAGGTGCGGGCCGCGGTGCGACAGGCTCTACTCTCTGTTGCGGCAGGTGCGCTTCCGCCCGCGGCCGGCCGGCGCGGGTGATCCGCTCCAGCAGGTTCGGCCGGCGCGTCGTCTCGCCACCGGCGTTGACCATTGCCGCTTCCCGGAACGGATCCGGCGCGCGGACCGGCTCGCGCACAGCTTCGGGCGCCACCGGACGCGGAGCGATAAACGCCGCCCCGCGTTCGACCGCCGGCCGCAGGATCGGCGGAGGCGCCGCCGGCTGCTCGAACGCCAGCGGAGCTTGCGCCGGTTCCGGCTCGACGGCGCGCACCGGCGACGCCATCGGCTGGACGATCGCCTGCGGCTGCGCGGCGGGCTGCTGCTGCGGCTGGACCTGCATCTGCGCTTGCGGTTGCATCGCCGGCATGGGCTGAGCCACCTGCACCGGCGCGGCGCTTTGCGTTGTGCGCAGCTGCACCGCCGCCGCCGGCCGGACCATGGGCGTGATTGTGGCCGAGGGCCGCGGCTGAGCCATGGCAACGCTGTCGATTCCGGTCGCCACCACCGACACCCGCATGCGCCCCGCCAGGCTTTCGTCGAAGGTGGAGCCGACGATGATGTTGGCGTCGGGGTCCACTTCGTTGCGGATGCGGTTCGCCGCCTCATCGACCTCGAACAGCGTCAGGTCCAGGCCGCCGGTGATGTTGATCAGCACACCCTTGGCGCCCTTCATCGACACGTCGTCGAGGAGCGGGTTGGCGATCGCCGCCTCCGCCGCGTCGATGGCGCGGTTGGAGCCTTCTGATTCGCCCGTGCCCATCATCGCCTTGCCCATCTCGTTCATCACGGTGCGGACGTCGGCGAAGTCGAGGTTTATCAGGCCCGGCATCACCATCAGATCTGTCACGCCGCGCACGCCGCAATGCAGAACATTGTCCGCCATCTTGAAGGCGTCCGCGAAGGTCGTCTTCTCGTTGGCGACACGGAACAGGTTCTGGTTCGGAATGATGATCAGCGTATCGACGTACTGCGTCAGTTCCTCGATGCCGGCTTCCGCCATGCGCATGCGATGCGTCCCTTCGAACTGGAAGGGCTTGGTCACCACGCCGACGGTCAGAATGCCGAGCTCGCGCGCAGCCCGGGCGATTACCGGCGCGGCGCCGGTTCCCGTGCCGCCGCCCATGCCGGCGGTGATGAACGCCATGTGCGAGCCTTGCAGATGCTCGACCACGAGATCGAGCGCTTCTTCCGCCGCCGCGCGCCCCACTTCCGGCCGAGCGCCGGCGCCGAGGCCTTGCGTGATGCTGACGCCGAGCTGGATGCGGCGCTCGGCCAGCGAGTTGGAGAGCGCTTGCGCGTCGGTGTTCGCGACGACGAACTCCACGCCCTCCAGGTTCGAGCCAATCATGTTGTTGACGGCGTTGCCGCCCGCGCCGCCGACGCCGAAGACGACGATGCGGGGCTTGAGCTCCTTGGTCGCCGGAATGGTCAAGTTGATACTCATGT